>DATLPS010000137.1:0-4076 GCA_035535575.1 Candidatus Limnocylindria bacterium
GTGATTGGTGCCGGGGCGATGTACGCGGCATTCAAGTTGGGCTACCTAAAACTGTAATGCCTAGAAGGAAATCTCCCATGGTCCGCCTCACCAAGGACGAGATCACTTAGGCTTGTATCGAGGCCTTAACGCTCCTTCGACCTGCTGCCCCATTCGGTCGGCTGTGGTAATGGCGGGCCGGACAGGCAGCAAGCCGTGCAACTTAGCGGCTTGCTTCCCAACGTCCGGGATTCCCTGGTTCCTGTAGCTGCGCACTTGAACCCCAGCGGCCATCGTTTAACTCGCGATCATTAGCTGACAACACAGCGAAATACGAGCCCACGGCTAACACTTTTGGATCACTGACACGCATCGTGCCGCCGAGCAGAGCGACGCGTTCGCTGATGCTAGCCCGACCTGTGTTTCTTAGCGGTGCAGAGGGCGTGAAACTAGGAGATCCCCGAATCGCCGATTCGAGTTCTACACCGTCGCGATGCGCATCTTGAGATTGCCGGCGATGATTTCCCAGTACTTCACGGGAATGGCTATCCATCGGTCTGCGACAGTAAACGCTAGTATTGGCGTTTCATTTCGCTGATCCACTTATTACAAGATTCATCGCTTTGTCTTTGCTCATCATGAAGAGTGGATCGCGGCTTGAATCATCGCTGTGGCCTATCCTGTAGAAAGCCACAGGCGCCACATCTCCACGCTCAAAATAGTCGGGCATGCGTTCGTCGATCACGCCCGTAAATTGTTCGCCCACCTTTGTCCAATCGAAGTCGTATGCTCCTAACTCTTGTCCATGACCACCCTGTTTGTTTCGCTATCCAGCGGAACGTCCTCATATCTACCCGATAACCGGGATTACGCATTGCCAGATATTCAGCCCTCCACTCCTTCATGGTTGGCGGCCGTCCATTTACCTTCTGATATTTCCAATTAGCGATTCCAATTTCGCGATGAGCCTGACTGCACGGCTCGCCGGACAACATCCCGAGACCATATTTTTCTGAAGCTCGATAAAGTTCATCGAACCTGTTCGACAGAGCGTGTGCCACTAGCCCGGGAGCAATTAGTTTTTTTATAAATTTCTGCATTGCCGCGCTTCCTTCAGGTTCGCCATCCTGCCGCATTTCCTGAAACATCCTAATCCATTGTATGAGCATCAGAGTGTCCCCCGCCACTTTTCTGCCTGGACCTCGGCCTTTCTTTTTCATTTGAGCAGTTGCGCCATGCGCTGCGAGTGAACCGGGCGGACGTGGCTATAGGCTTTTAGAATGAGAAGGCCCCCGTCTCGATGCCCCTGCCATTGAGCAATGGTCTTTACGTCAACGCCAAGCTCGATTGCCCGAGTGATAAACATTCGACGTAAACTTCGGTGAGTGAAATGTGCCAACCCAAGGCGCACGCACGCATTCGTAAGCGCCTTTCTTGCCTCGTTAATTTGAAACAGCCGCTCGTTGTGCGCCTTGCGCGCGCATAGTTTTTTAAGCAGCGGCCGCAGTTGCGGGTAGATAGGCACAGCAAATCCGGCGCTTGTTTTGTGGCGATATGCGATGATGTGGCCGGCGGCTAGATCCACATCGGCTGGAGTGAGTGATGCAGCCTCGGCTGCGCCAAGCCCCGCTAGCCCTAGAAACTCGACAAAGTCCCCCGACTGTTCGGCGACCTGGTTAAACTTCTGAGCGCGAATCTCAGCGACGATCTGTTTGAATTGCTCGAATGTGGGCGTCAGTCGGATAGGCGTTTTCCGCTTGCGATATTTGAGTTCCCTCGCGGGATTCTCAGCGATGACGCGATCGCGTACCGCTGTCTCCAGCGCGTCACGTACCAGCATTAGTGCTGAATTGTAATAGCTGGCGGATTTGTGCCCGTAATGCGTCGCCAGCCACGCCTTGATTTGTGACGGTTTTAGTTCACGCAACGGCAACGTTTCCGCGCCAAACAACGTGGACTTGATGTTGTCGATGATGACGTTTTTATCTTCGACGGTGGACTTCGCGCCGATCAGTGTTGTGCGGTAATCGTCCAGTACGGCAGCAAAACTCTTATTACCGCTTACTGCGTCCGTGCGCTCCAATGTGCGCCGGAAGTCCGCCAGTCTGCGTTTTGCTAACGAGCTATCACTGGTCTCCAGTGATTTGCGGTGAAGCTTGCCACGGTACCGCACCCGTGCGAAATATCGTCCGTTGGGGACATAACGATAAAGGCCGATGGCGCGTGAAATCTTCTCCCATGTGTTCTTTTGTGTATCCGACATGGCACTCAATGATACAGTATCCGAAGCCAGTGACAATAGGAGATTCTTGAATTTTGAAATCTACCGTAAATTACTTTTAGAGAGTTGTTTATGAGTGTCAGATGGGGGCATAGCTCAGTTGGTAGAGCGCCAGCTTTGCAAGCTGGAAGTCAGGGGTTCGAATCCCCTTGCCTCCAGTCTACGCTCGCGTCATGACGGAGAGCGAAGGCTGTCGCGCCGTAGCCTTGGCGAAGGCGGACTCTTTTGGCCTTGTGGATGCAAACGCGGCGAGCTACGACTCGGCAAGCCAACGACGAAGCGTGACAAAGTTCTTCTACATCTATGTTTTGCAGAGCGAGCGCGACAAAGACCACTTCTACACTGGCTTAACGGACGACTTGCGTAAATGACTGAGAAATCATAACGCAGGACGAATTCTTCACACCGCGAAATGGCGACCCTGGCACTTGAAGGCATATTTCGCGCTTTCCGATCGGGTTCGCGCTGCGAGGTTCGAGCGCTATCTCAAATCGGCATCTGGACGCGCATTTGTAAAGAAACATCTCTGATTCGACATGCTGGTCGCTCTGCACTAGCGGGAGCGTAATCCCCTTGCCTCCAGTCTTTGCTCGCGTCGTGGCGGAGAGCGAAGACTGTCGCGCCGCAGCCTTGGCGAAGGCGGACTCTCGTTTAAATGTGATTAGTGAATAATGATCGCTGATGGAAAATCGTGGCCGCTTGACCGATCACTGTTCACCGATCACTGTTTACTTCCTCAAAGCGGGCCTGTAGCTCAGTTGGTTAGAGCATGCGCTTGATAAGCGCAGGGTCACTGGTTCGAGCCCAGTCAGGCCCATTCTTATTCTTCAATGTCGACGCGCTTGCATTCACAGCGGACTCAGATCACTCCTCAAAACTGGAAATAAACAAACGGAACCGGACCGGTTGCCGGGAAGAGTTCGAGAGCCAGGAATGCGCACAGGTATGCCGGGATTTGAACGCGCGCTGGTTGCAAAGCCAGGCGATCAATGAACTGATTTCGTTCCTGCGCGGCGGCCAGGAACAGAGAAATGAAAATGAGCACAATCGTCCCAGTGGTCAGCAGGAATTCGCCAGTTACGTGCTGAAAACCGAATAACGCGCCTAACACATATCCGCTGGTCTGGAGGGTCTTTGGCCGAAAGAAAGCCGCACTTAACACAAAGGCCGCAAACATCAATCCGACGCTAAACGGCACCACGTAGCGCTTTTTCATGACTCTATCGATGGGTGTACCGACCGTTGCTCGATCGAACAGCCGATACCCCACGAGCAGCATACCGTGGTATGCCCCCCAGACCACAAATGTCCAGTTCGCTCCGTGCCATAGTCCCACGAGTACCATTACAACCAGCATGTTACGGTACAAGACGAATCGCCCTTTTCTTCCCCGGCTGAACGGCATGAATATATAGTCACGCACCCAGGTCGAGAGCGTTATATGCCACCTCTGCCAGAGGTCAGGCGGATTTCTGGATAAGAATGGGCGCGCAAAATTTAGTGGAAATTCAAAGCCGAGCAGCTTGGCGCAACCGCGAGCGATGTCCGTATAACCAGAAAAATCGAAGAACACCTGCATGAAGAAGGCAAGACAGCCTGACCAAGCAGCCAGCCAGCCTGGGTGCGCCGCTGGATCGCTGAAGTATGAGTCCGAGACCACAGCGAAACGATCGGCAAAGACCATCTTCTTCAACAGACCAGACAGGACGAGTATAATACCGCTCTGAATTACAATTGCCGCGGGACGCCGCCAGTATTGGATCTGAGAAATAAATTGCCGGGCGCGAATGATTGGACCCGCAATAAGATGCGGGAA
>DATLPS010000138.1:0-9056 GCA_035535575.1 Candidatus Limnocylindria bacterium
CCGATCACGTTTCTTTCAATGCCCGGCCAGGCGTACGAGAGCGGCATAGGCTTCGTCCAGAATTACTTTGGTCAGCCGCTCGCGCTGATTGTTGTTTGCGCAGTTTTCGTTCCGATTTATCAGCGGCTAAAAGTTTACACGGCCTATCAGTACCTAGGCCAGCGATTCGATCGCAAAACGGAACTTCTCGGCTCGTTTCTGTTTCTCGTGCAACGAGGCATTGCTGCTGGAATCACGATCTACGCGCCGGCGATTGTTCTGTCGGCCTTGCTCGGATGGCGGTTGAACCTGACCATCTGGCTCGCCGGCGGACTGGTCATTATCTACACGGTCATGGGCGGAACCAAAATTGTAAGCATCACGCAACGCTACCAGATGATCGTGATCTTAGTCGGTATGGCGATTGCCTTTGCAGTAGCCGTTTATCGCATATCGCCCGATCTCTCATTTGAAAGCACGCTATCCGTCGCCGGCAAAATGGGTAAACTGGAAGCGGTCGATTTCTCGATCGATCCACACAAACGCTACACGTTTTGGTCAGGCCTGATTGGCGGCTTTTTTCTCGCCCTTTCCTATTTCGGAGCGGACCAATCGCAAGTGCAACGATATCTCGCCGGTGGCTCGCTCAAAGAGAGTCGCCTCGGATTGCTCTTCAATGCCGCAGTGAAAGTGCCGATGCAATTTTCGATTCTGCTGCTCGGCGCGATTGTTTTCATGTTTTATCAATTTG
Source organism: Candidatus Limnocylindria bacterium (assembly GCA_035535575.1). Lineage (GTDB taxonomy): Bacteria > Verrucomicrobiota > Verrucomicrobiia > Chthoniobacterales > UBA10450 > Udaeobacter. Next base: position 731 of record DATLPS010000138.1, read on the forward strand.
AAAAGCCGCCGGTCTATTTCAATGAGCCAGCCTACCAGCGTGCGATGGAAACTGGCTATGCGCCGCAGCTAGCGGCGTTGCAGGCGCAATCTGATGACGTGTTCGTTCAAAAACGCGCTGCCATTCGCGCTATTTCCAGCGCTTCGCCCAATGATTCGTCAGATGACCGCAACATCGCTATGACGACGCTCCGCGATCTCGAAGCGCAAGCGCGCGAGCTGCGCAACCACACCAAGAGAGTTCTCGAGCAGGCCGGCGCGGATCCGAAAAGCAAGGAATCGGACTACGTATTCATTACTTTTATTCTTCAACAGATGCCGCATGGAATTGTCGGATTACTCATCGCAGTGATCTTGTGCGCGACCATGTCTGCGACGGCAGCAACTCTGAACGCTCTCGGCTCCACCACCGCCATCGATTTTTATCGGCCGTTCATTCCTAATGCGAGCGACCATCATTATGTGGTCGCGGCGAAGGCGCTGACGGCTGCGTGGGGTTTGATTGCCATTGGGGTCGCTTCGTTTGCCAGTTTGGTCGAAAACCTGATCGAAGCGGGGAACATTCTTGGCTCGGTATTCTACGGCAGCGTCCTCGGTCTGTTTTTGGCAGCGTTCTTTATTCGTCGAGTCAGAGGATCGGCCGTGTTTTTCTCGGCGCTGCTCGCGCAAGGGCTTGTGTTCATCCTGTTTGCTACGACGAATATCGGTTACCTCTGGTATAATTTGATTGGATGCGTCGCAGTGCTGATCCTGGCGCCCATCCTGGAGCAAACTATCTTTCGCCGCAACGACGCTGCCGTTGGGGTGTAAAACTGGTCCTGAGCCGATGGAGCATCCGATCATTTGTTTCGGCCAGCAACCGTGCGGATTTTTTCCCAAACGCTATCTAGTCGCTAAGATTCTGACGGCCCGGCGTCTCCAAAAAGAGATCCGCGGACAAATCGTCTTTTTCTTGCACGACAGCGACCATGACCCGCGCGAGACGATTACGATCCTGCGAGATAAACACACCCATGATGACGTGGCGCTAAACTTTCAGTTCCAGAATCGTATTCAAAAGCAGTTTTCACCGCTTTATGCAAAACATGTGCGTCCTGGGTGGCAGGAGAAAACCGCGCGCCAACTTCCCAATTACGTAAGCCCGCCGCTGGTTGCACATTTCAAAGAGATCAAATGCTCCAATGTCGCCGACTTCTGCCTCGATATGTACACACGCATGGGCTTACTCGAAGGCGTGCGCGTGGAGCGATCCAGTACGCCGGAGTTCAGAGCGCGTGCTGCGGCCGTGCCAGACTACTTTGTAGATGTGCGCTACGAAGGCGAGATTGTTCGCGCACGCTATCGCGACGGCAAATTGTTGCTCCACAAAGGCGGCGATCGGTTTATAGAGATTCCCGAAGGAGAATTTGGTCCGGAGAAAATCACCCCGACACGCGATACGCGTTTCCGTTGGATGCAATCAGTAATTCGATGCACGCATTACATTGCGGGGGCGAGCGAGCAGCATTACATCAACGAGGCGGATGCTCCCGGGGTGAAATTCGTTAACCGTGACGAAATTTCCGACTCTGGCAAAGCTTACGCCGAGCTGTGATGGAATTGGGGCCGCTCAAAATTGGGATTGCATGTTTTCCGTTGATTGGCGGCAGCGGAATTCTTGCAACTGCCCTTGGTTCGGAGCTGGCGCGCCGCGGCCATGAAGTTTACTTCTTTAGTTATGCTCAACCCGTTCGGCTGGACTTGCCGCAGGAGGGTCTTCATTTTCATCGGGTCGAGGTTGCGCACAATCCTTTGTTTCCGTGTCCCGACTACACTCTGCCGCTCGCTGTGAAAATGGCGGAAGTAGCGCGTTCCAAGCGGCTCGATCTTTTTCACGTTCATTACGCGGTGCCGCACGCGCTGGCCGCGTGTTTAGCCTCGCAGATCGTGGGACCGTCAGCTCCGCGCATCGTTACAACCTTGCATGGAAGCGATACGACTCTGCTGGGGCAGGATCCCGACTATCGAACCGCCATCGAGCACGCCCTCGTGCATTCCGATGCGGTGACGGCAGTTTCGGAAAATCTTCGGAATCAAACGCAGGAAATCTTTCATCTGAAACGACCCATCGAAGTGATTCCGAATTTTTTCACTCCGAACAAACCGAAAAGAAGCCGTGAGGAAGTTCGACGCGATCTCGGCTTGAACGACGAATTTCTCGTGCTGCACCTGTCGAATTTGCGACCGGTCAAACGCATCGATCTTCTATTGCGCACGATTGCCACGTCAAAGAATCGGGCGCGCCTTCGGTTATTCATTTTAGCAGGCGGCCCTTTTGATCCTTACGAGCCACTGCTCGATCAATTGAGGCTTCGGGAGCGTGTCATCGTGCGTCAAAACACAGCTGTCGTGGACGAGTATCTGGCGGCCGCCGATGCGGGACTCTACACATCCGAATACGAAAGTTTCGGTCTGGGCATTCTAGAGACAGTGCTTTACGGCAAACCGGTCGTCGCCTTCAGGGTCGGTGGCATTCCCGAGGTCATAGGAGATTCTTCTCCTCTATATCCTTTCGGCGATGTCACCGCAGCGGCTGCCGGGCTCGACGCACTAGTCGAGTCCCCGAATTTAGCGCGAGAACTGGGCGAACGGAGTCGCAATCGCGCGATGGAACGGTTCTCAGCTGATCGCATTGTCCCTCAGTATGAAGCGCTGTATCGCCGAATAGTTACCGGACGATAGGTGCGCCATTATCGAGGATCTCTATTCTTTTGTTTTGCTTAAGCTCTTTAGTCACTGGCGGATGAGATGCACCGTGCAGGAATCGAACCTGCAACCCAGTGATTAAGAGTCACTTGCTCTGCCAATTGAGCTAACGGTGCAAAGGCCTGTTTACCAGGCTAATGTAGCGTAAGCGCGTTCTTTCGCGCTCGCTAAATCGGTAGCGGATTCGGTAGCATAAATTGTATCGTTCTGCTATCCAACGCGGGAATTTTATCTGCATCATCCCCATCCGGTCGCAATGACTGGCACGTGCGCTTCATACCACCAGCCATTAATGGCGTGCGACGAGTGGTATTTCGTAGCACAGGAACAAAAGAAATTGCGGCCGCGAAACGAATCGCATCGCAGATCATCGAATCTTTTTGGACCGATGCTGGCCGAGGTGCAGAACCGCTCAAACTGCGCAACGACAATGCGACAATTGGCGAACTGATAATCAAATACGAAGAAAATGCCGCGCAACGTCCGGCGACCGTTCGAAGCAATATTCGCTCGCTACGAATGATCGTGAAGACGGTCCACAGAGGAGATCCCGATACCAAATCGACATCCCTACTCACGGCTAATTTGATTCGCGAATTCGAGAAGCGGCAGATTGACCGTGCCGAAAAACGCGCCACAGCCGCGACGCGATCAGTCATAATCCAGCGCGTCCGTAGTTCGACCGCCAGCTACGTCCGCCAAGCCCGATCAATTGTAGCGGTACGAAAAATGAAATTCTACGAGGGTTTGAAACTGCCAGATCTGACGGCGTTTCGTGGCGAGAGTGTTGAGACGCCTCATCGCTCGCTACCACGTCCGCTTGATATGAAAGCGCTGACCGCGATGCAAGCCGCGTCGCCGACACTGGCGAGAAATGATCCTGGTGCATATGTCGCGCATTTACTGTTTTCGCGTCTCGGTCTTCGAAATATTGAAATTGTGAACGCTCGCGTTCACTGGATTAACGACGGTAGTATCGGCATCATCAATCGTCCCGAGGAGGATTTTTTTCCAAAAGGCTGTGAAGGATGGGTGCCGATCGCCCCCGATGTTGATCGGGATTGCATGCGCAATGCCCGATAACAAACTCTGCCGCTCACTGCGCTATACTTCCGGTGATGGTATCGGGTCCCACCACGTACCACGTGCCTTCATTATCGTCGGTGTACAGATGGCCCTTTGCCGTGTAAAGAATGTCGAATACCAACGATGGTGCTAGTGGAACTGCGATGCCTTTCGAACCCGTGGTCCAGACCTTCGTTGAATCGGTACTACCCTCCGCTAACAGATCAAATGTGTGGCGGCCGACGTCGCTTGAATGGATCGGGCGCCACCGAATAGACACAGTGTCGATAGCGGGCACGGTCGAGATTTTTACCTGAAACTGACCTGATTGGCCTGAGTCGCGAGCTGATGTGATTTCAGCATGATCTACGTGCAGATCGTTCAGCGGAAAGCGGATCCAAAAGTTTTTGCCGTAATCGCTATCCCAGACTTTGCGTCTGGCTCGTGATTCGTACGAAAACCAGAATTCCAATTCATCGCATTTGTCTGGAAGGGGCACCCATTGGTTGATGGTTAGTCTCTGTCCCGCCGGATCCCAGAGATTAGCGCGGAGTGGATAGGGAATATCGTACACGTATCTTTTCGCCGCATCGGCCACAGGATGAAACACGACGTACATGGTCAGCGGCGTCGGCCTAGCGTAATCGCTAGCGGGCACGATTCGGAATGGATCGTAACGAACCCTGCACCGACCATTCAGCGGCCTACCGCTCACGATCTCATGAAAGTCTGCGGTGAAAGAGATACGAGCTCCTTGTCCTTCCCCGCGGCGTATCAGGCTGGCCATACTCTTTCCTAATAGTTAAAGACCAAAGTAGTATCCGCTCGATTGTCAAAAAGCTTCGCGAAAGCAATCTGGATGCTTTCGTTCCAGTACCAGGCGTCGACTGGCGAGTCCTTTAGAGCTTCGGGGCTGCCGAGGTCAGGAACCACGACACTATCACGCGTCGCCTCCCTCGGCTTGGTCACGCAACCAAGAGCCGCGAGATAAAAAAAGTTCGCCACAGGTTGGTATTTCCCATCAACGCGCGCAATTCGAATGTGTCGCTTTGTTCCGGTGTTCGTGGTAGTGCGGTGATAAACTCGCGACACTCGATACTCCCCGTCAGTCCACGCTTTAGTCGTGATCCCGTCGTCTTGATACATCGTGTATGCCAGGTCATCGGTCCACCGATCCGGCCCAGGATAACAGTTGATGGTTAATGGATTTGCAGGCAGCTGACCCACCCATTGCTCCAACTCGCAAAACGGCAGTATCGCACCATTTCGGATATAAATCGGCACGCGATCGAGTCCGGCAAAATAGTCGCCAATAAGAGTTCCACCCGCCACGGGCGCAGCCAGAGGAGCCGAGTTATCCATAAACGCGAACCAGTCGCTCCCCGATGGCAAGTACACGGATCGGAGCGGCGGGGAAGGCGGATTTGCGGTTTCATGAGGATCTAAAATCGGGGCAATCAAAAAATCATTTCCGATGAAGAATTGGTCATCGAGATGTTGGTAAACGGCAGGGTCATGGCCATCGTTTAAGAACAGCGCACGGGCGATCGGCATTCCGCTTTTTGTCCACACGTACATCGCATCGTAGTACAGCTGAAGCATTCGATAACGGAGTTCTACATATCGCCGACAGTTTGTCGGGACGGGCTCATCGTATCTATACGGCTCCTGGAAACCTTTGAGGTAGCCGTCATAGTGGTTGCGGAACCACGGCATGAACGAAGCCAACTGCATCCAGCGGGTGAGAAGTTCGTAATTAGCAATCGCTCCAGTTACAACTGTGCCCGGTGCAAAAGGTGGTCCTGATAAACTCGTGTCAGGCAACGTGGTATTGAGTCCGTCTACTTTTCCTTTGGCGAAACCGCCCACGTCACAACCAGAAATTGGCACGCCCGAAAGCCCAAGATTCAGCACCTCCGGAATATTGATCCGCAAAAAATTCCAGGTGGATGCTGAATCACCCGTCCACAATCCCGCATATCGCTGCATCCCGGCATAACCACCACGCGATATGATAAAATTGCGCTGAGCAGGTCTTAATTGATTTATGCCCTCCCACGTTGCCCGTAGCAGATTGAGGGCATAAGCATTATGTACTTTGGCGTTAGGCAGATACTGAATGTGTACCGCGCCAGTTGAATCCACTTCCTCTTGCGCCATCGTCAGATCGCCGGGGAAGCTCTTATTCTGACTCGATCGATTCGGGTCGATCGCAGGACAGGTCATATCCTGCCAAATGAAATCTAAATCTAGGTCGGCGATGAGGTGACGGTATTGCTGGCCCCAAAGTTTACGGGAGTTCGCGAGCCCTAGGTCTGGGTAATTGCCCGGCGCTGTTAATGGTATCTTATTCCACCGGTTAGGGAAAAGAGGCGGGTACGCATCTTTGTAAGGATTGGAGCCGAGATTTGCGCCATAGTTCACTCCCCCTTCATAGAGCACTGGGTTGGGTCCTCCACCGGCCCGTGTGTCATAAAGAAGGGCATTCCCGCTCAGCAAAGCTTGTCGTTCCAGATATGCGGCAAAGTTCCCGTTTTCATCCAGCTGATTATCTGAAAAAATCGGAGTGACGTTGGTGCTCAGTTTGAATCCTTGTGCGTGCAGATCATCGAAAAATTGCTTGCAGTTTGGAAACTTAATCTCGCTGTGGGTGAACGTTCGATAGTTGTCCTGAAAATCGACGTCGATGTGTAAACCGTCGCAAGGGATTGACGCTTGACGATATGCGTTGGCGACACCTTGAAGCTTGTTCCGATCGAAATAGCCGTATGCTCCCTGGTGAAACCCGAATGCATAACGAGGAGGCATTGAACCGCGGCCGGTTAGAGTGGTGTACTGCCCCAGAACATCCGCGACTGTGTCGCCGGCAAAGAAATAATAATCGAGTTCGTTGTAAAGGGCACCCAAGTAGTATTTGCCGGACATTGTCGAATAGTCATCGGCTTCGATGTTTAGGAACGTTTGAGCAACGTTGTCCAAGAAGATGCCGCAGGCGTAGGGTGCTCCGCTAAAGCTCCCCTGAGGAAAGGGATTCGTTTCGATTAGAAAAGGAATCGAGCAGTAGAGCGGTTCGGTTGGATTGAGCGGACCCTCCTCTCCAAGGCACGGACCTGTCGAGTAACTGTAGTTGTCAAAGTTCAGGAATGTGGAGGTGAAACCGTTTTTCAGTAGACGTGAGCCGGCCTTTTCCCCGCATCCGACATAACTCGCACCGGGCGGCACAGATTTCATCACAGCGATCACTTCTGCGCCTGGAATGAAGAGGATCCCGCGCCCTGGATAATCTTGATGAATGAGTTGGTTCCCGCGAAAGACACTGAGTTCGAAGGAACTGAGATTGATCTTTAGCCGTAAGGAACCGGTCGATATTTCAAGAACTCCTGGGAGCAGTTGGGCCGCATTTACTTGGAGGCCGTTCAGGCCAATGTCGCGCGTGATGACTGCAATCGACCTCTCACGATCGTAATCGGGGGCGACCGGGTTGAACCGTACGCGGAAACATCGGGGACCCAAAATTTGCAGAACCACAGCTTGGCCGCCGAAGTTAAACGTAAATTGTCTACCGGACGCGTCGGGTGCCCAAGAAACAACCCGACCGAGTGAACTCCACCCAGCATTGTTGGGCGTGAAATCGTTTACGGCGACAAAAGGGAAGTACATGGTGTGGGAAATAGCTGCGTCAGGATTTAAACCGCCGGTGCTTTCTGCCTTCTACCCATAAACAAGATCTGGAAGCCGTTGCAACCAAATTACTCGCGCTCAAATGGAACTCGCTTGAGCAACAATGAAACGTGCCTGGTCCTGCGCCGCACCGCGATTTCATCCGAATCGGCGCGTCGAAGAGAGAAATAACGCCGTTGTTGTTTACTCTGTACGGGTCTGCATTTCCGCGACGACGGTGACAATGGGTTCAGGTGAAACGGCTGACTGGCCGTTGAACGGCTCATCGAAGATGAAAACAAGGGCCACGAGCAATGCGAGCCCGAAACCCTGCCCGCCGAGCGCCACCGCGCGGCCAAACGTGGCTTCAGAGAATGCTGCCAGTAGGAGCAGTATTACCAGTAAGGCAACGATTGCCTCCCAGAAGATCCACGGTAACTCGAGTTTAGTGGCTGCAACCACGCGTGCTTTGCGGTCTGCTGCAATTTCATCAGCTTTTTTGAGCATCTCCGCATAGACCAGGCTCTGGCGTCCAGGCGGTGGGTCGATGGCAAGTATGCCACGTGAAATTGGGCGGAACAGTGCACGAGTCCGCTCGCTCGGCCTGCCTTTGCTTAGTTCCGGCCACTCATCCCTTACGATCGAGTTTGCATACTCGCGCAGGGATACCCTGATCGCATCCTCAGGGTCGCCATACCGGATGAGCAAACGATCCAACTGAGCGAGGTTGTGGGCTTCCGTGCCGACCTGCGCTTCGAGGTTCCGGAGATTGTTATGCGCCTGAACGAGTGAAAACGCTAGAACGACCCCCGTAAACCCGATCACCACGCTCAAAGACTTGCCTGCAGCCTTAGACT
>DATLPS010000139.1:0-5690 GCA_035535575.1 Candidatus Limnocylindria bacterium
TTGCCTGCTCGACTTCGACGGTAGGATGTAAGCGTGCAGATGGCATGTACCGTCACTCTTTTAATCTCAACGATCACTGATTCAAGCCCGGCAGACAGGCTGCTTAACGGTTCAGTTATCGCAGAACAGTGGCAGTCGAAAGTACCACGGTCGTTTTCTACGGTTGGCGCAACTTTGAGAGCAAAACAACGCAAGTCGATGCAAAAGAAACGGCATCAAGACAGGCGGTTCTTGTCTCGTGAAAGATCACGTTGCAAAACAGTGAAAAAACACGCAAAAAGCCGTGCTTGAATTAGAATCCGTTGCTCTATCCGGCTGAGCTACGGGCGCAGAATTAGCACAGCCATATACCGCGTTTCCGAATGAATTAAAAGACTGGAGCTGCGGCTTTTTACTTGTGATGTTTCGAGATAAGCATGGGATGCGAGGCTCATGCTACGATGGCGGCCACCCTGCTGGACGAAAGAATTGCTCGCAGCTTCTGCGAACGTCCCCGCTGCGGACGGGCGAGCAACGAGCTAACTTTTCAAAATAGACGACCGGCGGTTCGCCCCATTGCTCCCTGCGAATTCCGCCGGTCAATCAACCAAAAGATTATCGAGTCCGCTCGCTCTGATCCAATTATCGGAAGAGACTGGAATCAGCTTGCATCCCCGCGATCACGCTCGTAGGACCGAATCGCTCGACGCGTCTGCGGTCCCAGGACGCCGTCAATGGAACCGCGGTAATAACCGGCGCGAGCGAGCCGGCGCTGTAGCTCAGCCACTCTGGACCGGCTGCTATCGCCGTATCTATTTCCGTTGCCGTATCCATTTCCGTAGCCGTATCCATTGCCGTAGCCGTAGCCGGAGTCGCCGTATCCGTAGCCGTAACCGTACGGGGAACCGTAACCATATGGGTAGCCGTAACCGTAGCCGTACGGGTAGCCCCAGCCCCACGATGAGCCCCAACCCCACCACCACGGAAACCCGAAGTCCCCGATAAAAATCACATTATTATGGTTATGGCGCCAGTTGCCGCCCCAATTGTTCCAGTTGCGGCCGCCCCAGTTGCCTCCGTGCCAATTACCGCCGCCACCGCGCCAATTACCGCCGCCGCCATGCCAGTTGCCGCCTCCTCCGTGCCAATTGCCGCCACCGCCATGCCTGCTGCCACCACCGCCACCGCGCGGGGCGGCGCTGATTCCGGATGCCGCCAGCACAACCGCAGCGAAGCAACTCATACAAAGAATTGATTTTGATTTCATAGATTAATCGGGATTCACTGATTATACCCCGCGACAGGGTCGAAGTCTCGTTTTTTTACGCAAAGAACTAAATTGAGATTGCTCTACATGATTAAGAACCGGCCATCGGCTGGAGTTTCGCTTTGATTCTTGCTGGTCAGCGCGCAGGCATGGCGATTATCATCCGCGGCCAATGGCTATAAAGCGTGCCGCGCTCTTGATATCAGCTGTGTTTGCAGCGCACGTGTTTTACGGCGCGGCGCAGGAACACAGTGTGAGTCCGTCCCGTCAATTCGTCATCTACGGAGCTGACGCGGAGCTACGCGGGGCGGTCTCCAACTTGGCGGAGCGGACGAAGGCCGATCTTCTGGTGCTGTTGCGGCAGCGCGACAATTGGGCGGTTCCCATCGTTGTGAGTCTGCAACCGCAGCAAGCAAATCTCCCTGAAGTTCCACCAGCTGGCCTGCGATTTAGTCAAACTGGTTTTGGCCTCAAGCTCCAGCTGGACCTGACCGTCTCACAAAAGTTCGATGCTTCATTGATCGAGCGCGAGGTCCTTCGCGCAATCCTACTGGAGATGATTTATCGGAATCAATCGCATATCGCTGCCGGAACGGTATTCGTCGAACCACCCGATTGGTTGCTCGACGGCGTGTTTGCGCTTGCGCCTGGACGTGATCGCGGCTACCTGGTCGAAGCGCTCACTGCGGCGAATAAAACGGTGCCGTTGGAGACGTTTCTTCGCCAACAGCCGGGCCTTCTCGATTCAGCGGGCCGCGTGCTTTATCGCGCGCATTCTTTTGCGTTTGTGGAAATGTTGATCGATGGAAAGGACGGTCCTCCCCGCCTGGCAAAGTACATCGGGGATCTATCCCAAGCCTCAAACGAACCGGTCGCGAATTTGAAGTCGCACTTTCCGTTCCTTGTCGGTGATGCGGAGAGAAGCTGGCAGTTGACGTTACATCGGTTAAGGAATTTTGAGATCTCCCAGTTACTGACATTCGCCGAAAGCGAGCAGCGCCTTGATGAACTGTTGCGCGTGAAAATCTCGCAAACAAATAAGCCGGCTAAAGTAGCAGCGCTTGACGAATTTGCGCTGCGCAAGATCTCTCCGAGCGAGAAGATGGCGCTGAGTCAGTTGAGTCGTGATTTGCTCGTGTTTGTTGCTCAAGCCAATCCGGTTTTGCGACCAATCGCACGTGAATACCAGCAGATGGTCGCGCTGCTTGCCCGCGGGAAAAGGAGAGGAATCGCGAAGCGTCTGTCGCATTTGGATCTTACTCGCAAACAACTCGACGCTCGAATGAGCGATATTGACGACTACATGAACTGGTTCGAAGCGACTCAAATGAAGAAAGGCAGCGGCAATTTCACCGATTATCTCAAAGCCGTGAATCAATCGCAGGTCTCACCTCCAACCCGACACGATCCGCTTTCGGTTTACGTCGATGCGCTAGAGGACCAGTTTGAAAACTAAGGAAGGTAATTATGAGTGGACATTCGACAGTTGCCGCTATTGAGCTTGGCGACTATGTTGATCAGCGCGTTCTGAGCGCGCATTTCTGCTGATGCAAAAGATTGGGTTCGCCGAGGCTCTGGATTCCATCGTTACCAGCGATCCACGTTATGGACGTGGCGCCTACGTCTTTTTGCGCGACGCACTCGATTTCACGACCAAGCAACAGAAGAAAATCAAAGGCGTCAGCGTGCGTCACGTGAGCGGACCAGAATTGCTGGATGGAGTGCGGCGTTACGCTATGAAGGAATTCGGACCGATGGTGACGACGGTTTTCGACAGCTGGGGAGTCCATTCCTGCGAAGACATTGGGAACATGGTGTTTAATCTAATCGGCGCCGGCGTGTTCGGGAAAACTGAGGAGGATTCAATCGAAGATTTCAAAAACGTTTATGATTTCGAAGAGGCTTTCGTGAAACCCTTCGCCCCGGAAAAACCGGCGACTGCGAAACCGCCGTCGCATTTGCCGGCGCGGAAGCCCGCTACGTCGAGAAAGTAAGTGGTAAGCGCCGATCCCTGATCCCTGATCACTGGAATCGACTCGGCCAAGCCAATCACAAATGAATTGTATCCCATTGGCGAAGTTTCTCTGCGCGGGTTTATTGTTCAGCATGGTTAACCTCAAAGCTGCGCCGACCGAACCTTCCTCGGCCATCAATTTTCCGCCGAGCACGGCGCAGAAATGGATTCTGCCGAACGGACTGACGCTTATCGTCCAGGAAGATCGCAGCGCGCCGGTCGCAAGTGTGCAGGCCTGGTGCGCCACGGGAAGCATCGACGAAGACCAGCATTTGGGCGCGGGGTTGTCCCATATCCTCGAGCACATGCTCTTCAAGGGAACAAAGACCAGATCGACCAATGAGATCGCGCAAAAAATTCAGGACGTGGGCGGTTACATCAACGCCTACACGTCCTTCGATCGAACGGTTTTTTGGATCGATGTCCCCAAAGATGGCGTCTCCACCGCTCTCGACATTTTGGCGGACGCGATGATGAATTCCACTCTGCCGCCGCAAGAATACCAGAAGGAACAGGAAGTCATCCGGCGAGAGTTTGCCATGGGTATGGATGATCCTGATCGGATGGCCAGCTTGCTGCTTTTTGCGACGGCTTATCAGCGGCATCCCTATCGCTTTCCGGTCATCGGCGAGATCGAAATCTACAATCAGCTCACCCAGGAGCAGGTGATGCAGTATTACAAAACGCGCTACGTGCCGAACAATCTCACCTTTGTCGTAGTGGGAGATGTCGATGCGAACAAAGTTCGGCAACAGCTGACGGAATTGTTCAAGGCCTATCCGGAGAAGTCGCTCAAGCCAGTATTCATTCCTGCGGAACCGCCGCAACTTGGCCGGCGCGAAGTGCACCAGGAATTTGCCACAGAGCTAACGCATCTCGCGCTCGCCTGGCACGTTCCAGAGGTCACAAACCCGGATGTTCCCGCGCTCGATCTTCTCTCGACGATTCTCGGCGACGGGCGCAGCTCGCGCCTGTACCGGCGCGTTCGCGAAGAGGCGGGTCTGGCGTTCAGCATATCCGCGTTTTCCTACACGCCCGGCGATCCCGGTTTGTTTGGCATCGATGCTACTGTCGATCCAAAGAAGCGCGATTCCGCCGAGCAACTAGCTTTGCGCATCGTGGACGAGGTGAAACACGCTGGCGTCACGGCGGAAGAATTGGAAAAGGCCAAGAAAATCACGCTTAGCCATCATCTCGGAGCGCTAACGACTATGCGCGGCCAGGCGTCGGACATCGGCTCGAACTGGTTGCTCACGCGCGATCTCAATTTCAGCCGGCATTATCTCGATGCTGTTCAGGAAGTGACGGTGGCTGACATTAAACGCGTCGCCGCAAATTATCTGAGGGAGAACAATCTGACGGTTATCTCCCTGAATCCAAAGGGTTCACTCGCTGCTAAAAGTGAGGGTGCGAAAGTGGGCGCCGCGGGTGAGATTCAAAAGTTTGAGCTCTCGAATGGATTACGATTGCTGGTCCGTGAAGATCCTCGACTACCACTCGTGGCCATGGGCGCAGTTTTTCGTGGCGGTCTACTCGCTGAAACGCCGCAGACAAATGGCATTACGCGGTTGATGGCGAAGGTGCTGTTGAAGGGAACTAAGACGCGCACTGCTGAGCAAATTGCCAATGAGATCGAATCAGTAGGCGGTTCCATTTCGAGCGACGCAGGTAACAACAGCTTTAGCGTGTCTGTCGATGTCACCAATCCAGATGTGAAATTGGGCGTGGATTTGCTCTCGGACGTGTTGCTGAACGCCGCGTTCCCGGAAAAAGCGATCGCGCGCGAAAGAGAAATCCAGATCGCCTCGATCCAGCAGGAGGAAGAACAGTTGACGAGCGTGGCGCGCAATATCATGCGGCAGGCGCTTTTTCCCCAGCATCCTTACGCGCTTCGCAGCAATGGTTCCGTTGAATCCGTTAAGGGTCTGACGCAAAAAGATCTCATCGAATTTCGCGATCGTTACGTGGTCGCCAAGAATGGCGTCATCTACGTCTTTGGTGACGTCAAAGCATCCGAAGTAAAGCAACTTGTAGAGCAAATGCTTGGCAAGATGCAGCCGGGTGCGCTTGCGTTGACTGATGCCAAACCTCCAATGCCGCTGGGCAAACCGGAAACTGTGGAAAGCCGCAAAGACAAAGCGCAAGGCGTGATCATGGTCGGGTTCCGCGGCGCGAGTCTTTCGAGCCCTGATCGGTACGCGCTGGAATTAATTGATCAAGCGAGCAGCGATCTCGGATCGCGCTTTTTCATCCGTATCCGTGAACAAATGGGGCTGGCGTATTACGTCGGCGCAAGCCAGATGCAGGGCCTGGTGCCGGGATTGTTCGCATTTTATCTCGGAACCGATCCGCAAAAGATCGAGCCGGTGAAAACCGCGTTACTCGATGAAATTCACAAGCTCGCCAATGATGGTCTTACCCCGGTGGAAT
>DATLPS010000140.1:0-8520 GCA_035535575.1 Candidatus Limnocylindria bacterium
TGGGACTGGATCATGCTGGGCGCTCTTTTCATTGCGGTGTGCGTTCTGTTGATGGGAACGCTCTATGTCAATAAGCAGGGCCGGATACGTCTCTCAGGAATGGAGGCTGACGACTTCGGTGCCCAGTCAGCAATCGCGCAGAGTTTTGCCCTCGGACACAACTTCCCGACCGAAAGCCCGTACTATGCCGGTCAACCTATTCATTATGATTTTCTTTTCTATTTTCAGGCCGGCAACCTGGAATTTCTTGGGCTAAATGTAGCTTGGAGCGTGGATGTGCTTAGTGTGCTCGGCCTCACGAGCATGCTGGCACTAGCGATGGCTCTGGGCGAGCTGCTCTTCAATTCGCGTGTCGTCGGCCGCGTCGGAACGGCACTTTTCTTTTTTCCTGGCTCGCTGGCGTTTATCCCATTTCTGAAATCTCAAGGATCGCTTAGCGATGCGCTTCGCGCGATAGTGCACCTGAAGAATTTTCTTCCTTCTGGCTATGCCGATCCAGCCGAGACTTGGGCACAGATCGTTTTGGTAAACCAGCGGCACCTGCCGGGCGCCATCGGAGTATTCCTGCTTGTATTGATTTTCTTGGTTGACCGGTACCGCCAAACACGGCCGCAGACCCAAGCTAGTGGTAATCAAACACCAAACAAGGAAGCTAGTAACCAAGCTCAGCAGAAGGCGGCTTTCCTACCGAGATTGGTCACGACATCGAACAACGTGCTAGAACCTAGCATCAGCTTTATTTTCTCAGGCGTTTTGTTGGGTGCCTTGCCGCTTTGGAGCACCCCCGTGTTTATTGCCGCTGCTGCGGTGCTGCTTTTTCTATTGATTCTGTTCCCGCATCGCTCGCAAATAATGCTGCTCGGAATCACCGCGGCGTTGGTCGCCGTGCCCCAGCTTCTTTCCTTGCGGTCGGGAGATTTCGGCCCTCGTCACCTATTTCACTGGGGCGACATCGTTCATAATCCTACCGTCGCGAAAGTCATCGGTTACATCGCATTCACGCCTGGTGCGAAATGGCCTGCGATAATTCTTGCACTCACCCTGGCCTCCTGGTTTCACTGGCGGTTCTTCATCGCTCTGTGCAGCTTGTTTCTGCTTACCTTTTTCACGCAGCTGAGCGCTGAAACATTAACCAGCCACAATTTTCTGAACATCTGGCTGGTCGTGACGAATTTGTTTGCCGCTTACGGACTCTGGCGTCTATGGAAGGTCAAGATGCCGCCGATTTTGGGTCCTGTCACCGCCACAGCGCTGACCGCCATAATCGTCATCGGAGGCGTCATTGATCTGTTCCCAGTTCGCAATAGCTCCTACGTAGAAGTGAATTACGAGAGGGATGACTTGGCGAAATGGCTCCGCGAAAACACGAAACCGAACGATATTTTTCTCACCGACAGATTCCTTACCCACCCGATTCTGCTTGCCGGTCGAAGGATATTCCTTGGCTCGCATGATTCACCCGCCGGACATGATCTTGCCAAACGCGAACCGATGTATCGCCAGATGTTTGAAAGCAAAAATCCGCGACGGGTATTTGAGTTGCTTAAGCAAAACCATATCGGGTATGTGGCATTTGATGATGGGGTTCGGCATGGCGAACTAATCAAGACCCCTAACGAATACCTTTATGTCAGGTATTTTCAAAAGGTGTACGAAGACAAGGAAAATCGATATCGCAGATTGGTCATTGATAAGGTTCCAGAGTCGGCTCCTGCAAACCTGGCAAGCATGGATTTGTCGGAGCCGCCGGTGAATTTTTTCCAAGGCGGAACGGGAACTGGAAAAGGTCAATTTGACAGCCCCCGCAGCCTTGCAGTCGATGTTGCGGGAAACATCTTTGTGGCGGATACAAATAATTGGCGAATAGAGAAGTTCTCGCCAAACGGAACTTACATTACGACCATCGGGACAAAAGGCATGGGGTTCGGACAGTTGGGAGAGCCGAATGGAATCGCAATCGATCGCGCAGGTAACATTTACGTGGCAGAGGTCGCATCCAACCATCGTGTGCAGAAACTTGCGCCCGACGGGACATTCATCGCCGAGTGGGCACCTGGCTTGTACGGGCCGCGACGAATCGCCATTGGTCCCGATGACTCGATTTATGTCGTCGATCAGGGGCGTGCTCGTATCGTCAAGTTCAATCCCGACGGTCAAGTGCTAACTACGTGGGGTAGCAGCGGAAGCGGCAACGGACAGTTCGCGGACCATACTTCGGTCGCGGTCGATCCGACAACCAATAAAGTTTATGTTGCCGATCCAATTAACAGACGGATTCAGGTATTTGACTCGGATGGTAATTTCCTGACCAAATGGTCAGTGCCCGAATGGGGACAGCCACATGGCTTTGAGGACTTGGCCATCGATCCCAACAGAGGCCGTTTGTACGCGTCGAGCGCGCATATGAACACCATTCTTGTATTTGATCTTCAGGGAAACAAGGTCGGGACCTTAACTCCAAGGCCGCCAGACAAACTGGACGGTCCATCGGGCCTCGCGCTGGCAAAAGACAAACTTTTCGTCCTGAACACCGGTTCCGCGCGAGTATCTGCTATCCCTCTGCCGACCAGGTAGCCGCAAGCTATGAGGAATAACATGCCTGTCACAGGAGGCGCTGCCGGTATAACTCAAAAGGCCCTGCGAATTTTGCTATGCGCCACCGCTGTGATCCTCCTTTTCAGCCTCTACATCTGGGGGATTTCCCGGAATCCACCAGGTATCTACCTCGACGAGTCCGCGGCCGCGTATAACGCTTACCTCGTCTCCCGAACTGGGGCTGGCGAATTCGGCCCGCGGTTTCCTCTAATCTTCCAGGAGTTTTCGGTCAGTAAGCCAACTTATGTTAACCCACTCTCGATCTATTTGATGGCAATCGTGTTCCGGTTCCTTCCCCCGAGCATTGCCCTGGCACGAACATTCGCTGCATTCTGGATGTTCGCGGCGTGTTTACTACTTGGCGTGTTGGCAAAGCGCATTTCTGGCAAGCCTAAGATCGGCATAATCGTTGCCGGCACTGCGCTAGTGACGCCTTGGTTCTTCGAGATCGGCCGACTGATCTGGGATCCGCATTTCACTGCTTTCACGGTTGTCCTGTTCCTGCTTGCCGCCTACGGCATTCAATCCAAGGAAACGTGGCACTGGCAAGACATTGCGCTGGTCGCAGGAAGCCTGGCCGTGGTGACGTATGGTTATCTCAGCGGGCGCGTCCTGGCACCCTTGTTCGCGTTAGGGTTACTCTTTTTTGCGACCACAACGCACCGTTTTTTTGGCGTAGTCAAGACGTGGCTGTCCTACGGCGTTACCCTGGTGCCACTCATTCTGTTCAATCGATCGCATCCCGGCGTGCTAACAAAGCGACTCTACGATGTTTCGTACATCAGGCCTGGCGCACCTTGGAACCAAATCAAGGAAAGCGTATCTGAGTTTGTTAGGCGCTACCTGGAAGACCAGAGCTTGACCACTTTGCTTATGACGGGCGACTACCACCCCCGACATCACGTGCAAGGGGCAGGCGGTGCAGTACTTTTTGCGACCTTCATTCTGGCAATGATTGGTCTGGGGCTGATCATTGCCCGCCGCTGGCGTGAGCCTTGGTGGCGTTTTGTTATCTATGGGCTTGCGGTTTCAATTGTGCCAGGCGCGATCACGAACGAGCCATTTCACCAGCTACGTCTGATGGGCTATCCCGTTTTCCTGCTTGTGCTTACAATCCCAGCGCTGGAATGGCTGCTTGCTACCAATAAAACAAGGCAGAGTGCATGCGGCACGAGTGAGCAATCGCACAGTGGCGAGCTAGATCATGGCGCAGTTGTCCGCCACGGCGGTCTGTCGCGCCGAATCCGACTCGGCTTTCTCGGAATCTTGTTGGCAGCGACCGTTGCACAAGCTGTCGATTTCCAAATCACTTTCTGGCGGGAAGGACCAAAGCGCCTGTATGATTTCGACGTTCCGTACAAGACGCTCTATGACAGAGCAGTGGCACAGCCACAGCGGCCAATCTATCTGGAGAACGGCCAGTGGGGTCCCGCTTATATGGATGCGTATTGGTATGCCACTGCGGAAGGCAGGCCTTTATCCGAGTTTATTCGCCTTCCCGATGGGGCCAAGCCTCCACCGGGCGCAATCGTCCTCAGCTCAAACTCAGACTGCCAGAACTGCGAGATTATCCAGAAAAGCGGCCTCTATGAGCTTTACAGGGCGAAGTAGTAGGCAAACGCTGCTACTGCCACACCAACGCCGAGACTACACCGACTCCGCGCCTTCGTCCCGCGCGGCCCGTCCCCGGCGGAGCCGTGCTCGATTAGTTGAAGACGTAGTGCGCAAACTCTCCTCAGGAGAAATGCCCTGCCCACTGTCAGGTTCGATTGATTCCGTTATAATGTAACGAGGTCGCCCTTTAACTTCTTCGTAAATGCGGGCCAGATACTCACCAATGATTCCGAGGCTGATCATCAAAAGACTGCCAATGATGAGTTCCAGTAGAATTACTGTGGCGAAACCAGTCAAGGCTCGGCCAGCCAGCTTCAGGTACAGTGTCTGGATTCCTAATCCAAGGGCGAAGAGAAGAAAAATCAACCCGGCAAACGTCACCAGGTGTAATGGAAAGGATGAAAAGGTGGTTATCCCAATCAAAGCGAGTTTCCATCGCTTGAAATATGACCAACCTGATCTTCCTTCTCTTCGGGGCACGACCTCAAATTGGATCTGCACTGTATTGAAGCCCATCCATGCGGTCATACCGCGAAAGAATACGTTTCGCTCACGCATCTTTAGCCATGTATCGGCTACCTTGCGATCCATGAGCTTAAAATCTGAGGCGCCTTTCAATTCAAAGCCGGACAGTTTGTTCAAAATGACGTAAAAGGACAGCGCGCCAAGTTTACTCGTCAACGATTCGCGGCCACGCCTCACTTTCACGCCTTGCACGATGTCTGCGCCTGAGCTCTGCCACTTCTCGACCATGACGGGCACGAGCGAAGGCGGATGTTGCCCGTCTCCATCCATGACTATGACTGCATCGCCGCCGGCGCGTTCCAAACCCGCGCAAAGCGCCAACTCTTTTCCGAAATTTCTACTTAGCCGGATCGCGCGCAGGCTGGGAAACGTCCGCGCCTCATCCTTAATCTTTCTCCACATATCATCCGGCGAGCCGTCATCGACCAGAATTACCTCAAAACTGCATTCGATCTGCTGCAAGGCGGCTTTCAAATCGGATAACAATGCGCTTACGTGAGAGCCTTCGTTGTAAAGCGGAATAACGATGGAAATCAAGGGACTACGAGAAGCGGCGTTCATGTGTCAAATTAGCTCATGTTTCTTGCCGCACCCTCCACACAGACGTTACATCGCCGCGTTTGTAGACACGTTTGTGACTGCTCCTTGAAAAATCATTTCTCCCTACGCTGCAGAATCCTTCTGTAATGCACGAGTTGATATTCAATTTTCAAGAACCAATAAATCCAGCCCCGCGAATCTGGTAAAGCTTTGATCAAAACTCACAAGCCGCAAACCGCCGCGGGATGCAAACGCTGCGAGATAGGCATCGGCCCACAGATTCGGCGAAGTCCGTCCGAGATTGCAAGATTTGCCCAGCCCTTCGTCCAAGCCCGCAGGTTCGGTCAATAATCGCACCTCGGGTAGCGCCAGGAATTCTCTGCATTTTTGCCAAACCGCGGCTGGAGTCAGAACATGCTTTCCCATAACTGACTTATTCGTCAGATGGCGCAAAAGTGCCAATTGTGTCACTCCGCAAAAAGCCGACAGTGGAGCTGCTTCCCCGTACCAATATTTCTCAGCGCGCTGAGGGGGGTGTATATGGGCTTCGGCAGTGAGAGCGAGCCACACATTAGCGTCCAAAAGATCGCCCGAGCTTGGCAAGGTCCTCCTCTTCCTCGAGATGGCTCTGGTATTCCGACGTCAGGTTCGGAATCGGCTGTCTGGTCCGGCGCTTGATTACTGGCAACTTGCTTCGGCGGCGATGCGGCCGGTGGACAGGCTCACGTAAGCCGCTCTCTACAAACCTGGTGATCAAATCTTTCAGCTTCATTCTTTCCAACGCCGCCTTCGCTTTGATTTGCCGAAAGAGTTCGTCAGGCAGGTCCAGCGTTGTCCTCATAAACGCATTTTTGCATGAAAGCGTACAAGCGCCAACCCGGGACCACGTAGGCTCGTCAGTCATGGCATTCCGGAACGAGGCAAATTCAGTCGTCGTTACGGCAACGGATTCGGGCTTGCGCGTCTTAACAGAAACGCCTATTAGCTTTACCCTCATGGTTCATCATGTCGTTCTCTACAAACTTAAGCCCGAGGTCACGCCTGCCCGTGTGGAAGAGATGATGATGAACGCACGAATGCAGCTACTGAAAATTCCGGAGGTCCTCAGCATCAAATGCGGGAAACGGATCGACCCCGAATTGGACTGGCCGTTCTTCATCGCCATCGATTTTGAGTCGATGGACAAATACGGAATCTTTCGCGAAGACTCGATCTTTGTGAAGTTCAACGAAGAGATTATTAAGCCGAACACGGAGGATTCCCTGGTGTTGGATTTCGAGATGGATCCGGGCAAGGACGTCCAGTTTTCTTAGCAAGCAGAAACGCTTAACGTCCAAAGTTCAAACGGAGAGGGACTCGTCGTTTAGCGTTGGATGTTGAGCGTTGAGCGTTCGGCGTTGAATTGCGAGCGCATTTACAATCCATTGCTATTCAGCCCTCTCGCGCGTAATCATCGGTCCCGATGCGGCTCGGCTATCTTTACTCTCGGTATCCTGTCATTTCCCAAACATTTTGCGATGCGGAGATGTTGGCGCTGGAGCGCCGCGGCTTCGAACTGACGATCGGCTCGGTTTATCCGCCGCTTACGAGTCTGCGCCACGAACATATCGCCCGCCTGCGCGCGTCCATTCATTACGCGCCGCCGCAAGAAATCCTGAGAATCTCGGAAAAGGACGCGAAAATTGCCGGTAGATGGCCGCGCGATCTGGTCGAGCAGCATGAGCGTAGATACGGACCGGACGTCAAGGCAGCGCAGCGCGCGCGCAATGCTCTCTATTTCGCAGATTTCTTCGCGCGCAACGACGTTGATCATGTGCACGTTCATTTCGCAAACCGGGCAGCGCACACGGCACTTTTCCTGAAAGAAATTTCCGGCATCCCCTTCAGCGTCACCGCGCACGGACAGGATTTCATGAAAGACCTCGGCAGCGACGATCTACTGCGAGAAATCTGCGCCGCCGCGGAGTTCATCGCTGCTGAAACCGATTACAGCCGCCAGCTTCTTCACGAGCGCTGTCCGGATTCCGCCACCAAAATTCATCGCGTTTATAACGGAATTGATCTCGAACGTTTTCCGACACCGCATTATGAAGCGGTACACTCTCGCCACGGCGAGCAGGCTGTGGTCGCGCCTTACTACGTGCCGCGCATCATCAGCGTGGGCCGACTCGTCGCATTCAAAGGTTTCGACCATCTCGTCGACAGTTGTGCAGAGCTTGCACGCCGCGGATTTGATTTTACCTGCGATATCATTGGCGACGGGCCGCTGCGCGACATGCTTCAAGCTAAGATCGAGAAGTTGAATCTAGCGTCGCGAATCAATTTGCTCGGTTCTTTGTCGCAACGGGCGGTATTGGAAAAAATTCAAGCCGCGGACATTTTCGCGCTCGCCTCTGTAATCGATGCTCAAGGAGCAAGCGACGTTTTTCCAACCGTGATCCTCGAAGCCATGGCCTGTGCGCGCCCGGTCGTTTCTACCCGCCTCGCTGGAATTCCCGAATTGGTAGTAAATGGCGAAACGGGCATATTAGTTTCGCCCGGCGATACTGCTGCGCTAACGGAGGCGCTGCAACGCTTGCTGTGCGATCGCGAATTGCGACTGCGTTACGGCCGTTCCGGGCGTGCGCGTATGGAGCAGCATTTCCGAATTGAAGATACTGTCGCGCCACTGCTCAAACTCTTCGAGAGAGCGCCGGCCAACTGCGGCAAATCTAGTCAGCGCCGCGCTTCGCACCCGCCTTCGCACAGCTTCGGCGCGGCAGGCAACGAAGCGGCTACAGGAATCATATATCTGATCGACCGCTGGCCCGATAATGATTTGCCGCTCCTCGAGCGGGAAATCGAGGAAATGAAACGCCGCAATGTGCCGATCGCCCCATTCATATGCGAGTTGAATTCCAGCGCCCGGCTAAGTCGAGCAATGGAACAAATCGCGCCGTCGCTTGAATTTTTGCCAGACGCGATGGTGATAGAAGCAGAACGGCGGGCGAATCGTGGAGAGGCGCAAAGCTTCGAAGAAGAACGAGCACAGCAAAGGAACCGCGTACCAGGTGGAATTTTTTTGCGGCAGGCACGTTTTGCTCTCGCCTTACGAGCAATCCTTCGAGACAAAGACGTGGCGCACGTCCACGCCACGAGTTCGCGTGCCTTGGTGTGTGCGCTCATGCTAAAAAAACTCCTGAACGTTACAGTGAGCGCCACAATTGAGGCGCGATCCGAATTACCGCGAAACTGGATCCAAGAAGC
>DATLPS010000141.1:0-8353 GCA_035535575.1 Candidatus Limnocylindria bacterium
GGTCGGCGATCGGTTCTGCGCTAGAACATCAGCCACTTCTTCCGGCCATAGAAAGGCGTTGCGCGCAGCTCGGCGAAAAGCGCGCGAGAGAATGCCACTTGCGGATTCAGCCTCTCGGGCAAGCAACTCCGCGATGTCGGTGTTCGACAGCACATTTGAGAATCGGTTTCGACTGAAACTTCAGAGGCTTCCAAACAACCACCGGCTTGCACCACAGCTGATTGCACCCATTTCGTCGTCGAATGCGATTCTCAATATGATGGCTGAAACGGCGGAGGAAATTTCACGTAGACCGGAAATTCGCAAAGAGCTTCAGCGGACTACCGGCGAAAAACGCCCCGACAAGGTCAAGGCGCGGGGCAGAGACAAATTCTGGTTCATTGTACATGCACTTGTCTTTGCTGGTTGCATAGCGGCGTACTTTCTGGTCGGTTCCAAGCTGATCCCGCTCCCGCAATCAATTCTTGGTGTGGTTGTACGAATTCTGCGCGGCGCAGTGCTGATCGTGATCGTTCTCACCGTCGCACGGGCTATCTCCGTCTATGCGCTGGCTCGAATCGAGGACCCTGCCATTCGTTTCACTCTCCAGCGTGTTATGCATCTGGTTGCCGCTCTTGCTATCGCGGTCATTGTCGTATCGGTAATTTTCGTCAACTGGTATGCCGCGCTTGCGGCGTTCGGTATTGGCTCAATCATCATCGGTCTCGCTGTACAAACGCCGATGAAGAGCTTCATCGCCTGGATTTACATCCTGGTTCGCCAGCCTTTCCGCGTCGGCGATCGCATACAAATCGGCGACGCCACGGGCGACGTGATCGACGTTGGATATCTCGACACGACCCTGTGGGAATTCGGCGGCAAATACATCTCCGGCGATCATCCGAGCGGTCGGCTGATCAAGTTTCCGAATGAGAAAGTGCTCGACGAAATTATCTATAATTATTCGTGGCCGCTTTTCCCCTACATCTGGAACGAGATTAAGTTCTATGTCGCTTTCAACGCCGATCTCGAGTTCATCGCCAGCACGATGCAGAAGATCACTGAGGAAGAGCTGGGCGCGGAAATGATAGAACGCGTGCAAACATTTCGTGACTTGCTTGCCCGTACGCCCGTCGATGAATTGGAAGTTCGCGAGCGACCGCGCGTGATTTTTCGCGTAAGCGAAAATACCTGGCTCGAAGCAATAGTCCGCTACCTTGTTCCACCGCGTGAAGCTGGTCGCGTCAAAACCCGATTGATCAAAAAACTTCTCGCTGCGCTTAATACCGCTCCCGATAAGGTAATGTTCCCGGCAGGAGCGAATCGTTAGGCTGGTTGCGTCAACAGCAGCGGAGACGGCCAGACGAAATCCCGATTGTTCCTTCGCGCTCAGGATGAAGCTTCTGATGAGGATGGCGCAGCTGGAGCTGACTTGACAGGCGTAGCAGATGTCGCCGCTGCGGAGCTAGCTGCCTTCGCCGCCGCGGCTCTGGCGGCTGCTTCCGCGGCAGCCTTCTTCTTCGCTTCCGCGGCAGCCGCGGCGTCAGCGAGATTGTTGTCCACGGCCGCCGCTTCGATTGGGTGAATCTTGTGATAGTACTCGTTTGACTTCGAAAGTTCCTCTTTGCGCAACAGGAGCGCATCGAACCGCTCGCGCTTACTCAGTTCGAAATCCTTGTCCATCTTGATCGCCTCGAATGGACAAACTTCCACGCAAATCTGGCAGCTCATGCAAACCGAGATGTCGATGTCGAACACCTTCGGGTAGAACTGCGGTTTGCCCATGTAATCAGGCTTTTTGTCATCGCTCTTGACGATGTAGATGCACTGCGGCGGGCATTCCTTCTCGCAGATTTTGCACGCCACGCAGCGAAGGCCCGCGTGTGGATCGTCGCTGTCATAAATGAGAAATGGAAAATTCCGATAGTTCTCGGGGAGCGGATCGCGCTCTTCGGGATACTGCACCGTAATCAGCCGCTCCTTGTCGAAATAACTTCCGACGAAGTTCCGCGCGGTCACCGCCATTCCCTTGAGTATGCCAGAACCAATCATCGATCGACTTCTCCCATGACAATATCGACACTGCCGAGAATTACCATCACGTCAGCGACGGTATGGCCGAGGCAGAGATCTTCCAGCACCGTCAGGTTAATGAAACTAGGCGGACGCACTCGATAGCGATACGGATTCGGTCCGCCATCGCTGATGAGATAAAATCCGAGCTCGCCTTTAGGCGCTTCAATACGGCCGTACGCTTCACCCACCGGTGGACGAAATGCGCGGATCTTCACCTTGGGATTCATGATTGGCCCCGGCTGAATTTGCGCGAAGGCTTGTTGCAGGATCGACAAGCTCTCGCGCATTTCGAGTACACGGAGCATCAGGCGATCATAAGTGTCGCCGTGCTCGCCCAACGGAATGCGGAATTTGAACTGCGGATAAAACCCGTAGCTATCGACTTTGCGAATGTCGTAATTTACACCGCACGCGCGCAACATTGGGCCGGTGATGCCTGCGTTGATGGCAAGCTCACGAGAGAGGACGCCGACGT
Organism: Candidatus Limnocylindria bacterium; assembly: GCA_035535575.1. GTDB lineage: Bacteria > Verrucomicrobiota > Verrucomicrobiia > Chthoniobacterales > UBA10450 > Udaeobacter. The sequence goes on from DATLPS010000141.1 coordinate 2,531, forward strand.
TCTGTGTGCGACCGATCACCACTTCGTTAGCAACAACGAGTTGTTCGAGTTCGTCGATGAATCGCGGGAACCGGTCGACAATGTTAATTGCCTGTTCGATCCACCCCGACGGCGTGTCGCACCGGCAACCACCGAAACGCATGTAATCGCACATCATTCGCGAGCCGGAGAGCGATTCGAACAAGTCGAGAATCTTTTCGCGCTCACGGAAGGCATACATCAGCGGTGTGCCCCACGCGCCCATGTCATTGAGCAGAAATCCCAGCAGCGAGGCGTGATTTTGAAGCCGTGTCAGCTCGGCAAGAATAATGCGGAGATACTGCGCCCGCTCGGGAACTTCGATACCGGCGAGTTTTTCCACGCTGAGGGCATAGGCCCAGTTGTTGGTCATTGAGCAAAAATAATCGAGGCGATCGGTGTAGGGCATTGAGCCAAGGTAGCTGGTGTTCTCGCCGATCTTTTCGTGATTGCGATGCAAGTAACCAAAGACCGGCTTGAGCTTTCGCACGATCTCACCTTCAAGCGCGACGTTCATGCGAAACACACCATGAGTCGATGGGTGCTGCGGCCCCATGGATACTTCGAGCAACTCGCCTTCGATCCGCGGCCCCATTGTCACGGGTGGCCGTTCCATTGCTTCCAGTGTTTCAACTGTCGCGCTCATTTCAAATTGTCATCCTGAGTCGCGAAGACGACGAAGGATCTCTGATTTGTTCCTGCGCTTTTGCATCTAGAAACGGTCAGAGATATTTCGCTTCGCTCAACATGACACGTCAGGAAGGTGTTAATTTCTCCTCTGCCGGCCGCTGTGGATAATGCTGTTTCGCTTTTTCCACCACGTCATCGTGCGGTGTCGGTTCCCATTCGTAATCGTCCGGCTCTCGATAATCTTTGCGCATCGGATGATCTTCGAACTCGTCCCACATCAAAATCCGGCGCAAATCGGGATGTTGGTCGAATCGAATACCGTACAGATCGAAGATTTCCCGTTCTTGAAATTCCGCGCTGCGCCAGAGCGGCGTGAGCGATGGCATGCGCGCTCCCTCTGCGCGATCCGCGGTGCGCATCCGAATGATCACCGGCCCGTGTTTGTGCGTGATGGAGTATAGATGATAGACCGCTTCGAGATAACCGGGAATTTTTTCCTCAGTGATTTGATCGACCTCCTGCTCGACTCCTTCGACGATCTTTTTGATCTTTACAGTTTTCTTCACCGTCCGGTCTAACCAATCTATGCCCGTAACGTTGGAGCAGAAATCGAGACACAGTGTCGGATCGTCCCGCAAAAACTTCGCGATCGCGGGCGCGTGGTCGTTATCAATCAAGAGCGACGGCTGATTTGCAGGACCGGGATTCGGCACAATGTCGATTTTCGCTCCCGGAATCGCGGTTTCGATCCGCGCTTTGATTTGCTCCAACGACTCCACCGTTAAACCCGCTCGAGTTTGGGCGGCTGAAAAACATCCGGGTTCGCCGGCGGCTCGAGATCGTGCTCCCCAAATTTCGGCACCGGAAATTCGCTCGGCTCTTCCGGATTCAGGTGCGCGGCCTTGTCTGCGCCGGTTAATTTCTGATTATCAATCTTGCGTTGTAGTTCCATGAACGCGTGCAACAACGCTTCCGGTCGCGGCGGGCAGCCGGGAATGTAAACATCGACGGGAATGTAACGGTCAATTCCTTTGAGAACGTTGTAACCTTGTTTAAAAGGCCCTCCGGAAATCGCGCACGCACCCATCGCGATGACGTATTTCGGATCAGCCATTTGGTTGTAGAGTCGCACAATTTGTGGCGCCATTTTCTTCGTCACTGTCCCGGCAACAATCATCAGATCGGCCTGGCGCGGCGACGGCCGGAAAACTTCACCGCCAAACCGCGCGATGTCATAGCGCGATGCTGCCGTGGCGATCATTTCAATGGCGCAACATGCCAGCCCGAATTGCAGCGGCCAGATGGAGTTCTGACGTCCCCAGTTGTAAAGATCCTGCATCTTCGTCACCCAGACTCCCTGCCGTTGCAGTTCGCGGCGTAGTGTCTCATCGATTTGGCTCATGATTTAATTACAAGAGTTACAAGGTTACGTTGCGGCCGAAGCTCGCAGGTTTGCAATAATGTAACCGTTTTACCTCTTTTAACCACCGCTGGCGCTACCGCGCCCATTGCAGACAACCCTTGCCCCAAGCCCAGACAAGACCTTCAATCAGCAGAAACAAGAAAATCAGAATGGCGACGAACGCGCCTACGGGCAATCCGGTAAACGCGACGGCAAACGGCACCAGAAATATCGTTTCGACGTCGAAGATCAAAAAGATGATTGCGTAAAGATAATACTGTGACCGGAACTGAATGTGCGCCTCACCAACGGATTCGACTCCGCACTCGTAGATCGCATTTTTTTCGGCGCCCGGTTTCGGCGGCTGGAAAAATCGCCGCCACACCCACGCCAATGCAAGCGGAATTAGTGGAAATGCCAGCGCCACACCAATAAAAACAACGATAAATAGATAGGGATTCGGGGTCATCGAGTCTCAATCAAATTCGCTCGGAAAGCGGAGCTGCCAAGCTTATATTCTCGTCGTGGAAAAGACGGCCAAAAGATTTCGCAGTTTCGCAGAGGCTGAAAAAGCGGATCGCGATTTTTACAAAAAACTCAGCGGCAACGAACGTCTGCGGATTCTGGTGGAGCTCCTTAACCATGGGCCTGAGCAAAGACTGGAGAGAGTTTCTCGAATTACTAAACTCCCGCGGCGTTGATTACGTCATCGTCGGTGCACATAGTCTGCCCTCTTACACAGGCGAGGTGCGTTAATTCGAAACAACCGTGCTTTCGGTCGGCCGCAGGACCTTGCTGACCTTAATGTGGCGGAAAGTTGAGCCGAACGCTTTCGGCGCCGGACATTACTTCTCGGAGTCAGATTTTCTGCCAAACCACCGCCGCTTTTTCGGTTGTGGCTCCTGCGCTGGCGTCGGCGCCTCGGTCGGTTGTTCTTCTTTCGCAGCCGGTTCTTCTTTCTTTGTTTCTACCCGCTCTGGCTCGGTTTGCTTTTGTTCGGCTTCTTTCCTTTTCGCCTTTTTTTCTTTTGCCGGTTTTTCCTCAACGACCTCCGCCATATCAACCCACTCGATGAACGCCATCGGGGCCGAGTCGCTCTTACGTTGACCAAGCTTTACGATGCGGGTGTATCCACCGTTGCGCTCCGCTGATCTTGGCGCGATGTCCTCAAACAATTTCTTGACCGCATTCTTTTGACGCAGCGTCGCGAAGGCCGTCCGGCGAGCATGAATCGATCCGTTCTTTCCGAGCGTGACCATTCGTTCGGCGAGCGGACGAACCGCCTTGGCTTTGGCAAGCGTGGTCTTGATACGTTGATGTTCGATTAACGAGCAAATCTGATTCGCCAGCAGCGCCTTGCGGTGACCTGCCGTGCGGCCAAGTTTGATCGTCTTTTTTTGATGTCTCATAACATGGCGAGCGTGATTCTGATCGGACGTCTATTCCTCGGTCGCCGATCCGCTCGGCGCCGCGCCATCGCTGCTCACCGGCACCTCCACCAGGCCAGGATCGAATTTCATGCCCAGGCCCAAACCAAGCTGTTGCAGTTTGTCTTTGATTTCGTTTAACGATTTTTTGCCGAAATTGCGATACTTCAGCATTTCGGCCTCGGTTTTTTGGGCGAGTTGGCCCACCGTCGTGATGTTCGCATTGTTCAGGCAATTTGCAGCGCGTACGCTGAGCTCGATTTCGTTCACGCTCATATTGAGCAGCTTCCTTAGCTTCAGATTTTCTTCGCTTACTCCGGCGGGCGTCTGATCGAATTCGATCACTTCTTCGTTGTAATGCACAAAGATGTCCAGGTGGTGCCTCAGAATCGCGGATGCCTGGAGCAACGCATCGTCCGGCGTCAGCCGACCGTCGGTCCAGATTTCCAAAATGAGCTTGTCGTAATCGGTGCGCTGACCGACACGGGTGTTTTCAACCGCGTACTTGACTCGCGTCACCGGTGAAAAAATGGAATCGATAGGGATAAGACCAATGGCTTGATCCTGGCGCTTATTTTCCTCGGCGGTGGCGAAGCCGCGGCCGACGCGCACATCGAGCTCGGCATCAAATTTATGTTTCCGATCGAGCGTGCAGATCAGCTGCTTCGGGTTCAGCACTTCGAAGCCCTGAATGGTCTGGATATCGCCGGCGGTCACTTCACCTTCCTTATTTACCGTAAGCGACAATTTCTTCGGCTCGTGATCCTGACCGTCCACTTTGAATTTCACTCTCTTGAGGTTCAGGACGATGTCAGTCACGTCCTCGACTACCCCGGGTAACGTGGCGAACTCATGCTGCGCGCCTGCAATCTTTGCGGCGGTGATGGCCGCGCCTTCCAAAGAGGAAAGCAAAACACGCCGGAGGGAGTTCCCAACGGTGTGACCGTAACCGGCTTCAAACGGCTCGGCAGTAAATTTTGCGTAGGTATCTGTGGCTGTGCTCTCGTCCTTACCGAGAGTCTTCGGCATTTCAAAACGACCGTAACGGATTGGCATACTTCAATTTTCGAGCGTCGATTCTCGATTGAGGATTGAAGACCGGCAACGGTCGGACAATCGAAATTCGAAAATCTTAAATCGAAATTCCTTCTATCGCCGGGTTCCCCCTGGCGAGTGCGGCCTCGCATCCAGCGATGGAGACCCAGGGACCAACGGCGCAACTTCAAAAACTCGCTGCGGAGCGTCCAATAAACGCGAACCTGGCATTTTTGCAAGCAGCCATTTGATGGTAGGCGTGACCGCCGGGCGCGCCGTTTGTCACCCTTCAACGATCTGGTCGGGCAATTCGTTCGCGTCACTGGAAGTCTTCGGAAAATGCTGCGCCAGCATATCTCCGACGATTGTGATCGCTCCGCCGATCCCTTCTGTGAATTTATGCTGGCGGAAACAATGGTGCATCGCAGTGACAATGCGCTGCCAGAATTCGTCGCCGCATTTTTCGTGAATCGCTTTATCGCCAACGACAGCGAATTTATGGGCGCGAGGCGCTACAAAAATGAGCACGGCATTTTGCTCCCGTGTCTTGTGCATACCGAGCCGATGAAACTTCCTCTGCGCCATCGCGAGGGGATCGCTCTTCAATTTCCCGCGCTGAATCAAAACGCGAACCTCACCGGACGTTTTAGATTCGGCGTCGCGAATCGCCTCGATGATCCGATCGTGCTCAAGCTTGCTGAGGAATTCTCGCGTTCGCATTTGTTACCAACTCGACCCCGCGCCGCCGCCGCCGAAACTGCCGCCACCACCGCTAAACCCGCTGAATCCTCCGCCACCGCCGCTACCGGACGACCAGCCTCCCCCACTCGGGACGAACACCGGGCCGCCTCCTCGCGATGAATAGCTGTAGCCACCAAGTTTTCGGAATACGCGGGAAATAGCGATTAGAACGATGATAAAGATGATGAATGGCAGGACACCGGAAAACCCTCCGCCGCTCTGTCGTTCCGCCACAGTTTTTCCGGACCCTTTGTACTCGCCACGGATCGCTTTACAGATCAGATCGATTCCTGTGGCGAGGCCAGCCTCATAATTGCCAGCCCGAAACAGTGGCTTGATGTGACGCTCGGTGATATCGAACGCGGTCGCATCCGGCAACGCGCCTTCCAAGCCGTACCCGACTTGGACAAACATCTTGCGGTCCTGGATAAACACAAAGAGCACCGCACCGTTGCGGCGATCCTTTTGGCCCACGCCCCACGCCTGTGCTACGCGCTGGGTGTAGTCGGCAATGTCCGACTCGCTCTGCATCTTCGGAAAAACTGCGACTACGACTTGATCGGAAGTTTC
>DATLPS010000142.1:0-18165 GCA_035535575.1 Candidatus Limnocylindria bacterium
ACGGTCGGCGCTTGATACAAGCGCCGCTACAACGATATTGTGCGCTCGCATATCGGCGGGGTAGCCAAGTGGTAAGGTCGCGGTCTGCAAAACCGCTATTCGCGGGTTCGATTCCCGCCCCCGCCTCTTTTCATAGGTAAAACTGGCCGAACATTGCCGACCGCATCCGGTTGAGCGTACCACAGGCGACCCAATGGCAGCACATCGGAGATTAGATCGACGCCGCGATGATCTTTGCGCGGCCGAACTTCGTAAACGTGCACCCGGATAGGTAGAATTTGCCGTCATTTGCATTGGCGATGTCGCAGGACAAGCGTGACCTCAGTTCTGTGCTTGCGTATCGGGTGTGCGAACTCGCACCATCATAAAATCTGGGTGCGCTCTTGCCCAGGCAAGCGCCTTCTGTTTGGTATCGAAAAAACGATCGATCACGATAGCGTTGCGCTCAGCTGTGTTGCGGCCGCACGACCGAGCGGCTTTGCGATTAACAACGTCCGGTCCGCTGTCTACGGCCATACACTCCGCGTCGCGAAAGACAACTTTGCTCCCGTAGGCAATTTTCTTGGGATCGACAGCACAATGGTCTTCGCGCAGCCGTGCGCCATTCCAAGCGGCGTTCGCGCCTGAAACTTTGCTTTGCCAATAAACCGTAACGCGCGCGAGCGCCGAATACTCGCTGGCGAAGACGTGGCACGCGAGAAGTAACACAAACGAGATAATCAAGCTCTTCATACTTCGCCCCGTGACCTCTCACGATCGAAATCCGGTTCACTTCCAAATGGATGAAGAGCAAATCAAGCAGATCGTTACCTAAATATAATTCGTGATTGCGCCGGGATTTGGTCGCTTACTGCGTTTACCAACAACAGGTTCGTTATCGGTCGGGCCTGAAATACTGCCGAATCTGGCTGACAATCTCAGACCCTCATGGTGCATACTCACCAATACTGTTGTCCATGAATACCAGCTTCGATACCACCAACGTAGCTTTGACCTCTTCTTTCTTCATCTGCGCGAGACGGGCCTGCTCTGGCATTAACTGGTTAATAGGATACTCATCAGTCTCCGTGATGCTCTGTCCGGCCGGGATAAGATGACCTGAATTGATGTTAATGTCGTAGATGTGCGAGCCGAATAAGTCTGCGAACTGGACTGTGGCGTCGATAAACTTAATGTCTTTGTCTGAGTTGTTCTTTAGCGTGAGAGAAATCTTGTACTTGGAATAGGAGTCTTCTCCGCGAACGAGATGAGCGTCCCATGCTACAAGTTCCAGGGGCGATTTGGTCGCTAAGGCTGGCGTTGGTGACGCGGCGTTCAGGGGCGATGACACCGGCGAAGCCTTCTCAAGTGCGGTTACGCGCTTCTCGAGATCGCTGAGCCGCTTCTCGACACCTTGGTCTTGCTGCTGGCCACACACTAGTGTGCAGACTGCTAGAATAACGCTAGATGCAAGGAGCGGGGATTTCATGCGCGCGAGCGTGATGTCTAACTATGATTGGACGAATCCTCGTAAAAGTCCCGAAGATTTCTATACGCGTTTCTGACTTCGTAAACGTGCATGAAATGCATAGCGGTTAGCTGGAGCGATTGGTGAATCGTGTAAGCTGTGTAAACACGCACCGCCACCGGTCGTCTTGCTTCACAAAAATATCCGTGGCGCGTTCACAAGAGGTGAAATCCTGCCCCATGAATCTCCCCTTGGTTGTAGTCAATGCCGTAACGACAGCGGTGTTTTCGTAGGTACGGACTCTCACGTCATCGGATTCCATCCTTTCGTGGGATAAAGCACCAGATCTGATCACCCCGAGAAAACGCGGCTTGTCGACGATACCTCCATCTGGATCGACGATGATCCAATCGTCGGAGAGGAAGCGTCCGACTGCATCCGCGTCATTCTTGACGACCGCCTGCGCCAATTCCTTTTCCAATCTCAATAGTTCTTCTTGCATCGTGTCTTCGCAGGAGACTCCCATCGCCTAGCATCTTCAGAATAATTCCGTCTAATCCGCGATGTTAACAAGAAACAGGCCTGGCACGATGAAAAACTGAACCACTACTCTTTGAACTCCCTCGCTTGGTCGTGCGTCTCGATCACGTTGCCAGCATTTTCGTAAACGCGAATCACGAGGCGCGCATGGCGAGCGGCTCGCACGAAACAGTTTTGGTGAAACCACCCCTCCGCGCAATCGTAATCTGGTTATCGATCGCCACGCTGATGACTGCGACTGATGTTGCGAAAGCAGGGCCCTTTCGAGATTTTCTTAGAGCGATACGTAGCGATGTCATGGTTGTGACTGCAAGGTTTGCCGCGTAAACAATTAACTCCCTCCTTGAGAATGATTGGAACCATGCACAGTGCCGCTACTGGGTCGGCCCACCACCATCCGAAGAGCGCGTTGAATGTGAGACCGGCGAGCAAGATAATTGAAAGGTAAGCGCAGATGTCGCTCTGGTGTGAATCAGCGTGAAGCGCATCGCTGTCGAGGCGTGCGGCGACGCGGCGCTTGGCCCGTGCAAGCAACGGCATGACGATGATGCAAGCACCGGCGTAAGCAATACCGAAGTAGCTGACGCGGGGCGGCTCGTGAGTAATCAAGTCATGCAGCGCGTGGAAGGAAATGTAAGCTGCCAATGCGAGAAATCCGACGCCCACAAGCCGATGAGCAATCTCCTCGCGCTCCTCCGCGTGCGGATGGTCGCTGAGACGCCAGAGCAAAACAACGCTTGAGGCGGCTTCGATGACCGAATCAACGCCGAAGCCAATGAGAGCCACGCTGCCAGCAAGGACACCGGCAACGATGCCGATAGCGCTTCGAGTAGTCTAAGCAATGCTGAGGTATTCGATTTTGCGTCCAGCTTTTTTTGTGTGTGCTGTGCGGGTTTCTTCGGGAGTCAATGTGGTTGTGGGCATAACGCGGATTGACGCCTAGCACGATAACAAAGTTACGGCTCTTTTGAACTTGCCCACTTGCTCGTGCGTCTCGATTACGTGGCCCGCTTCATCGTAAAACGCGAATCACACCATTATGTGAGCGGCTGTAGAACTTCGCGTAATCGACGGCATCGCCAACTTCGGTGCACCACAAGCGACCGAGTGTGTGTGTGCGAGAAGTGACAGCAGCGTTACTTTTGCGGTGCAACGCGCGCATCGAAGTGGTTGTCGATATTACGGATATGAAAACTACAAAGTCGATGCGCGTTCGCGCTTCTCGTTTCTTCAATGATCGATGCGCCTATCGGGCACAGCCCAATTACTTATCTGAGCTAGTCGCCTTCGGGATAATTGTGGTCACGGCCATCTGGCCGATTTTTTTATTGGCTAACGCAATGGCGGCGGCACCGAGATAAACGCAACCAAGTCATCAAAGATTCAAAAAGGGGACAGCGTTTGTGGAATTCAAATCGACGACCCGAACCTCTAGACAGACAGATTTGGAACAGCCAACACCGGAAAAAAGACATGTATGAAAAACAGAAGAAACTACATTGCTGCATCTACCCCTACCCTTCAGCAAAGCGGATTGGTGGCCGCGTTGCTGCAACAGATTCACGATGACCTGCGGATCCAACATCCCGAATGGGTCCAGCCAAATGGCGAGTCTCCAACATGTGATTCTTATGAGGCGCGCCTCATGGAACTGCTCGACCCTAACGCGACAGGGCTGAGCTGAAACGCGAAAGGCGAAGAATCTAGATTTGCTAACGCGCATCGCGGCGACGGCCAGCGGTTCATTGTGCGTGCCGATGAAAGGCTATCAGCGTCTCTAGAGCTGGAGCGAGCAATTCGGCCCGTCACTCCAGTAAATCAAGATAACCTCATCGCGTCCGGCCAGCGACTCGCCGCATCGTCTGGTTAGACTCGGCGCTTTCTTCGCGTCGAGGGTTTGGCTTTACGCTTGCGCTGTTTCGGCGAAGCTTTTTTGACGCGTTCAGAAGACGCCGCGTATCGCTGTTGCCGCAGTTTCTTCTCGCGCAGATACTCTCGAAACTTTTGGTAAGCAATGCCGCCGCCCAGTCCAGCTGCGGCGATAGCAATAGCTGCGCTTATCTTAACTGGACCGCTACCAGGCGCGGCATGCCATGGACACTTTCCCAAGGGGTAACTATTCGGAAGGTAGAGTGCGCAACCCGGTGAACTGCATTTATGTGCCATATGTTTTTGGGCGTAACGAGAGTTAGATTGCATCGCAATCTATTTCTAGCTCCATAGAAGGAATATCCGCTAAAAGGCTGCATGATGGCAAGCCCGCTTCGCGGCTCTTTGAAATCGCCAGTGTGCTCGGGTGTGTCGATCACGTTGCCACGATCATCGTAAACGCGAATCTTTGCATCATGTGAGCGGCTGTAAAAACTTTGCGTGTCCGATTGCGTGAGGACGATAAAGTTATCGTTGGGTCTCGTTTCTGGCTTCGTTTTTGTGCGACGCGCGCGTAAGCAAATAATCTTCAGCGATTTCGCGGACGATGTCGTAACGATTGAGCTTGCAGATCGTGCTCAATTCCGATGATCTCCCGATGCGCGTCGAAATGAGCGGAAATCCTATCCGTTGCAGCAGCCGATTCGGAGGCGGATTATCAACTTTAGGTTCGCAAACGATGCGCTTCAGCTTAAATCGTTCGTAAAAATCGACTACCGCCAGACAGAAAAGATGCGGCCCGTGTCCTTTGCCGCGCAAATCCGCGCGCCACATGTGCAAATGAATGCTTCCAAAGTCAGCCGGTACGATGTCTTTGAGTGACGAATGGCCGATCGCCTCGCCGTTGATGCACCAGACAAGCACAAAACTGCGCACGCCATCATCCGGCGCAGCGAGCATCGCCTCCAGGTCAGAGCGCATTCGAGCGGCTGACGGCATGCGATCGATTGCGACTCCTAAGCGCTCGATCTCCACTTGTGAAAGCCCAAGCCAATAATTGATGAAGCCATCAAAATCCTCGGCTGCAAGCGGTCGGACACACAGGTTCATAAGTTTGGACAACATAACCAAATCAATTTTCACGCCGAATCCGGTTGGAGTTGGGGCTGCGTCGCAGCCGTGGATTCCGGCGGGCGAACAATTTGGATTGCTGAAGTGCACCGTGGCGACGGAAGACGTTTCGTTGCGCGTGCCGAGGAAAAGCTGGCAGCGTTCTCGAACTCGAACGAGCCCCCGCGAATCATTTCGCTTCCCCAAATACCATATGATTCGCCACAATTCTCCCCATGCGGCGTTTTGTGCGCTTTCCCCTCGGAACAGCAAGAATTAGACTACAAAATGGCAGCCAAAATTTACTTTCGACAACAAAATGAATCTTCTTAAAGTGGGACTCCTCTTTGCCAGCGTTCTGTTTGCTTTTACTGCCCATGCAGAAAGGCAAATTGCTGAGATATTTCAGCCCACCAGCCTTTTAGGCAATGATACCGAGGACGAGCCACTGAAAGACGGTCAGACTATGGCCGCTACCATTCTCAGCAGGCCGATTCTGATTGGCGGCGCATTTCCCGAATCCCCAGTCCTGGCAATGTGCTTGCCGCACAAGATTGCCGGAGCAACGGACGGATTTCCTAAGGAAAGCAATTTGATTGTGTTGGTCGGCGCGAAGATCAGTGCCGAATGGGGAGAAAAGTGCCACACGATCATCGCGGACTTTTCGCAAGCGAAAGCATCAGATGATCTTGGAGTCACACTCCTACAAGTGATGCAGCTTACTGCAGAATGTCTTCAACGGAATTTGCGAAGTTCGGACACCACACCAATCACGATAGATTGGAAGACGCCCCTGGGAAGGGGGTTCTTGCCGACAAATTACCCAAAGAGATCAAGCATGGATGAAGGCCGGCCAAAGATTTAGGGGCACAATCGATGACCCCGTGCCCGAATCTTTCGAGCAAGGAACCAAGCCTGTTGTGACTTACGGGCGCGTGGTGAAAGATCACTCAATCGCGCGGTCTCGTTGGTGTTTAGCGGCCGATTGGTTGAAATAATTCGCTGCAGCATTTTGGGCACGGTGCTGCGACATCGGCCAAAACCGGTCGGGTGAAATGCTTGATGTGACTACATCGTTGGCATTTCCAAGCCAGGGATCGTTCTTCTTCGGAATGCCCGAGCAGCTTCAGCGCCTGCTCTGCGTCATCACATATTTTTTCGACAATCTGTCGGAGTGCCTCTGATCTTTCGGCCATAAATTAAGTTCGAGTTGCCGCAGGCGGGCACGCCGAGTCCGGCGTCGCAGTAGCCCTCGCAGAGTGCCTACCGGCGATGGGATGGCGCTCCTTTTTTTCCACAGTCCGGAAGAGCCGGTGCGCTGTGCGCTCGAGATTAGCAAGGTGTTGCAAGAGTATCCGCACATCCAAATGCGAATGGGAGTTCACAGCGGTCCAGTCAATCCGGTCAGAGACGTTAACGACAAAACGAACTTTGCGGGATCGGGAATCAACGTCGCGCAACGGGTGTTGGATTGCGGCGATGCCGGGCATATTCTTTTGTCCAAGCATCTGGCCGACGATCTGTCCCAGTATCGGCACCGGCAACCGTATTTACACGATTTGGGCGAATGCGAGGTGAAGCACGGTCTGCGTCTGCACTTGTTTAACCTCTACAAATATAATCTCGGCAATCCACAGGTCTCTAACAAACTGAAGCGAAGAACGTGGAACCGAGAATCGGAGATAGAGAAAGTCGCCAAGTAACGCCTCGGTGACGATCGGCGTCCGTCAGTTGGTCTGTCGTTGCCGCCAATCCACGGGAACATCTACATATGATTGATCCAAGTCTGCGATTGATGCGCAGCCAAGGAGCTTGAGAGTGCGAATGAGATCGGTTTGTAAAATTTCGATTGCACGTGCAACACCCGCCTCGCCGGCAGCGCCGAGCCCATAGGCGTAGGCACGGCCGACCATGACGGCTCGGGCACCTAGACAGAGCGCCTTGAGAATATCACCGCCACGACGGACGCCACCATCCAATAGGACCTCGATGCGATCGCCTACGCTTGCCACGATTTCAGGCAAAATTTGCAAACTCGGCGCAACGCGGTCGAGCTGCCGGCCGCCGTGATTGGAAACGACCAACGCCTTTGCCCCCTCGTCCACCGCGCGGCGGGCGTCGTCTGCGGTGTGGATTCCTTTTATCACAATAGGTCCGTTCCATGCCTGGCGAATCCACTTGAGATCATCCCAAGTCACCACGGACTGCTCGAGGGCGGCAGTAACATCGGCGTACAACATCGGCCCCTTCCCCGGTACGACGACATTCGGAAACTTCATTAGTCCGCCATCGGTTAGAAACCCAGCGAGCCAGCGAGGTTTCATCAGTAGCTGACTTACAAACGGCAGCATCGATTGAATTTTGCCGCTCAGAAGTTCTTTAACGCCATTTCGAAAATCGCGTTCCCGCATACCGGCCACCGCGGTGTCGATTGTGACAACGAGCGCGGAAAAGCCGGCAGCTTTCGCGCGCTCAATTGCCGGCAACGCGCAGTCGCGTCCTCCGGCCAGGTAAAGCTGATACCACATCGGTGCGCTCGATACAGCGGCGACGTCTTCCAGACGGCAGCCCGAAAAAGTTGAAAGCACATACGGAATTCCGGCCGCACCCGCGGCCAGCGCGGCAGCTTCTTCTCCGCGCGGATGGATAAGGCGGCTGCTGCCGACGGGCGCAAGAACCAGTGGCATGGGCAGAGGTGTGCCAATGACAACGGTCCGCAGATCACACGACGGCACCGCCACGGCGCAACGCGGACGGAATGTCACCGCCTCAAATGCGCAAGAGTTCGCGCGCAACGTCCATTCGTCTTCCGCGCCGCCATCGATATAGTCGAACACGACGCGTGGAAGCCGTCGCTTTGCCGCGCGCCGCAAATCTTCGATGTTCAAAACGCGCGGCGGTTTAACCGATCGAGACATCTGTCCCACGAGGGGGACTCTTAATGGCGAAAGTGGCGGACGCCAGTGAATATCATCGCCATGTTGCGTTCATTGGCGGCAGCGATCACTTCTTCGTCACGAACTGAGCCGCCAGGTTGAATCGCACATGTTGCGCCAGCCTCCGCTGCGGCGATCAAACCGTCGGGGAACGGGAAAAAAGCATCGCTGGCGACCGCGCTGCCTTTAAGCAAGAGTCCGGCTTCTTTCGCTTTCCAAATTGCGATGCGCGACGCATCGATACGCGACATCTGCCCGGCGCCTACGCCCAGCGTCCTGTCCGCCTTCGCGTAGACAATCGCATTCGATTTCACGTGCTTGACCACGCGCCACCCAAACAACATCGCTTTCAGTTCTGTTTTAGTCGGTCGCCTCCTTGTAACGATCCGGTCGCCGCCTGCCGTTATTTCCTCCACCACATCTGCGTCCTGAACCAGCGCGCCGCCACAGACCGAACGCACATCAAACACCGGTCTTGCTTGCGCCGCAGGCGTCAGCAATCGAATCAGGCGCAAGTTCTTTTTCTTTTGGAGAATCCCGCGCGCCTCGGGCTGGAAATCAGGCGCGATAATTACTTCACTAAAAATCTCACTGATCGCCCGCGCCAATGGCTCATCAAGAGGCCGGTTGCAAATTATGATTCCACCGAAGGGCGCTTGTTTATCCGTGGCAAATGCTTTGTCCCACGCCTTGCAAAGGTCGTTATCCGAACCCACGCCGCACGGGTTCGTATGTTTCAAGATCGCGACGGTCGGTTCTTCGAATTCGCCAATCAAATTTGTGGCCGCGCTGATATCCAGAACGTTGTTAAACGAGAGTTCCTTCCCATGAAGTTTTTCGAAATACTTCTCGAAATCACCGTAGAGCGCGCCGGTCTGGTGCGGATTTTCTCCGTAACGCAATCGCATCGCCAGGGGAAGCGAAAGCGAAAACGAGGCGTCGGTTGCCTGTTCCTTGTTCAAAAAGCTGCTGATCGCCCGATCATACTCGGCGGTTCTCGCAAACGCCTTGATAGCGAGCCGTTCGCGCAATTTCAGCGTCGTCTCTCCCTTATTGTCGCGCATGTTTTCGAGCACCGCGTCATAATCCGAGGGATCGACAACTACGGTGACTGACTCGTAATTTTTTGCTGCGCTTCGAATCATAGACGGTCCACCGATGTCGATATTTTCAATCGCTTCCGCCAGGGTTACGCCCCGCCTCGCGATCGTTGCTTCGAAGGGGTAAAGATTGACCACCACCAGATCGATCGGCTCGAATCCGCATTCACGCGCTTCGGCCTCGTGCTTCGCGTTACCGCGCTTGTAGAGAAGACCGCCATGCACACGTGGATGCAACGTCTTAACGCGGCCTTCGAGCACTTCTGGAAACGCGGTGAATTTCGAAATGTCGCGCACTGGAATTTTTTCTTTTCTCAAAAGGCTCGCTGTTCCGCCCGTGGAAATGATGTCCACCCCCTGGCGCTCAAGCGCGCGTGCGAAAGCGGCTATGCCGGTCTTATCCGAGACGGAGATGAGCGCGCGAGTAATTTTCATCGGTCGTTAGCGTTGAAGCGTTACAGTGTTGAAGCATTCACATCAACGAGCTTTCCTCCGCTTCAACGCTTCAACTGTTTAACGATTCAACGGTCAAGAATGACATTCTTGGCCGCCGGATAAAGCACCGGGCAGCAGCCGATCGTTTCGCAAAACGCCTTGCTGAAATGACTCAGGCTCGAGTAGCCGACTTCTGTGGCCGCTTCAGTGACATTGTAACGTCCCGTGCGCAACAGTTCGGCCGCGCGTTCCATTCGCAGGTTCCGCAAATATTGCGGAATAGTCAGCCCGACTTCGCGGGAAAAAATCCTGCTGAGATAAAACGGACTGCAGCCTGCCTCCTGGCCGATCATTTCCAGAGTAGGCGGGTTGGCCAGGTCGCGGGCAAGCAGCTCTTTCGTGCGCTCCACTCGCTCGCGGGCGACGCGTTTTTGCCGGACACAGAAAAACTCCGGATCCTTCGGCGCAAAGAGAAAATGCGCCATGAGCTCCAACGCCTTGCTCTGGTACCAAAGAATTTGTGCTGCTTTCGCCACCGGCGGGTCCGCCAGGCTCGCAACCACGCTCCGTTGCTGAAGCGTCATCGGACGCGCGGGAGCGACCACATTCTGCTCTTTGTCTCCAAATACAATCCGGCGAATCTCCGGTTCGAGATCGCCCTCATTCCGCACTAATTGCTTTTGCAAATGTTCCCGCGAGAATTCGAGCGTAACGAATTGATGATGATCACGCGCGTAGCGTGAGGCCGGCAGCGGTTCATCGGCAATCGCGTAGTAACCGGAATTGCCAGGAAGGTAATCGCAGTGGGCAGCACCTTTCCCGCCAACTGCGCCGCGACCATCAAAATTCAAACAGAACTCCAAACTATTGGGATGGAAAGTGCCTCCCCAGTTAAAGGCCTGGTTGGTGCTAAAGTCGTGCCACTCGATCGCGACTCCGATCTTGTCGACGTCGCCATAGAGAGGACGCCATCCGTCTTTCACCTCACGCCAGGCATGTTGCTCGGCTGCGCAACCGGGGTTCATCTCACGTAATTACGAATGCTGCCGAGCTGAATGCAAGGCTGGTTTCGTCTCCTCCAGCGCATCGCGATCCCATTTCCCCAGCCTTGACGCAGCGTCGTACGCGGTCTGCGCGAAATCGAGCAGGACTTTATCCGGCTTTTCAGCAGTGCGAACCGCGTCGTATGGCAAGATGAACTCGTGCAGCTTGGGCTGATAGAACGCTGCATCTGGTTGAATTTTCGCTTCTGCAAAGCCCGGCGGTTCCGGATACGCGTAGGAATAAAAGATTGGCGTTGGGGCAGCGGCGTTACCGGGCCAAAATCCCAAACTGCTTACCTCCTGCGAGTAAGCCTCGCGCGTAATCTCATCCGGGAGATGCGGTACGCCGCCGGGATGCGGCGGCGCGGGCCGGCCGGAGAAACGCGTCACCGCGAGATCAAAGCTGCCCCAGAAAAAATGCACCGGACTGCACTTTCCACAAAAACGTGACCGGAATTCCTTAAACACACGATCGCTTTGCACGAGAACGTGCCAGAACCGATTCGCGTATTCACGATCATAGGAACGGTGCTCTTCATCTCGATCCAGCGGGATCGGGTTTTCAATCTCGTTAGGCGTTGTGTTGATTGTCACCGGTAAATCGAGATCCTCGAGAGTCTTCATCAACGTTCGATAAAACTCGGCAACTGACTGTGATTTCAGTTCGAGCGTTCGCCGAGCGCCATCGCTCTTATCGATGAGCAGTTGATGATCGATGAAATCAAACTGTATCTCGAACGTGGAAAGACCGTGTGGGATTGGTGAAGTCGTGAGGCCGCGAGAGGTCACGTAGAGCGTGACGTGCCAGGAGTGGTTCGTCCATGGACTCAGCGTCAGGCGAATCTTGCCTATGATCTGCGTCCACATGTGCAGAGTGATGGCAGTATCTTTCCACTCTTCGAAAGGCAGAGACGGCCAGTTGTCGGACGTGCCATTCACTTCGTGTTGCTACTCCCGGTTGATGAAATCGGAAAACGATCGCTTCACTCGCTCGAACACGCCTCGCGCTTCATCCTGTGTTCGATGAAAAGCATTCTTGATTCCTCTTTTCACGTTGCTGATGACACCGCTTCCTTCTCCTTGGTCGTAATCGTTCTCAACGTCCTCCATGGTCGCGCCGGCGAACATTCCTTCCGTTCTCTTCACGGTGCCACGAGTCGCACCGATATATATCGTACCGACTGGACGAGATGATCTATTCAATAACGTAACGATCCAGATCGGTTCGCCGCGCTCGTCTGTGCGCAACGCGTAATCCGCTGTCGCGAAACGGGTATGCGACGCGTCCGCCGTGTGGCTGGCTACCGCGAACGCGCCATTGGAATCCAGGTTTAACCGTGAAACATTAATCGTTGCGCCTTCCGGGGAGCCCGCCGTCGAGCGATCCGGTGTTTGGTCGGAATTAATCTTTCCGTCAGCAACCCGTAGTTCGCGCACGCCGCGCCCATCTGGGCTTTCAAAAGTAATTTTCCATGTCTCAGGCTGCGGCGCGCCCTTCACACCGGTGATGGACACGATATGATTCAGAGCGCCGCGACCGAGTTCCGTGCCCGCCACTCGCAGAGCTTCGTACGCAGTGGGGTTGTCCTGCGCCAGGGCAGGCATAGCAAAAAGCAAGAGCGCAACAAACGTTCGCCACATAATGCAAAATTGAACAGCGGTTTTAACGCATGTCCATCGCGTTTTGAAGTGCGGCGCCATGTCGCCGCTTTCAAAAGCTCGCCACGGGACGAGTCCGTCCGACTGGCGGACGCGACCACGTTCGCGTCTCCGAAAAAACGCTCCGCGCTTGAATGAGCCCCCGAATCTGCTCACGTTTTGCGAATCGCGATGAAGAGGAGAAAAGTCGAGTTCAGCAGTCATACAGCGAATCTTGCTTTGCTGCGCAACTGCGTGCGCGATTTTCTCGACGGCTACCCCTTCTCCGAGAAACAGCGGCTGCTGATGGTGCTCGGCGTCGACGAAGCCTGCACGAACGTTATCCGATACGCTTACCGCTTGCGCGACGATCAAGTCATCTCGTTGCGAATGGAGGGGCTGCGCAAATGTGTGCGTATGCGATTACGTGATTATGGCGAACAGGTCCTGCCGCATCAAATGAAGGGTCGCTCTCATGACACGATCAAGCCGGGTGGCCTTGGTCTGTTTCTGATTCGCAATGCGTTTGATGAAGTCGATTACATACACAAGCGGCGCGGCACCGAGCTGGTACTCACGAAAAGCCTGGAGTAGTGGATGAGCGATGCCGCGCAAACTGTAGGGGACGCTGTTAATGTCCCGTGTTTTTTTATTGGGAACCTGACAGCTTCCCCTACAGAATCACCAGTGTGCCGATGAAACCGCCGGAGCCGGATCCTGCTTTTGAAATTTCGCTGCGGCCGCCGGCCTTTAGCGAATTTAACGGCCAGTTAAAAGTGCGTGAGCGCCTGGAATTGATGGTAGAAGCGGCCAAGAAACGTGGCGACGTACTCGAACACATTTTGCTCAGTGGACCGTCCGGCCTCGGGAAGACGACGCTCGCCTACATCATCGCAAACGCGATGAGTGTGAACATAAAAAACACGAGTGGTCCGGTGATCGAGAAGGCCGGTGAACTTGCCGGTCTTTTGACGAGCTTGGAAAAAGGTGACGTGCTTTTCATCGACGAAATCCATCGGCTGCAACCCGCCATCGAAGAATATCTCTATCCGGCGATGGAAGATTACCGGCTGGACATCATCATCGACCAGGGACCACAGGCACGCAGTCTGCGCCTTAACTTGCCGAAGTTCACGTTGATCGGAGCTACAACACGCGCCGGCATGGTGAGCGCGCCGCTTCGTTCTCGTTTCGGTATGACTGCACGGCTCGATTACTACAATGCCGACCAAATGCAGAAAATCATCATCCGCAGCGCGCGTTTGCTTGGCGTGGAAATTGACGCCGCGGGTGCAGCCGAGATCGCCGCGCGCTCACGCGGCACCCCAAGAACCGCAAACAATCTTTTGCGCTGGGTACGCGATTATGTGCAGGTGAAGGCCGAAGGCAAAATCACCGCAGAACTCGCCGACTGCGCCCTTGCAATGTTGGAGATCGATCGCGACGGGTTCGACCAATGGGACAAGCGCATCATCGAAACATTAATTCACAAATTTAACGGCGGCCCCGTGGGATTGAATTCGCTGGCAGTAGCAATCGGCGAAGAAGCAGGCACGATTGAAGAAGTGAACGAGCCGTACTTGATCATGGAAGGTTACATCAAGCGCACGCCACAAGGCCGAGTCGCCACTGCAAACGCCTATCGCAAGCTCGGACTTAAACCGCCTGCCGGCGCGCAAAGCGAGTTGTTCGGCTAGGGCCTATCTTTTTGGCCGGTAGGGGCGGTTTACCCGAAGCGCCCTGGCGATTGAGGTCAATCGCCCCTATCTGCCCCGTTCGCCAAAACGTCATCCACTGCGCGTGACGCGCAGAAAGGAATTGGAATTCACCAGAAACTCAAAATCGGTTTCTATTTCTGTGAATGTAAAGCGTTGCAGCGCCAGGTCGGATTGCAGCACTGGGATATAGTCGCTTGGATGTGCTTCGAAGGTGACCGTCGGATAAATACGAGCTTCGCCTCGCGTCACACGCATGATTTCGAGGATGCAATCGCGATGGAATTCGTAACCTAATCGATCCTGGTACGCGAAAAGAAAATAAGACACGAGAGTCAGATCAAACTCACTGTCCGCAAACGATATTCTCGGCAGCTCTCCCGCTACGTAACGCTCTGGATGAGTCGTGTAATCCGAGAGAAAGATACGAGACGCGCGTTTGCGCAATTTGCGCATGTATTCGGGATTTTTGTAATAACCCCAGCGATAGGTCGGCACAGATCCAATGGCCTGGTAAACTGATTCAAGGTCAGGCTCGGAGCGTTCTATGATTTTCTCGGGCGGTAGCGAATAAATTGGATCGAACGAAGTCACCTTTATTCCAAGCTTGTTTGCCTCCGCGCAAAAGGAACTGACCCCGCCTGCCACATCCAGGACTCTTTTTCCTATGAGATCGTCCGGCTTAAGCAGGAAATAGCGGCGATACTCTTCAAATGTGCGACCCAGCAACACGATGCGATCAAGCTGAAGCCCACGCTTGCTTTGCATCAATTGGTCACTCATGCTCGCGCTCTGCACTTGTAGAGGCGTTTGTGCCAAACGCCTGGTTTTTTCAGTGCTTGACACAAGCACCGCTACACTGCGGCGGCTTGCAACGGGATCTGGACGGGTTTTCAGAATAGCGTGAGGACGCCGTCGATGTAAGTGCCGGTGCGCACCCAGCCATAGTCGCCGCCCTGCGGTCGCACGGCCCAAAAATCAAAATCCCTCTTCAATCGATCTCCGGCGGCGTCGAGCGCTGTCGATCCAGTCACGCCCTCGTAACTGTTGGCTTCATCAACAAATGCCGACTTGAAATTACCGAAATTTCTCAAGTCGCCTGTGTCTTCCAGCGCGCGCTGCACAACGAAGAGCGCATCGTAAGCAGAAAGCGCAAACGCATCAGGCACGATGCCCGTGCGCGCTTGGATCGCGTCGGCGATTGGCTGCCACTCATTTTGCAGCGCGTCATCGAGTCCAAAGATCGGATTGGGATAACCAGCGTTGGCCGCAAAGGCGGCGGCAGCCGAATCAGCCGGCAAAACGGCGGAAAGAGCGACTCCATCACTGCCGTACCATGCGGTGTTTGAAAGCGTGGTGTTCCCTTGTGCGCTGTGAAATATACCGACGACCTCATCGAACGCGGCAAGATACACGCCAATCGTGGAAGGATCTGTGCCACCGCCGATCAGATTTTCAATCTGTGACGCTACCGAGGCGGTGGCCACGGAGAAATCATTAGTTGATGGCTCGTATCGATAACCGGATTCGACAGTGCCGCCCTGCAACTGGAAAGCCGCTTGAACGGAATCGTGCAGGCCATTGTTACCAGCGTCGTTTCGCCAAAGCGGAACGATCGTACGGATTCCGTCGTGCCACAGTAACGCCACGATGGCCTCCGCTTCGCGCGTATCGTTAGGACAAAACCGAAAGATGTTGTCACCCGCGATCGCGAGTGAAGACGCGGTGCTGCCCTGGCTGACTACGAGAATATTGTGCGCGTCCGCATACGGTTTGATCATGGCCACTTCAGCGCTCGATTGCGGCCCAATGACAATTTTTACGCCGCGCCGGTCAAGATCCATGATTGCGTCGTGTGCCCGCGACGGATCGAGTTGCGTGTCACGGACAAAAAAATGGAACCGATATCCGCCGTGTTGGCTAATCGCTTCTGCCTCGAGCTGCTCTTCCGCAATCTGTAACGCCGCAACCGTGTTTTGCCCGAGAGACGACCACGATCCTGTTAACGACACGAGCACGCCAACCTTGAACGCCCGCTGAGAATGCTGTTGGCCAGGCGGATCCCCTCCTGCCCGACCTACAAAAGCAATGACCAATCCACAAATGACGACACGGAAGACGATGCGAATATTCATAAGCGCGCGAACATTCCAAGACCGGTGAGGCTGTCAAGGATGATCGATGCCCCGATGTTGAATAGTCTTGTCGCGGCGGGCTCCGCCCGCCGAACACCAAGCGACGCTCACAGACCGCCGCTACAGTTTCTGCAATTGAAAGTTGGACGTTGAAGGTTGGACGTTGGACGTTTTCGTTGATGCAGCTAACGACCGATTTCTTCCCGCAAACGTCGAAGGTTTTCACTGTCTTTGAGTTAACGCGCAGCATTCGCGGCACGCTCGAGACGAAATTCGGCGCCGTTTGGGTCCAGGGCGAAATTTCGAACTATAAACAGCATCCGAGTGGCCATCAGTATTTCACGCTTAAAGACCAGCGCGCCCAGATCGCGTGCGTGATTTGGCGCGACACCATGTTGCCCCCGCGACAACCTCTTCTCGATGGAGCGAAGGTGCAGGTCTACGGCACCGTCACGGTTTTCGAAGCCCGCGGACAATATCAGCTCAACATTCAGATTCTTCAGCCGCGCGGAGTCGGCCTGCTCCAGGCAAAATTTGAAGCGCTCAAGGGCAAACTGCAGGCAGAAGGTTTGTTCGCGCCGGAACGCAAACGGTCCTTGCCGAAATTTCCGCGGCGAATTGGAATCGTCACCTCGCCAACCGGCGCAGCGATCCGCGACATGCTGAACGTGCTTCGCCGTCGCGCTCCCTGGTTGCAGATTTTGATTAACCCAGTTCGCGTGCAGGGAACCGGCGGAGCCCAAGAGATTGCCGTCGCCATTCGCGAACTCGCTTTACCTAACCAAGCGTTTGCGCCAGTCGATCTAATCGTGGTCACGCGCGGCGGCGGAAGCATTGAGGATTTGTGGGAATTCAACGAGGAGATTGTTGCACGCGCAATTTTCCATTCCGTAGTGCCGATTGTCTCGGCCGTCGGTCATGAAATCGATTTCACCATTTGCGATTTCGTCGCGGATTTACGCGCGCCGACGCCGAGTGCTGCGGCCGAATTGATCGTGCCTGACGTTGCCGATCTCGAGCGCCGGCTCGATGGCTGCACTCGCGCGCTCGGGCGCCAGTTGCTGAATCGACTCCGCGACGCGCAACAACGACTCGATCACGCTCGCGAGATTTTGCAGCGCTGCCTTGCGCATAAGATCGAAAGCTACAGGCGCGACCTCCTGCATATTATGGCTGCGTTACAACCCCGAAAGCTGTTGGGAGAGCTCACCGTGCGCCGCACTCGTTTTTCCGATTTGCATCGACGGTTGACTACCTGCCCGCCGCGATTACTCGAACACGCAAGACATCGTTTTCAGCGCATCGAAGGAATTCTGCGTGTGCTCGGCCCGGACGCGACCCTGCGCCGCGGTTACAGCATCACGAGTGACGATCACGGAAACATCATCCGCGCAATCTCAGCCGTTCGGCCAAAAATGAAGATCCGCACCCGCGTGAACGACGGCGAATTCGGCTCGGAGGTGTTGTAGGGAGGGAGGGCGACAGCCGCGTGAGCCGCACACAGTATCGATTTCAAGGAGTGGTAAGATCTAGAATCTACGACTCGACTGGACAATTCGTGCAAGCGAGTGTGAAGCACAAATGTCGCCGCCGGTTCGGGGCCCCGATGGCGATTACCGTGACTTAATCTCAGATGCAAAACTTTGAAGCCATGGCGTTGGCACTGAGCTGCGTCGGAACAGTCTGCTGGGTCGTGTGCTTCTGGTGGATGCATCGCATCTCATCCCGGCAGGATGCGATGTTGGAAGAACTGCATGAAATGACAAGGCGTATTGAAAAGCTTTCGAAAGCCGAGCACGATTTAATGAGCGACGTGCATCCGCAAGTTAACGAAATCAAGGAGCACGTCCAAAACGTTAGAGAAGCTGTTTCGCCCGAAAAGGGCTGACCGCGCGTCGACCTGAATTCATTGAACGCGTAGGATTGATCGGCGGTCGTGAATCCGCTTTGCGTGTCACGGCTCAGATTCCAACTAGCAGCCCCGGCTGGAGGTGCTGATGATGGCCCAACTTTCAGTTCCGATAAACGGATGGATTGGCTTCCATGTATTAAGTGCACCAAGGCAGCGTATTTTTGCGCGATTTTGCAGAATCTGCGCTCAGTGCGGTTTGTTAAGCTTGATGGCCAGAGATGTTTCCGTTCCGCTCCGCTTTTTTGCGAATTCGCTCGAACTGTTTCTCAAGCCTGGTGAGGTCTT
>DATLPS010000143.1:0-4533 GCA_035535575.1 Candidatus Limnocylindria bacterium
AAGGCAAGTGGAAGGCTTGGGCTCAACAAGAGGATGACGTGGTTCGTGCGCGTCTCGAGCAAGGCGCCCTCGATTCCATGATCAACCTGCTCTTGTTCGGCACTTCGTTCACGACACAACCCCGGGTTATCACGATGCAGGACTCCGACGATCCGGTGGTGCAGTCGCGGGTGGATGATCTTTTGCAAGGGCTCCGCAATCCGCGAAACAACGAGCGGCTCATCTTCCTGCGAAATCTTCTCCGACGCAGAGGAATGGTTCCTGACAGTTCCGCCGGATACCAGAAGACAAAAGCTTTCGTGCTCGAGAATCTTCGGCGGGTTGTTCAGGAGCAGACCACTTTTCAGAAAAAATTTGATGAGGCGACCCGCGAGAGCAATCAAGAGGACGGGCTTTCCAAGCGCTCGCGTGTGTTTCGCGATCGCGGCATCTCGGTTGATACAACCATTCTGTCGAGCTTCGGCATCGAGGGGGCGCTGCGCGATATGAAGGACCGGGCGGTGCTTCCAGCAAGATCGATTAGTCGCGTGGCGGTGATCGGGCCTGGTTTGGATTTCACCGACAAAGGATTTGGTTACGACTTTTATCCGCTCCAGACGCTGCAACCGTTCGCGGTTTACGATTCGCTCGTTCGATTAGGACTCGCCGAACCTGGAAAAATCGACATTACCGCGTTCGACATTAGTCAGGAGGTTCTTGAGCATTTGCGTCGCGCGCACGACCGCGCCAAAACGGGAGAGAACTACGTCGTGCAATTGCCGCGCGAGGCCTGGCCATGGGCTGCTGAGGCAGTCCAGTACTGGCGTTCGTTCGGCAGCGGGATCGGTCACCCCGCCGCTCCGATTCAACCTCCGCCAACTCTCAAGGATCTTGAGACGCGCGCAGTCGTGATTCGTCCAGACGTCATCCTTTCATGCAAACCTGTCGATTTGAATGTTGTTTTCGAACAGGTTGATGGATCGGCGACAAGACAATTCGATCTGATCATTGCCACAAATGTTTTCCTCTATTACGACACATTGGAGCAGGCGCTAGCGCTTCAGAATATCTCGAGACTTCTCAAGCCGGCGGGATTTTTGTTGACTAATGATTGGCTGCCGCCCCTGCCTCAAATCCCGATGCGCTCAACGGGATACACACCGGTGCGATATGGAGAGGGCGAGGATTGGGGAGACAACATTTTTTGGTGGCAGCGGCAATGAGCGTTAATGCGAACTTTCTTAGCAAGAAAGTCTTAACCGATTCAGGCCGCTCGACATCACAACCGTTTAATCCGGGTAAAATTAGGATGCGACCGACCCGCGGTGCGTGATCCGCCGTTAACTTCAACCAATGTTTATTCGTGTCCCGTGATTACGGTCAGTTTCCCGTATTCGCGGATGAACGGCGCAGTCCCGAAGGCCTGTGCGTAACGCACCTCCAAGCCAGAACGAAAGGGGGCGACCGTTTCGATGACGAATGCCGCGTCCCGATCGGTGCTGGGCTCCCGCCACGGAATTTCGCGCGGGTAGACTCGATACGGGTCCTCAAAAATCGTATTCGAGACGGCCAATGTCTCACCGCTCTCGAACAGTAATGGATAAATAAAAGAGATCGTCGTCCAGACGGACGTCACGTTATGCTGGCGCAGGTAGTGCTCAACTGCTTCTATGTCCGGCCCCGAAATTCGTGTCATGCAGTAGCTCTTGCCGTCGTCACACAACGAGAGCGTTTCGATTTGATTTTTCTGTCCAGCCCCGATCATGACGAGAACCCCGGTTAGCAAGATCGCGGCGAGCACAGCCGCGCCGCCGAGTCGCAGCAGCGCCTTCGACGAACAAAAGGAACGTTCCAACATTCGTCCTGTCAGCGCCGACAGAAAAAAACAACCGCCGAAGAAATAGCTGGGCACACCGACAGGCAGACTGAGATATGGGACAAAAGAGGCCGCTATCAGTGCGAGCATGTCGAAATCCTTTTCTTGGCGCCAATCCGCTAAATTGCCACGGATCGCCTGTATGATTTTCGAGGGTGATTTAACGAAGGGCCACATCGCCACCATCACTACCAAAACAGCGATCGCGTAAAATACGTAGCCGGATGCCGGTTTGTCCGAATAGTACCAAAGCACAGTATCCGGGCCGAAGAACTTTGGCATTTCATCCAAGAGAATTCGTCCGTAACTGGAAAAATGAAAAAGCGACTGGAATCCGCCTCCGGGCCTTTCAACAAGGAGATATCGCCAATTGTTGAAGTGATGCATGAGATTACTCGCAACGACAGGCAGGTAACCGACCACGCACCCGCCAAAACCGACCGCCGCATTCTTGAGCGAGAGTTTACGGCGCAAAATCAGAAGCATCCAAAACGCGGCAACGATCGGGATCGCAAGTTCCAGGCACCAGATGCTCACACCTGACGCCAGCCCAAAGAAAAATAACGTCGGTTGTTTCCGACCCCGATCTGATGCAACCGATGTAAAAAGCATCGTCAGGATTGGGATCGACAGGAAATACCAGGAGTAACCCCTCACTTGGAAGTGCCACTTAAGGAGCGAAGGAGTGAGTGCAAACACAATCGCCGCCAAAAGGGCGGTGCGCTGGTCATAGAGCGCAACGCACATACGATAAAACAGAAAAAGGCAGAGTAACGACAGCACGACAACGCAACTCTTTAATGAAATGACGCTCACGCCGAACAATGCGAACGCAATCGAAGCCAGATAGGCGTCCCAAGCCGCGCCTGCATTATACGGCTGTCCATACATGTAAAAGGGGAAATAGCGGCCTTCCACGATGTGTTTACCCATAAGGCCGATGATCGCTTCGTCGCTATGGACATGAGTTTGCGACATCAGCAGAATCGTAAAGCGCGCTGCAGCGACAATAACAAACAGTCCAATAAACAACGCGTGCCGGCGCATCAGAGATTAATTATCAGCTTCCCGGGCAAGATCATGACGCAGCTTGAGAGATCGGCGACCGAGACGGTTCCCATTTTACCCGCAAAAGGCACGCGGCTTGAGGATCACATTTAACCCGGAGGATGAAATCCGAAATCGGTCGCTAATTTTCCCCAAAGCCAATCAACGAAAGAGTCTTTCTTGATCGAACTGGCATTGGCTACGGCAAGAGCTTCCGCTTTTTCCACGCTGCCGTTCAAGCAGTAAAGATAAGTAAGCAGGAAGGTATCGTTGAGACTAGAGACCCCGCGATCTTTCTCAGTCTCGAGTAAGCGGATTGCTCCACCGATATCCCGCTGCGCCAGCGCGCCCGCAACCAAATCGGGGATAATTTCCAGAGGCGGCGTTTGCGACTTCTTCGCGACGCGCTCGGCGATAGCCAACCGAAATCCATCACTTCCCAGGACCTCCAAGACAGGCATTCGCAACTGCGAATGGCGCAGATACAAATCCAGTTCGGCCAACTTATTGCTTCCAATCATCTCAGAGAGATACCGCGTCTGGCGAAGAATAAAGAATGATTCTAGTGACTTGTTCAGCGTCTCCGGCCAGATTGTGGCAGCCAGGGAAGAGTCAAGAAAACGTGGGAGCGCCGAAGGCGCAGCGAGATACATCAGGGCAAAGCGGTGACTCGCTTCGTCATCCCACGGCTGATCTGTCAGCCGCTTCGGATAAAAATCCGTCAGAGGCCCGACATCATGTGTGATTCGGTCCATCTCTTTGGCGTCCATCACAAAAAGTGCAGCCAGTTGTTGTGGGACCTCGATGCCGATTTGCCTCAAATCTCCGCCGGAGCCTGACTGGCTCCACAATTGGCGAATTTCCTCCTCCTTCACCTTACGTCCCGACCCTTTGATGCCCATCATGATCCACTCCTGATCGGCGCTCGCCCAAACAGAGGCGTTAGCAAACGCGTCGTGAAAGGCGCGCAGAATTGCTTTTGCTTCATCGACCTTCAACTGGTTAATCGGCAACCAGAAGGTGGCGATTCCGCCCTCTTTAAGGCGACTGTGCATCAGCCGGAAAAACTCCGATGTATAAAGATTAACCGCTCCGGTTACCTTCGGTGGAGGCGGCTCGCCAGAGATAATGTCGTACTGCCGTGGGCTCGCTTGAAGGAAGAAGCGGCCATCCTGCACAACTGCGTGCACGCGCGGATCACGCAGGGGATTGGAGTAATTGATACCGGAATAAAAATCAGCGAGGGCAAACACCTCTTTCGAGATGTCCACGGCATCCATTCGCTTGACGTTTGGTCCGTGGAGAAGCGCGTCGGCTGTGACGCCGCAACCATAGCAAAGAAGCAGCACGTCTTCTGATTCCGGACGAAAAGCCAGAGGAAGATAAGCGAACAATCTCATGTAACGTTGGTTCCGCGGATTTGTGGCCGACATCGAGAAATCGTTCGTCAATAGCCGGTAGTAGTACGGTTCGCCGAAAAGATCGCGCCGCAGCAGCTGCAATGTGTCTGAAGTGCCCTCGATCCTTTTCACGACATGCGCGAGCACATTGCCATGTTCATCGATTTCGTAAGGCCGGCTGGCATGAGAGAAGTGCGATTCAGCGCGATGATAAGGAAGAATTACCATGAG
>DATLPS010000144.1:0-20173 GCA_035535575.1 Candidatus Limnocylindria bacterium
TAAAGATGATCGGCTCAGCGCGTCAGACCGCGAACAGATCATCGCGGAAATGAAAACCCTCCGCGAAGCGTTACGTGATAGAGACCGCGATAGAATTCACAGCACGGCCGACACGCTTGATAAGACGCTACACAGGTTGACTCCGGTCACCTGGGAATCGCATTGGCGAGAGAATTGCGAGGTAATTTTGGTGGCCATCGTCGTGGCTGTAGGCATTCGCTCTTATTTCCTGCAACCGTTTAAAATTCCGACTGGCTCGATGCAACCGACGTTAAATGGGATCATTGGTCGCCCGAGCAGCGACCCCCCGCCAAATATTCTGCGACAGATCGGCGACTTCATTGTTCTGGGTCGCAATTACATCAATGTGGTTTCACGCGAGGATGATCAGATTTTTGAGATTGTGCCAAAAAAAATCCTCTTCTTCTTTACTTTTTCGCGACTGATCGGCCAGCGGCAGAATTTTCTCGTGTATGCATCGCCCGACACGCTCAGTCATGATTTTAATGTTTTCCCCGGTCGGGTTTATCATCGTGGCGAAGTCATTGCCAGGGGCGCAATTGACACCGGCGACCAGGTATTCGTGGACAAATTTAGCTACAACTTTGTTAAGCCTCATCGCGGCGATGTTTTTGTCTTTAGGACGAATCATATTCCCGGGATTCGGGAGGATCCGGAGGCAGGCTCGCCGTTCTACATTAAGCGGTTGGCCGGTCTGCCCGGTGACAGTTTGCGCATCGACCCGCCATTCCTCTATGTGAATGGAAACAAGGCGGAAGGCGATGGGTTCGAACGCGTCATGTCAGCGAAACCTCCTTATCGCGGCTACGCCTTGGGGCATGACTATCTGTCGAAGCCTGATCGTTCATTTACGGTACCGCAGAACGGCTATTTTGCGTTAGGCGATAACAGCTACAACAGCTACGATAGCCGTTACTGGGGAGTAGTTCCGGACGTAAACCTGGTCGGGCGCGGTTTGTTAGTTTATTGGCCGTTCTATCCGCACTGGGGGCTGATTCGCTAGAACCAACTTAAAGATAAGGACAAATCGACGGGGCGTCTGCTTGTGCTCGGCGCGCCCGGCGGTCGCGCCCTACCAAAACATTGTTTGCTGATATGTGGCAAAGCGTACCGCGGTTGTATCCGCTAGTGGGACTCTGCGGCGGTTACGCACTCGTGATGTTTTTCAATCCGGTGCGGCGTGCACTGGCGGACGGTTTTCGCTGTGTCGGACGCTACAAGCGCATTTGGATCACGTTTGCCCTGCTTGGGTTTGGGTATTTCCTTTTCCAGTTCGTTACGTTCACGCCAATTCGAAGCTGGTCTGATCTCGATCTGGGACAGATCGCCTCATTACCTCAGTGGTACTGGCCGAGATTTACGGAGATTTGGAGAGAAACGCCGTTGCCCGCTCTGGAAGGCGTGGCAGGAATTTTCGATAACGCCACCACCACCTATCCGCTTTCGGTTGTGGCTGCCGTGTTCATGCTGGTCAACTGGCGCGGCTTGCATGGGGCGCTGGTTCGAGCATTGCGGAGACGGTACGGTTTTTGGGGTTATCTCGTTTACTTGATTCTGTTGCTAAGCGCGCTGGCGTCGCTCTTGAAGCCGATTGTGTTCTGGCGATTGCCCGAGTGGAGCGGTCTGGTCCCGGCCGCCGGCCTCCTGCGAATCTCGGCCACTGTGGACGCGGCGGCATTCATTTTCGAATACCTGCTCGGGGTCTACATCCAAGTCTATCTCATCACCGTCTGTCTGGCCTGGATTAAAGGAGTCAGCTTTGAAGAAGGAGAACTATTCCGCTTCGCCATGCGGCGCTTTAGTTATGTCTTGGAATGGGCAGGCATTGTCGTTGCAGTCAGCACGTTAATTGTGCGGTTACCGCTCGTCCTCGCCTACTTTAGAAACATTCCCGGCGTTCTCGATTACCTGCCGATTGCAAGGGTGCTGATGAGCGGCCTGATTATTGCATTTTGTTCGGTGCAAATCTCACTGGCGCTTCATAATGAAACGTTGATTGGAGCGATGCGGGCCCACGCCCAGTTCGTTCGCCAAAATGGAGGCCGCCTTGGATGGTTCTTAGTCATTTGCGGAGTGCATTTTTTCGGCATCATGATTTGCGACGCCATTATGCGCAGCGCAATTGGCGATCGATTAGGGGCACTCTTTCTATGGAAATTCAGTTTTGCTTTTCTTCGAGGGATGATTACCGGATGGCTTCTGGCTTCGTGGGTGTGTTTATTTCGCCAATGCGAAAGCGGCAGGATTAACCAGGAGAAATGGATTCAGTACTAAGAAGCTGGCCTGGGAGAGGGCTGATGTGAATGCCGCGACGATTACGCGCCAGAGCAAATCGAATCTGGCCCTAGCATTCATCTCATTAGGTCGCGAGCGCAAGCGCGACATCATTATTTTCTACGCGTTCTGCCGAGTCATCGATGACATTGCCGATTCCGTGGAATTGAGCGTGGCAGAGAAGCAAGCAGCATTGACGAAATGGCGCCAGATGCTTCAGACGGCTGTACCGGGCGAGCCAATTCTTGCCGGGGATGTAAGACGTTTGATTGAAAAATATTCGCTGCCCGTTCGCATGTTGGAAGAAATCATTGCCGGAGTAGAAATGGACTTGAACATTCGGCGCTATGCCACGTTTGAAGACCTCCGGGTCTATTGCTATCGAGTCGCCAGCGCAGTTGGACTGGTAAGCATCGAGATCTTTGGGTATCGCAATGCAGGCTGCAAACAGTATGCGATCGAGCTGGGGTTGGCTTTACAAATGACCAACATCATCCGCGACGTGGGGAAAGATTTGCAGGACGGCCGCATCTATCTCCCGCAGGAAGACCTGGCGCGGTTCAATTACTCGGAAACAGAGCTGCAAGACCGGCAGTATAACCAATGCTTTCTCCGCCTGATGGAATTCCAAGCAGCGCGTGCGCGGGAGTTTTTCTCCAAGGCGGCGGCGGCGCTTCCAACTGAAGACCGCAAAGCGATGGCTCCCGCGGAAATCATGGCCTCGATTTACCGCGGTCTACTGCATCGAATGGAGCTGGATAAATTTCACGTTTTGGAAAAAGAATATCGGCTAAGCAAGCTGGAAAAAGCAGGCCGGATCGCGACACAACTCCTCAAATCTTTTTTGAATTTACCGCCGCGAACATCCGTCTGAGGTGCTGGCTGCGAAATAGTTACGAAAAATAAACGTATGAAAACGAAATCTCTGAAAATCAGCTCGGCGATCGTCATTGCCTTTTTTGTGCTCGGCACAACTGTTTACGCGCAAGGCACTGACACGCGTATAGGCACGAACGTGATCGAAGCGCAGGCGATCACGAAAGAAGATGCTCAAAAAAAATATCCGCCTCCAAGCAACGGTTACCCGGCGGCGCAAAGAGACCCGCATGAAAAGTCTGGCAATGTTACGAGTCCGTATCCGCCATATCAAAAGTATGATTGTTCAAAAATCGCCCATGGCGCACTGGTACTCGACATTCGTGCAAAGAAAGTATTTGTAAGGCCGTAAGTCGCTAGAAATCCGAACAGGCGGCGAGCCCGGATTGAGCAGATTTGCTTCGCAACAACTCTGCACACGCGCGGTTAATTAGTTCATTGGGAAACTAATTTTATGAAGACGAACACCCTCATAATTATTTCAGGCATTTCGCTCAGTTGTCTTCTTCTAACTTCCTGTGACACTCCAGTTGGTCAGGGCGCAGCATGGGGCGCTGCCACTGGTGCGATTATCGGTGGCGCAGCGACTGGCCGCGTTCGCGGCGCCTCAATTGGCGCAGCCGCAGGAGCCGCGGCCGGCGCATTGACCGGCGCAGCCATTCAGCAGGATCAAGCTGCACGTTATGGTCCGCCGCCGCCGGGGGGCTATCCTTATGCGCGATGGGCGGGAACTCCGGGATTTTACTACAGCCCTTATACTGGACGCGTCTATGATCTGCGTGGGGTACCGCCCGGTGGCCTTACACGGGACGTTGATAGCGGCCGGCTTTTCCGCAAACCCTAACCGAGGAGTGACGGCTTCCCAGCCGTCACGTCTACAATCTACGGCTGCCCAATTCGTCGCTCCCTGAGGTTTTGCGCCGTAATTCCGTGACGAGCGCTTTCGCTTCGTCCGTCATCTTCAGCAATTCCGGCCACCGGCGTTGATAATTTTCGCCCGGCAATTTTCGGGTCGCATCAAATCCCATGTGGGAACCGATGTTCTGTTCGCTCGGTGCGTGGTCCAAGGAATCGCTTGGATTTTTGATAATAGTTGTGTCGCGCTCCGGATCTGTGTTCGCGCACAAACGGAAGAGTACTTCGCTCGTATTGTGCACATCACAATCTTCGTCCACCGCCACAATGTATTTGCTGAACATCATTTGCCCCATGCCCCAGAGACCATGCATGACCTTGAAAGCCTGATAGGGATACTGTTTGCGAATGCTGACAAAGACCAGATTGTGAAAAACGCCTTCGGGCGGCAGTGTCATATCCACGATTTCGGGAAAATTCATTTTGAACACCGGCAGCAAGATCCGCACACAGGCATCACCGAGGTAGTAATCCTCCATTGGCGGAATGCCCACGATTGTCGTCGGGTAGATCGCGTCGCGCCGGTGCGTGATCGCCGTTAAATGGAACACCGGGTAGTCTTCGACCGCCGTGTAAAATCCAGTGTGATCGCCAAAGGGTCCCTCCGGGCGCATTTCACCAGGCTGCACATAACCTTCAAGAACGAAATCCACGTCCGCCGGGACATCGAGATCAATGGTTTTGCAGCGAACAAGCTCGATTGATTTTTTTCGCAGGAAGCCGGCGAAAAAAAGTTCGTCCAGACCGTCTGGTAACGGCGCAGTTGCTGCGAATGTGTAAACAGGATCGCCGCCGAGTGTGACGGCGACCGGCATGCGTTCACCACGTTCGTAATAGCGTTTGCCATGTCGAGCCCCGACCTTGTGAAGCTGCCAATGCATTCCGGTCGTGTGCTCGTCATACACTTGCATCCGATAAATGCCGACGTTGCGTGCGCCTGTTTCCGGGTCCCGCGTATGCACATTTGGCAAAGTGATGAAACGCCCGCCGTCTTTTGGCCAACATTTGAGGATAGGAAGATCGCGCAACGAAAACGTGTCTCCAATGCCGATTTTGTGCACGATCTCCTGGCACGGTGCTTCGCGCACTGATTTTGGACGCGCATGCAGCAGATGAATTCCCTGTTTGAGCAAGGTCCAACCTTCACGCAGGTCAGTTGGTGGTTTGGCCTTTAGAATCAGTTGAATTTCCTGTGCGACGTCTGCCACGTCGGGCACTTGTAAGGCGAGTGCCATGCGGCGGCGCGACCCCATCGTGTTGATCGCGACCGGGAATTCCGATCGTTTTCCATCAGCAGTCGATTGCTCGAACAAAAGAGCTTTTCCGCCGGCGGGCGATTTCATTTCCCGGTCCGCCCACTCGGCGATGAGTAGATCGGTATCGACCGGGACTGCGATGCGTTTCAGCTCGCCCTCTTTTTCAAGCGCGTTGAGGAATTCCCGAAATGAGCGGTAAGCCATTGGTCAGGCGTGCCGCTATACTGGTTCATTCGCGCGCATAACGCGACAGAATTTTTACCCAGCTTTAATGCGTTGCCAGGTACTGGAAGGACGCAACCCTGCCGTTTGCGAAAGTGACCACCTTGCCAGGATAAGGGATACTTGGCGGAATGTATGAATAATAAAACGGATCGTCCCAGGGCGCCCACGGCCCGTAAGGCGGATAGTACGGGTACGTTGCGTAGTAGCTGTAAATCCAGGTCTCCGTCGGGCCGCCGCCCATGTTGCCCACAATTTTTCGGTCGGGCGAACCCCACGCCAGCCACACGGCCGTTCGTGGCATGCCAATACGAACTTGTCCCTGACCAACCAGCGCTTGGTCTCGGTGCGACAGAGTCTGGTAAAGGTCTGGATGGTCAGAAATTCGTGTTTGCGGTGTTGAACAACTGGTGAGAACGAGCACGCCTGTCGCAAAGCTGAGCGTCGCTGCGCGGAGGAAAAACCGACGCTTCATGACGCGAGCAAATCATATCCGCCACCAATTTGGCAAGCCAAACCATGCATGCATTGATTCGATACAGCGTTGCCCACAACCTCGCAGTTGCCGGCGCCGAAGCCGTTGCTGAAGGCATCCCGCGAAACTGATCGTGTCGCTGCAGATTCCCAACGAATTGTTTATCGGCATTACGGCGGCGTCAGGTACCGGAAGAATACGACTCTGCCGCTGGAGAAAGTGACCCCTTTTAACGGGTAAACGAACTTTGGCGGGATATATGACCAGTCGAATGGTCCGTAATAGTAGGGCCCGCCATAGCTAGGAGGCGTTTCGTAACGCAGATAGACCCACGTTTCTGTGGGATCACCACGCCTGTTGCCCGGGATCTTTTGATCGGGTGTACCCCAGGCCAGCCACACCGCGTCCATCATCATACCTGGGCGAATCTGTCCTTGGCTGACCAATGCCTGGTCTCTCGGCGAGAGACGCTGATACATTTCTGGATTTTGGGAAATTCGCGCCCCGGTAGTTGCACAACCGCTTAGAGCCAATGCCCCGACTGTTATCCCGAATGTCAGCGCGACAGACAGAACTCGACGCTGCATAGCGAGACGATCATACGTCTCCGCTACATTGAGGTCAATTTATGCGGCTGGTTGATTCAGCACCACGTCCCCGGTAACGTGTCGGCGAATGCAAGATCCTCACGGCCATCGGATTTCTTATCTGCGTGTCTCGATCACCGACCGGTGCAATGAGCGGTGCACTTATTGCATGCCGCAGGAATTGCAGGAATGGTTGCCGCGCGATGGAATTTTGACGTTCGAGGAAACGCTTCGGCTCATTCGCATCGCGGCTGATCTGGGCGTTTCAAAAGTGCGAGTCACGGGCGGAGAACCACTGACGCGGCGTGACGTGATCAATTTCATTCGGCGAATCCCTGAAATTTCCGGCATCAAAAGCATTGGTCTTTCAACGAACGGGACACTGCTTGCGCGCGAAATCAGTCTAGGCAAAACAATGGCACGAGCGTTGCGCAGTGCCGGCGTGCAATCAGTCAATATTTCGCTCGATACGTTGGATCGAGAGGTCTACTCGCAGATCACCGGCCGGGACTTACATGAACAAGTTCTCAACGGAATTGAAGCGGCTAGTGCGGCAGGGTTCGACCAAATTAAATTAAACACCGTGCTGATGCGGAGCCGTAATGAAGACCAACTCATCCCGCTCATAGAATTTGCGGGAGCGCATGATTTGATTTTGCGTTTCATCGAAATGATGCCCGTCAGCACGACCGACGTACTCGACGAACATAACTTCATGTCGGTTTTTGAAGCGAAAAAGCTAATCGAATCGTGTTACGGAAATTTGATTCCAGAGACGGAATTTCACACGAATGGTCCGGCCAGCTATTATCAAATTCCCGGGCGCGGACAGCGCATTGGCTTTATCGGCGCGATGACGAATCTGCATTTCTGCGAAAGCTGCAACAAGCTTCGTCTCACGTGCGACGGGAAATTGCGTCCATGTCTCGGCAGCTATCTGGAGTTCGACATCATGAAACCGATGCGGGCCGGCGCGTGTGATGAGGAGCTTAGGCAATTCGTTCTCGATGTGGTCGAGCGCAAGCCTGAGCAGCACGATTTCAGAGACAATTACCAGCCGAATCGCAAGATGATCGCCATCGGCGGCTGAGTGATGAATCGTCTTTCTCATGTTGCTTCCGATGGCCGAGCGCAAATGGTGGATGTCTCGGGCAAGCCGATGAGCGCGCGAAGAGCTGTCGCCACCGGCAAAATTCGACTGCAACGTGAGACACTCGATCTGATTGCAAAGGACCAAATCACGAAGGGGAATGTCTTTGCGACTGCGCGGATTGCCGGCATTCAAGCTGCGAAGAAAACGGCGCATCTGATTCCGCTGTGTCACACGTTGGCGTTGAGCGATGTAGACATCGACATCATTGCCGTCGGCGACGGCGCGCAAGTTACGTGTACGGCACGAACAGTTGCTCAGACCGGTGTTGAAATGGAAGCGCTAACCGGCGTGGCGATGGCGCTGCTCACCATTTACGACATGTGCAAAGCGGTGGATAAAAAAATGCACATCGCCGACGTACGGCTCGTTGAGAAAACAAAAGTCTGATGCAGATCGTTTGTGGCATCATCACGATTTCGGATCGCGCCAGCGCCGGTGATTACAAAGATCTCGGCGGTCCTGCGTTGAAAGAGGCGGCGCAAAAGGCAGGCTGGCGGGTTTTCGGCGAAGCGATTGTGCCGGATGACGCAGCTAGGATTCAAGAGGCGATCCGCTCGTTTTCGACGCAAGGCTGCGGTTTGATCCTGGCGACTGGCGGCACTGGAATTGGACCACGGGATATCACCCCGGAAGCGGTCCGCGGGATCATGCGTGTCGAACTCCCAGGGTTCGGAGAAGTGATGCGCGCCGAGTCGATGAAGATCACGCCCAATTCAATCCTGTCGCGTAGTTTGGCAGCGATTGTTGATCATGCTCTGGTGATCGCGCTCCCGGGAAAACCAAGCGGCGCTGTGGAATGTCTCGGGTTCGTGAAAGGTGCGGTCCAACATGGCGTCGCCCTCGCGCAAGGAACGCCGACCTCGTGTTAATCGGGCAATTTTTCAGCGGCTGTTGAATTCAGTCGGGATAAGTAAGCAGTCGCATCAGTTGGTTGCCATAGTTTGTGAGATGCGCGTTTCCCTCATGTCCGGCAACTATGTCGCGAGTCAAATGAGAATAATCGATCGAGCTCTTCTTAACATGGCTCACCTCGGGCTGCGTCACGTGCCTGTCGCTGGCTTCAATTTTCAGCGGCACACCGGAACGCGCGAAAGAAACCTCCCAAGATAATTTTTCGGTTCGTTTCCCTGCGCCCAGCATCCAGGGATAAAGTCGTGCCAAGTCGAAATGGTGCGATTTAGGCAGGGTCACCTTGTAGAATACTTCTTCGCCACTAAGGAACTCGGGAATCGTGAGAGACGGATTCTTGTGAAGCGCCAGATAAAGCCGCGCGATGTCGAGCCCGGCCAGGTTCAAACCGTTGTAAATGCTGTTGTGATTGGGATCGTTCCTAAAGAATGCGTCATGCCATGCCTCGAATTGACGGCTGAACATCAGGTCCAATTCCAAATGCAGATGCGCGCGCTCCTTGTTTAACCCGACTCCAGTGTAACCCATGATTGCGATGGGCTGACCGCGTTTGACCGCATCGCCGGAGTGCACTGCGATCGAGCTAAGATGTCCGTAAAGGCTGTAGTAGCTCGAGCCGCGCCACTGATGTTCAATTACGACGTATTTGCCATAGTTCGAGTAGCCGGGCACAAGATTCGTGTGAACGACTTTGCCATCGGCAATTGCACGTACTTCGTCGAGCGGCTCACCGCGTGAATCGCGGCGTAAAGGCCGAATGTCGATTCCTTCGTGAAAACGAGTGTAAACGACGCCACCAGCTGTGTCAGCGGGATCGCGTACAAAGCCGTACTGTCCGCCTTCCCACGGCGTCGATTTAGCGCCTTTGTAATTGCGCTCGACGTACTGATAGAACCCGGGGCCGTCGCCTGAGAAAAGGGCGTCGTTATCAGTGGGCAGGGCCAGATCGAGGGGCTGGCTTTGCGCGAGTTGGGCGATCATGGAGATGGATGAACAAAAAGCAACGCCAATTGCGGCAGCGACTAATCGCATGATAGATTAACGCGACTGATGCTTTCGCTCGCCGATTAGGCGCCAGTCTTTTTTCATCAAGTCAATATCGGCTGCGGCCAGTCCCGAAGGAATGTAGATCTTCCCGTCTGAGACACGCTTATCGATTTGCAGGTGGACAACGAGTCGGCCATTAATGAACACAAATAGGAAACCGCCTCGCCGCTCCACGCTCAAAGCATCGAGCACCACGCGCCCGTGGTCGTCGAGCTGAATCAGCGCACCATAAGTTCCATCCTGGGCCGGATACGGAGAAAACGCTATGACATCGTGTTCTGAAATCCATGGCATCTTTTGAATGGCCATACTCTTTCCCGATATCTGACCGGGAACAGATGTTGCGAATACTTCGGTATCCTGAGGGTTCGCTTGTGCGTGCACCCGGAACGTGCAATGTCGTGATTTCGCCACGCCATCGGCCAGCGCGAAAACAAGGCAGAGTGCGAATATACAGAAAGTTCGCATGCCGATTGATAAAGGGTTTGACAGGAATTTTGCAACCCAGAAAGCTTTCGGCGCTGTAAGCCCGCTCATGACACGCCGCATCATCTTACTTCTCCTGGTTGTTTTTCTGGCTGGAGGCATCTTTGCCCAGGAGATCGCGCCGACGTCGACTCCGACACGGAAGCGCGGTTGGTTGAGCCGCATTCTCCATCCATTTTCGCCCGAAGTGGTCCCGCAGTACAAAGATCCAAGGCTGCGTGGGCTTGCCCTCGATCTGCAAATCACACCGCAGACGGTAAAGCTCTCTGAGGTTCGTCAGCTTGGAGTGAAGGTGACGCTGGCAAATCTGTCGAAGCGTCCTGCCCCGCTCGATTTTCCAACCAACCAGCGGATCGAAATTTACCTGATGGATTCCGCAGGGAACATCCTGGCAAAGTGGTCCGATAACCACGCTATTATCGAAAAACCCGCCACGATTCTCATTAACCCGCAGGAGCGAATCGAATACAGCGAAACCATCGCGACGCGCGAGCTCACACCGAACAAGGTCTTCATCGCCGAAGTCTTTCTTCCCCAATATCCGGAGCTGCGGATCCGGCAAAAATTCCTCGCTGTGCCTTAACAGCGGCGATGGAGTAATGGAGTGCTGGAGTAATGTCTGAGGCGTTTCCAACACTCCAACACCCCGATGCTCCATTACTTCTTTTTTCCGACTACCATACGCATCCACAGGGACATCGCGTGCAATGGTACACACAACGGTTGCTTCAACCGTGGGCGGACTCAGCACGCAGATCAGGCTTAACCGATATCGCCTTTACCGATCACGATCGTTATCACACCGGGATCGACTTCGATGAAATCGATCATTTGCGGGAAAGAAATCCCGATTTGCGAATCCGCGCCGGCATTGAATTAGATAACGATCCCATTCACTCGGCGGCTGGCCGAAATTGGATCGAGAAGCATTGGGACGAGCTGGATTTTGTCCTGGGCTCAGTGCATTTCATCGATCGCGCCGATCAGATGTTCGACAGCGTGCCGGACGGCGCAGCGCAATTCGAAAACCAGAGTATTGATGCGATGTACGCCGACTATTTTCGGCGGGTCCGCGAAATGGCAGCGACGGGCTTAGTCGATTGCCTCGCCCATCTCGACCTGATTAAAATCCATGGTCATCGTCCGAGTGGAGAGATCGGCAGTTTGATCAATGAAACGCTCGACTTTATTCGCGGGCGGAATCTCGCGATTGAGCTTTCCACCGCTGGATGGCGCAAGCCGGTGAACGAACCATACCCGGGGGACCGGATCGTTGAACTGGCAATCAAAAAGGGCATCCCTTTCACTACGGCCTCTGACGCGCATTCGCACGCGCAGCTTGGCGACAAGTTTCCAATTTTGGCGGAAAGAATGGCTAGTTTTGGGATTCAACAGGTCTGCGTTTTCGACAAGCACAACCGCAGACAGGTGTCACTATAGCTGAAGATCAAGCTGCGACCGGTCAGGAGGCGAGAGCGCCTGTTCTGTTTCCGACGGCAGTGGTAATGTAAAACCCAAACGTTCGGCAAGACGTTGGCAGGTTTCAGGCGCGAATCCTTCGAAGTGGTTGCTGGCAAATGCCCAGACATTACGCACCTCCGGAAAATGTCGCTCGATCTTAAGCGACCAGTTTTCCAGTGCGTGTTCGCGTTTCCAGAGCAATTTTTCGTAACGATGTACGTGGCCACCATCAACATCGTATTTCGTTCCGTAGTCACCGAGCAGACGCAGATACAGAAAATCCGTGGTGCACGGCAGGAACTCAAACGGGGCAAGATTTCGTTCGTTAAGCGGAGTCGTATCGGCCCAGACCCAGCAAATACGATGCTTTTCCAATAGCCGGATAAACTGCGGTCGGTGCCAGCTGGGATGACGAAATTCAATCGCAAAGCGGAAATCGCGTGGCAATTGCGGAAGGAATTTTCGCAGCGCCAACTTTCCATCCCCTGGCGTAAAAAAAGGCGGGAGCTGGATGAGAACAACCTGGAGCTTTGGCCCGAGTAACTCTATGGCGCGAAGAAACGAGGTTAATTCGTCCAGAGAATCATGCAGCCGGCAGATGTGCGTGATTCGACGGGGCAGTTTGCAGGTGAACCGAAAACTAGCTGGGGTCATTTCAATCCAGCGACGGAGGGTATCTTCAGCCGGAGCAGCATGAAAGGTAGAGTCCACTTCAACGGCCGGGAAATAGTTGGCGTAAAATTCAAGCCAGCGCGACTCCGGCAAATCCGGCGGATAAAAAGCACCACGCCAGTCTTGAAAGCTCCATGCGCACGAGCCGATGCGAATTTTCTGCTGATCGGTCAGGTCCAAAGTAAGTTAGAAATTAGTTAGTTTTGCCCTGTGGGAACAGCTTTCGGCACAGAAAATGTGAGAAATACTTTGATGTGCTGAAACTTGACTGGCCGCATAACTTAACTACGCTGCCCCACCCGAATGCAATTCGTTATTCGCGTCTTTTTAGTTCTCGCTGCCGCGGTATTGCTTTTGCCCGAACCAGGCGTGGGCTCCGTCGTCTTCCAACCCGGGAAAAAGGCGAAATTCGTACCTCCCGGCGAAGAAGAGATGAGCGGCGACGCTGCAGAGCTGTTTCAGATTGCACAGAGTGCCGAAAAAGAAGGCAACATTAAACGCGCGATCAAGGCTTACAAAAGCCTCATTAAACATCACCCCAAAGATGCGCTGGCGCCCGGTGCGCTTTATCGCAGCGCTCAGTTGCAGGAACAGCTTCACATCTATACACCGGCGGCCGAATCATTTCTCCAGTTGGTAGAACGATATCCCAGCAGTCCGCATTTCGAGGAAGCGATCGAGGCGCAGTTTCGCATCGGCGAAATCTATCTTAATGGGAAAAAACTGAAGGTTCTCGGCATCCCTGTTGCATCGGCATTGGATCGTGCGGTGACTACTTTCGCCAATGTTGTTCGAACTGCGCCGTACGGAAAATACACGGCTCGTGCGCAGTTTGACATTGGTCTTGCGCGAGAAAAGCAAGGCGCCAACGATGCCGCTCTGCAGGCTTATCAGGCTGTAGTAGACAAGTTCCCGAACGAGCCGATAGCAGTCGATGCGCAGTATCAAATCGGTTACATCTGGTTCACCGCGTCCCAAACCGGCACAAAGGATGCCGCTGCCGCAAACAATGCTAAAACGGCGTTCCAGGATTTCCTCTTCCACTACCCGAAGAGCGAGAAGGCAGCGCAGGCCCGCGCTAACCTGGACATTCTCGAGCATAAGCAAACAGCCAACTCGTATAAGGTCGCGAAATTTTACGACAAACAAAAATACTATCGCGCTGCCGTCATCTACTACAACGAGGTCATTCGTCAGCAGCCAGGATCAGAGGAAAGCAATGAGGCCAAGAAACGGATTGATCAGTTGCGCGCAAAGTTCGGGGAGGCTGCACTTCAGCCAGCTTTGTCTGTAGCACAAGGTGGCAAGAAAAAGGGCCAAGCACAGGGAGCACGATCTGCCGGGACCGGCTCCGCAAAGCCGGGGACAGCAAATAACGAAGCGCCCTTACCTGCACCGGAGACTGATTCTTCCCTCCCTCCACCGGCCTCGCTTGCGCCCGATACTACCACTGCGCCTGAACCGCTGCTGCCTCTGCCGGGGACGGGTACAAGTTCGGATACGTCTCCCGCTGCCGACGCCTCGGCCTCTCCCGAAGCGTCCGCCTCACCGGCGCCTTGAAAGCCTTACTTGCGGCTGTGTTCTGCCTGGCCTTGAGTGGCTGCCTTGGCTATCACATCGGCCCGGTAAAGCCATATTATCTGCGTGACGTTCACACCATCGCAGTCCCGACTTTTAAAAACCGCACCCTCGTTCCGCGGATCGAAGTTTTGATCACAGATACTGTAATAAAGCAGTTGCAACAGGATGGGACATTTCAGATTACCAACGGGGATAAAGCGGACGCTATTTTGAATGGTGAGGTAACTCGCATCAACCGCCTGCCGGCGCGATCGGTGCGTGGCAACGTATTAGCCACAACCGAATTTGCTCTGACGTTGAACGTCAGGTATTCGCTAACCGGAAGAAATGGCGAACAGTTGGCGTCACCGAGCGAAGCGGTTGGAACGACGAGTTTCTTCGTGAGTAGCGACGTAACCACTGATGAACGGCAAGCTTTGCCGTTGGCTACTGAGGATCTAGCAACCCGATTAGTTAGCCAGATAAGCGAGGGTTGGTGATGACTGATGAAGGGGGAAGAACGGCTTTGGACGATCCTGAACGATAAACTCGACACTCTGCGTGCCACAAACCACTTGCCTGAGGCGATTCGTGTTGCCGAAACTGCCGTTGAGATCGCCAAGCGTGCTTTCAGAGGGAACGAGACGCCACTTGCCATCAGCTTCGAGAAGCTAGGCCAGCTACTCGAACAAAAGGGAGATCATACTGCCGCCGAGGCAAACTTGCTGAAGGCGCATGGAATCCTGGAAAAGGGGAAACCATCCGATCAGCATGCCATCTATCGCTCGGCCAAGCGCCTGGCATCCTTGTGCGATAGCCTCGGCCAATCTGAGGAGGC
This sequence comes from Candidatus Limnocylindria bacterium, assembly GCA_035535575.1. Classification (GTDB taxonomy): domain Bacteria; phylum Verrucomicrobiota; class Verrucomicrobiia; order Chthoniobacterales; family UBA10450; genus Udaeobacter. The sequence continues at coordinate 14,753 of DATLPS010000144.1, forward strand.
GATTAATTTTTACCAGAAAGCAATAGCCGCCGGTACCCAGATCGACGATGTCCCTTATTCCGACATCGGAACAATGTTAAACAACATTGCGCTGATTCTGCGCAAATCGGGCCGACAAAAAGCGGCGGAGCCATGCTATGTGCGTGCTTTGGAGATTTATGAAAAACAACTTGGGCCTGACCACCCCGATGTGGCGTCGGTGCTAAATAACCTGGCGGTGTTCTACACGAATGAACGCCGTTACACTGAAGCCGAGAAGATACATCTTCGCGCGCTAGCCATCCGGCAGAAATTGAATCCACCTCCGCTTGCCGACATTGCGCAATCAAAATGCAACCTGGCGGTAGTCTATCATTCGCGTGGTGATTATGCGAAAGCGGCAGAACTTTATCAATCTTCGCTAAAGACGTGGGAAGAGGTGGAGGAGAAGCCCTCTAAGGATTATGACATCGTTGTTTCGAATTATGCCGACCTTTTGCGTTCTATTGGTCAGGTACGCAAAGCGCATCAAATAGAGGTTCGCGCGCGCAAAAAACGTTCAGGCTAATTAACCAAGCCGTTTTCGTCTTGTTGTAGCATCCTCGATTTGATCTTGCAGGCCGGGTGGGAACACGCATTGTACCGCTGCTGCCTTTTGCTCGCGTGGCGGAATCGGCAGACGCGTACGGCTCAGGACCGTATGGGGAAACCCGTGGAGGTTCGAGTCCTCTCGCGAGCACTAAACCCGGTCCCACGTGCACTGAGCGACGAATATAGACGCTACAGTGCAGTTAGTGGGTTACTTCGATCCACCTTTCCTTCTGGCTGCCCAACGCGCTTTCATCAACTCGGAGAGCTTCCTTCGCCCGGCAGGCGTGAGTGTGCCTTTTTTCCGTGCAGGGGCTGTCTTCTTGCCAGCCGCTCTCCTCCTTGCTGCCCAGCGAGCTTTCATTAACTGCGACAGCTTCCTTCGTCCGGCAGGTGTAAGCTGGCCTTTTTTTCTCGCAGAAGTCGCTGTAGGCGCGCCTCCTCTTAGCCTTGCCCAACGAGCTTTGGCTGCAGCCGCAAGCTTCGCTCGAGTCGAGGGCGAAAAGTAACGGCGGCCCGCGGGGCGGGGTGTCGGCGGAGGTGCCCCTCCTCCCAGAATTGAGGAAAGGCGTTTTTCGAGATTATCAATTTGTCTGCGAATTGAAATCGCTTCTTCTAGAGCTTTAACAGATATATCCATATGTTGCTAGATAGCCGGAGTTTGGCAGGCTGGCAATCGCAATTTTTCCCGTAACAAGCTGATGGGTAACGTGCCTCTGCCGTCCTTATCTGGTAGTTACATGGAACTACCAGCATAATTAACTGTCCTAAAACTGTGAGCCGCTGTTCTATTAAGTCCTGAGATGAGCACGCACGCTGCGCGAGTTCGAGAAATGTTCGCCTCGATCGCCACACGCTATGATATCGCAAATCACTTACTTAGCTGCGGGATTGATTTCTATTGGCGAGGACGCGCGGCTGAAATCGTCAGCGACTGGCGGCCACACAGAATTGCTGATCTTGCAACCGGCACCGGAGATTTGGCCCTCGCGCTGCAAAAGAAGTTACCGGAAGCGGAAATCACAGCTGTCGATTTCCTGCCGGAAATGCTGGAACTTGCGAAGCGAAAAGGCGTTCACCAAACTGAGCTTGCTGACGCAATGAACCTGCCATTTCGGAATGGTTCCCTGGATTGCGTCACTATCGCGTTCGGGTTGCGCAATGTTGAAAACTGGGCAATCGGGCTTACTGAGATGTCGCGCGTGCTTACGAAAGATGGGCACTTATTAGTGCTTGAGTTCTCACTGCCCGCAACGCCAATCTTGCGCGCTGTTTATCGTTTCTATTTACATCACTGCCTGCCCTTACTTGGTTCTTTTTTAACAGGCAAGAAAAACGCTTACGACTATCTTGGCGATTCGATCGAGGACTTTCCGTCCGACGGTGCCATGTGTCAGTTGATGACGGAGAACGGTTTCGCCGGCCCGAGCTTCGAACCGCTGACTGGTGGAATCGTCACGATTTACACGGCGACGAAGCAGTAAGTGCAGAAAGGACCCGATGGCACATCACACTTTCTGCGTGGATGCCTGAGAGGGGCGGTCCCTCGTTTTTTAGGAATTCCAAACTTTTCAAGCTTCGTATCAATCACTACTCCTTATTTCTTCGGAACAGGAGATGCCGTTGTTGACGGCGGCGATGTACCCGGCGTCGCAGTGGCTTGGCTGGCCAACGGCAATTTCAAAGCGTTCAAGGTCGAATTGCTAATCTCAAAGGTGCCTTCGCGTCCGTCCACGCGTGCGTACCACGTGCCATCATTGTTTTGGGCGCCGATAGTTAATTTATGTGCTGCCTTGTTGTCCGGCGAAGTAGTGAAGGCGAGGACAAGCTGTGGCTTATCGAAGCCGTGTTGCGGCATCGTCGCTCCGAGCCAACGTACTGCGCGCAAGGCAGACAATGTGTTGAGGATTGACTGCAGATTAGCCTCGTTAATCTGACCACTTCCTTTCAGCCAGTGCCACTGGTTCCTCTGGTCGCGCTCAAGCGACAGCTCATTCTCAGCCGTAACGCTTAACCGATGAATTTGCTTCGGCTTAAACTTAAAGACCGACAAATCCTGCCATTGCAGTGGATCAGGTGAAATCTGATCCAGCAAACCTCGACGCACTGCAACGACGAAGGGTTCATCGGTCAGCCGCGCGTACACGTTATTGCCCTCTGCTTTTCCAAAGGTGATTGCCGCAAACGGCTGCTCACCCGCTTTGCTTTCAGCGGTGTTTTCCGAAGCAAATGAACTGAACGTCAATTGGACATTCGGCTTATCGAGCCCGTATTTCGGCAGATTGGAAGCGACGTCTTCTACGAACCTTGTTACTCGCTCATTTTGTAACGTGTCGATCAAGCGCCGAACGACACCTGAATCCGCCGGCGCATTGTTTTGACTTGCAATTGTCCAGTTTCCCTCTTTGCGCGCGAGAATGGTTTTGGCTTTGCCTGGAGTGTCGATTGTAATCCGATCGAGAATGTTTGTGTCGATGCGAACTAAATGATTGTCGCGCAGATCTGCCGGCTTCGTATTAACGATCTCTTCGATCTTTTTCGGCACGGTGTAAACGGATCCGCGAGGAGCGAAGCGTACATAAACCTCACCTTTTTCTTTTTCTGGCACGCTGCCGATCTGCAGCGTCTGACCTTTTTCCTCCCGCCCAAAGACCTTGATCGATTCGCCGAGCTCAACCTTCTGGTCTTTTTTTTGCTCCTGATCGTACAGCGTGATCGATCCACGCGGGTCCGCCAATCCATAAGGGTGGAGGTCACCGCGATCGTCGGCCACAAATTGTTGAATGCGCGCCGTCGTAATTTGTGAAATCAAGTCGCCTACTTTCCCGTCATCGGCCCGCGCACGCAGCGGTTTAAGGATCTCCCAGTGCTCGCCTTTCTTCTCCAGCTCCATTTCACCTGCAGGCGTTTTCAACGTGATGCGGCGCACCTGCGCAGTTGTCACATCGGTTAACTTTCTGTCGCGAAACTCCTCCGGCTTTTTGTCGATATCTTTCTTGACCGATTGTGTGGCGAGAAACGTTTCCTTTGAATTCTGGAAGCGCACATACATTCTGCCTTCCAGAGCGGCGTCTTTGCCAAACAAGATTTCCGGCGGTTTATCCCGGCCGAGCAGCTTAAGCTTTAGCTTGGAATTGTTGAGGCCGTACTCGGTCAGTTTGCTCTTGTCGGTGTCAATATCCTTGGCGGGAATGGTCCCCTCCTTCTGCCAGGTCTCCAAATCCGACAACAAACTCTCAACTATAGCGCCATCTGCTTGATCTTTGATGGGCGTTTCAAGTCGCCACTTGTTCTCACGGCGACGTATTTCGATCTTTTGATCGCCATTTTGAATAATGATGCCGTCGATCTTGGTTCGGTCGAAATTGACCACGTTCTGGGCCTGGCGCTTCGCCTCCTCGGTACTCGGCCGTTTCATTTCAAAGAACCTGAAGTAGGCGAAGCCGGCGAGCGCAATGAGTGCGAGGATGAGGGTATTCCGCCAGCTCATACTAAACGCGGCGTTGCCACCACACCATGGTTCCGATCAAGGCGGGAAACAGCGGTATGAACACCAAAATAATCCAGCGCAGCCGGCGCAACGCCTCTTCATCAAGACTGAACGTGAGAGGCTTCGAGACCTTCGGCGCGATACCGATAAGCTGTTCCCGACTAAGCAGCCAGTTCACGCTGCCAGAGATGAAATCGAGTCCCTGCTGATCCTGTGTGATCGCATTGTCCTGAACGAAGCTTGCGTTGCTAACTACTACCAGACGCGACGAATTCACCTGGACCCGCTGATCCGCGCTGCCGCCTTTTTCAGCTGCTGCGCCGATAATTAACGACACATTGCTGCTTTGGTTCGCGTCGGCCTGTAGTTTTGCCTGGTCGTCGGTGTTGTAATCTTTTTCGGCAAAATAACCTTTTTCTGCCTGGATCAGCGGTTCCACCCGAATGTTGGCTGGGCGGACTCGGTCCGGCTCTACCGTCAGTGAAGATGTGCCGCCCAGGAACAGCGTCCGTACGTCCGCGAGCCGTTTTGTGATTGGACTATCGCCGAGGAAACGCGCCTGCACATCTCGCGTCAGGGCTAACTCCTGGATGCCGGTGCGCAGGAAGACCATCAGCCTGTCGTCATTCGGTTTGACACCTATTTCGTTAACAAAGCCGCGGAGTTTCGGTGTTTTCGCCGCTGGATCCAAGAGAAGCAGTATCCGCCCCTGTTTATCCCAGAAATCGCGCAACAGTTTCATTTCCCGATCGGAAAAATCGTATTGCGGGCCGATAATCATGACGGCCTTCACGTCAGCGGGAATCGCATCCAGATCGAGCAGGTTTAGCTCCCGAAACTTGATGTTTTCATTTTCGATAAACGTTTTCAGCACGGAGATCGGGCTGGTGGCTTCTGAAAGCGGCGGTTCCTTGTGACCGGTGACGTAACCAAGCGTCTTCTTTTTCCCTTCGACAAGGTCAATCATCGCGCTGGTGATGGCTTGCTCGCCCTTGAATGCAGCCACACGCGGGCCTTCGCCAAACGCCATGCCGCTCTGGTCGATATCGGCCATCTCGGACGCCTTAACGGCTTTGTTGCGACCGTCGTAATCGAGCACCAAAAGACTCTCGTCCGTGACAACTTTGTATTTGTCGAACAGCTCTTTTGCGCGGGAAAGATTCCGCTCCGGATCGATGTGTTCGACATCGATTTTTCCCTTCCCCGCATATTGATATTCCGTTAGCAAATTCTGAACGTCCGCAGTAATCGGCGTACTCGGCGAAAAGAAAACCGTGATGCGCATCTTGCCCTTGAGCGTGTCGAGGAAACGCTTCGTCTTATCCGAGACCGCATATTTTTGGTCCCGGGAAAAATCCCAACGC
>DATLPS010000145.1:0-3395 GCA_035535575.1 Candidatus Limnocylindria bacterium
TCTGTCTAAGAAAACAACGCAATTAGTCTTATTCCCTTACTCCGCGCAGATTGATGCAAAAGAATGCTGCATGACATGCGGGCTGATCCATGACACACCCTGCGGCTTCATGTAATCAGAGAACGCGCGCCGAAAATCGAAGCGCAAGCGAAAGGCGATAGCACTGAGCTAATCCGCCAAAACGCGGAGGAGCTCGAAGAGCGACTCATCCTCCTAAAACAACGACAGATTGACAGGGAGGACTTCGATTTCTTCGTGGAAAATCAAAAGCGCGATCTGAGAGTCTTTGTTGATAGTCAGCCGGCGCAGGCCTAGGAACGCGCCGAGAAATTGACGTTACACATTCTGGAGACAGCTGCGACGAAAGTTGTGCCGATACTGATCGCGATGATCTAGCCGCGCTTAATAGTGCAGCCACCTGAAGCGCCGTAGGCGCAGCCTCAATTTTAGCCTGAGGCAAGGCCCCAGAAACGAAATAGAAATCACGACAAGCGCTGAGAGCGCGAGTCAATCTCGCGCGCTCCGGCAGGTGCATCGCCTGATCACGACCAGCGACATTTTTGAGACGCGCCTTTAGCGCTTCCTCAAACGGGCATTCAATTCCTGGGGCGTTGCCCCAGGCTAAACAGTGACATCGCCCTTGGCGCTAAAACAGATACCAGCCTCTATGGCCGATCAGCGGAAGCGTTTCATAATTTCGCGCAACCGATCGTGGGGAAGCGCCTCGACGCGATGATTGTCACGGCCGGTCATGGAGTGGTTATCGACCAAGGCGTTCACGACTGCTTCTTCCGTCGCTTCCACCACACCCGCGAAGAGCGGGTCGAGTAGATCATTGGGAATTGTTTGCACGTCGTGCGTGATTTGGTTCGGATCGGCGACGTTCGGATTCGCAGTTGAAAAGGCGACGAACAAATCACCGGACCCATTACCCGAAATTGTTCCCGTCCGCGCGAGGCCGAGCGAAACGCGCCGCGCGAGTCGCTTCAATTGAGTTGGCAGCAGCGGTGCGTCGGTCGCGACCACCGCGATGCAAGAGCCGCTTTCATCCTTATAAACTTCGCCGGGAATTTGTTTACCCACCTGTACACCCGCGATCGTGAGCTGCGGGCGGCGACCGAAGTTTGCCTGTAAAAACACGCCGACAACGAAGCTCTGCGGCGGAGCGTCTTTCGAAACCCGAATGTCGATCTTGCGCGAGGCGGTCCCATTCCCACCCTTGAATTCATAGCAGATCATGCCAGTGCCGCCGCCGACGCTCCCCTCTTCGATCATACCGCCATGCGCGGTATCAAGCGCATGCCAGACATCCTGCGGTTTAACGTGAAAGCCATTGATGTCGTTGAGCCAACCGTCCCATGTCTCAGCAACAACAGGCAAACTCCACCAGTAGCCGGTCTTATCGGCTGCGCCGTGCTTAACTCGCCAGACAATTACTGCGTCGCGCGCGACGCCGACGCTGTAGGTATTCGTGATGATGATCGGTCCTTCGAGGAAGCCGCTCTCCTCCATCCATGCGGTGCCGGTCATTTCACCGTTGCCATTTAAACTGAAGAAGCCCCCATAAACCGGATCGTTAAGTGATGCGTGACCGCGAGGCAGGATCGCGGTAACGCCGGTGCGGACCGGACCTTTGCCAACTTCGAGTTTTCCTTCTCCACTGATCAACGTCGTATAGCCGAATTCGACGCCGGGAACATCGGTGATGGCGTTAAGTTTTCCCGGAGTGCCCTCGAACGGAAGCCCGAGATCGCGTGCGCGAACGATGTTTGCCTGGATTACCGGCGGCGGCGATTTGATTGGCTCGCGCGCCGAAGAATCGACCGCGATCACGAAGCCAAGCACGAGCACGAAGGTCAAACTGGGCGGCGGCCTTTTGAACATGGAGAAACGTCCAACGCTCAACGTCCAACGTCCAACACTCAATCAAAATCACAGAAATTCTGGTCTCCCATATTCGTGTCAATTCGTGGTTAGAATTCTATTTTCCATTTTCACGGATGCGCTGGCGCATCTAGATTGATCGCGTGAGTTACGAAGTGTTTGCACGAAAGTATCGACCACAGACTTTCGACGATCTGGTCGGACAAACGCATGTGTCACGCACGCTGAAAAATGCAGTCACGCAAAATCGGCTTGCCCATGCCTACCTGTTTGTCGGCCCGCGCGGCGTCGGCAAAACATCGACCGCCAGAATTTTGGCGAAATCGCTCAATTGCATCAAAGGCCCGACAGTCACGCCATGCGGAGAATGCCACAACTGCCTGGAGATAGCCGCGGGCAACAGTCTAGACGTCATCGAGATCGACGGCGCGAGCAACAACAGCGTGGAAGATGTGCGCCAGTTGCGTGAGAACGTTCGTTATGCGCCGGCCAAGGGCCGTTACAAGATTTATCTGATCGACGAAGTGCACATGCTGTCGGCCGCCGCGTTTAATGCGCTTTTGAAGACGCTGGAAGAGCCGCCCGAGCATGTGAAATTTATTTTCGCGACCACCGAGCCGCAGAAAGTTTTGGCAACGATTCTGAGCCGCTGTCAGCGGTTCGACCTTCACCGGATCCCGGCGAATCTGATCGCGCAGCACCTGCAATTCATCGCCGGAAAGGAAAAGATCACGCTGGAGCCTGCAGCAGCGCACGCGATCGCGCGCGGCGCGGAAGGCGGGCTACGAGATGCGGAATCGATGCTCGATCAGCTCGTCGCGTTTTGCGGCAACAAAATCGGCGAGAGCGATGTGCTTAACGTTTTCGGATTCACCAGCGAACAAACCGTGATCGATCTTACGGGACAGATTTTGCAAGGAAAAACACCGGACGCGATCGAGTTGCTTCATCAGCAAAGCGAAAGCGGCAAGGACATGATGCGGCTCATGTCAGACCTGATCGCTTATTTGCGCGATCTGCTCGTGTTCAAAGCCAAACCTGACGCACTTAAGGAAGATGTCGATCCTGACGTGCAAAAGTCGCTCGCCGCACATTCTGAATTGATTTCTACGGATCGTTTGCTCGATCTGATCGATCAGTTTGCGGCCGCGGAAGGCCGCATGAAATGGGTGCCAAACAAGAAGCTGCATTTCGAAGTTGCGATCATTAAGGCCATCCAGAGCCTGGGACAGGCGACGCTGGACGAGGTTATCGAAAAACTGGGTGAGCTCAGGGATGGTGGTGGTAAGGAGCGACCTCCGGGCGCGCCGGCGACGCAAACTGTAGCCGCGGGCGTGGACCGCGGCGGGCGCGAATCGTCGGCGCAGAAGACCGGGGTCAACGCCCCCGGCTACAGCGAAGCGCGCGTGAAGGAAGAAGCTGGGTCTGTTGACTCTGAAAAAATTTGGGGACTCGTCCTCGGAAAGATTCCAGCGAAGAGTTTCCTGCGAACTTTGAGTGACTTGATTCGT
>DATLPS010000146.1:0-9948 GCA_035535575.1 Candidatus Limnocylindria bacterium
TGATTTTAGATACTGCAGCCCGCGTTCCCGTCTGCTGCATGCCAGAGCATGCGACGTGGTAAGTACGGCGCACGAGCCTGCCCGCCGGACCCCTGCGCGAAGACCAGCTGTAGCTGTAGCCGGGGTCGGCGACCCCGGCTACACACAAGCTATGATACAGCCATACTGTTACGGATTATTGAGAACCACTTTCGCTGCCGGCTTACTCACTGGAAGCTTTCCTCACAGAACAGCCGGAAAATCATATCCTCCTTGGCGATCTCGTGCTGACGGATACAGGCCTTGGTGACAAAGCCGTCGGGTTCGCTCTGACTGAGCAGGCGATGGCCGCCGTCCCGATCGAGAAAGACGCGGTGAGCGGTCCCACGCCGATCGAGATCCTTGCTCGCGTGGCAGCGCAGCTAGGAGAAGCCGATCGCGCTATTGCCGCGCTACAGAAGCTTATGACGACACCTTATGCGGGCGCGCTTGTCCAGGTGCACCGCTGACTCCAGCATTACTTCGGCTCGATCCCATGTTCGATCCGCTGCGCGGCGATCAGCGCTTCCAAGAACTTTGCGAGGAAAAGAAGCAGTGAACTAAACAAAGTTCGGCACGCCCTCGCCCAAACGATTCAACCATTTTCTGCAGTGCAGCTCTGATTGTAGGGCAAGCGACGCAGTTTTCCGACAATCGTGCTACCCAATGGACGTTGCAGTTACAATAAAACGGGGGGAGAAAGCTAATACAATCCCAGCGTCTGAACTGTCGGTTCGTCAATTGCGCCGGAAATTGGCAGGCCGTAATCGCGTTGGAAATTCGCAAGAGCCGCTCGCGTTTCAAAGCTTAACGAGCCCGTTATCGCCCCAAAGTAGTAGCCTGCATCTTGCAAGGCAGTTTGAACGTTCGCGATCACCTCGTCCGGGAGCAGATTGCCGTAAGTGTAGATTGGCCCGTCGTAATCGTAATAGCTATTGAGCGGATCGTAACCAAAGGCCGGATACCAATAGCTTCCGTCCAGGAAATAGTATCCAGTGGTAACGAAAACGATCGTGTCACAATGATCGTGCCACCAGTTGCGATCATGCCATTCATGATGATGACGGCGAAACGCATCGGAAAAGCTGAGGCGATCGTTCCTATTGCCCGATTTTGTCCTCGCCGTGTCTTCAACCGGGTCCTGTGTCTCCGGCTGACGTCGGGTCACCGGGTCCTGAGCTGTCGCGTGAGGTTGAGCGTCTATTGTCGCCAGCGTGGCATTGTCAGTTCTCAAGCCGCGTCGACCGCGCATTGCCGCCAAAGTGCGCAATTCCCTCGCACGTGTCGCTGAATCAAGTGTATTCGTTTGCGGCTCGCCAATCCGCGCGATCGGCTGCGCCCTCGGCGTTGCGAATGCAGGATTCACCGAGCGCGTAAAAGATGAATTATTCGGCCGAAAATTCGTTCCTGGCTGGGCGACCACCCGAGGCGCGTATGAGTTGAACGTTCGCGGGCTAAAGCTGGTGTGGGTGGAAACGACGCGCGGTACCATTGACGTGTTCGCAATCGGCCTGGCCACTGCCGCTCCGCGGCTGGTCACCGCGCGCGAAGAAGCATTTTGCACGGTTGGATTGAATCCTTGGCCAGAGGCACTGTGGATGCTTCCCGAGAGCGCTGCGACCAAACAGATTGCCGAGAATCGAATTTGTTTCATAAACTACTCCGCCAATTGAACATCATAAATATCTCTTTGTTGCAAGCTTTGACTGAAACGCCTTTAAAGGTATTCAGGTTTGAACAAATTATTTGCTCGCCCGCAAGGTCAACGAATGAGCTTATCCGCAGTCACTTTTGAGCATTAAAACCACCAGCATACACGTCTCATTTGTGATCACGGCATTTGGTGCGCTGATCTGAGTGGCAGGTTGCAATCTGCAATCTGAAATCTACAATTGGAAATTCTTGACACGGGGTCTTAGCTCAGTTGGTAGAGCGCCTCAATGGCATTGAGGAGGTCACGGGTTCGAATCCCGTAGGCTCCATTTATATTTGCGCTTAACTGCGCCTCGCGCGGCTCGCGGGCGGTAACGAACGCGTTACTTTTCACATGCAGCGCACAGCGCGAATCGCCGCGATTCTAGGGGCATGAAAGCACTAACTAAACCTGCAGCAAATGATTCTGGTAAGAGCGAGAATCGTCCTCAAGAGGACAACGTGAAGGAAAGAGTTAAAGCTCGGAAAAGTTTTATTAGTCGTCGTTCCTTCCTGGGCAAATCACTCGCTCTAGGAGCAGGAACAATCGGCGTGGGACTTTTACCTGGCGCCCGAACGGCAAGAGCAAGTGGCGGCCTCACAAAGGGAGACGCTGCACTGCTCCGGTTCCCAGCGGCGTTGGAGATACTCGAGGCCGACTTTTGGATTCAATATAACGAGCTCGGCGGCATCCAGGACGACGAAGTTCCAGGCGGCAGTGGCAATCCAGACTATACTGAGGCCCTGGAGGTTATTGAGGATGAAATGCAAGACTACATCCATGATAACACCGATGATGAGATCACTCATCATACCTTCCTCAACGCGTACCTAGTCTCCAAGGGAGCGGCTCCCGCAAATCTCGATGCGTTTCGCGCTCTGATGGGCAGCACCGCTACGGGAGTCAATCCAGACTTGGTCGGACATCGGCTCACTAACTTGACGCAACTTACGATCGACACCAGTTGGTGGACGCGTTATCGCGACGACAGCCATAACCCGGATCTTGACCCAAACCACGTCTTTCCGCAGGCCGTCCCGACTTTAGGGGTAAACCAGCATACGGCAATTCCCAGGACCGATGCGGATACAACGGATCCTAATTTCCTACAGGCGATCGCGAACACGGCGGCTTTCCACTTTCCAACCATTGAACAAGGTGGCAACAGCCTGTACCCGTCACTGGCGCAGCGGGCGACTCATACCGAAGTTCTGCGAATCCTGATCAGCATCGGACCTACGGAAACAATGCACTTCCAAACCTGGTCGGATGTGGCGGGTAATGCGCCGCCGTTGACTGCCGTTGATCCGGTAACCGGAGTGTCGGTGACGTTTCCGGATCTGGAGGTGGAGGACGAGCTCTTCGACAAGGCCCTGATCATGCCCGAGCCGTGTCCGTTTCTGGATACGAGTCTTCCTATTGTTTCGATCATTCGACCAACGAACACAGAAGGCGTCGCCATGGGTGCTCTCACATTCCTCACCAACATGGGTCTCTTCATCGGCCAATCGCCAGCATTTTTTGCGTATATGGCACAGCTGGCGCGAGAAGCCGACCATGTAAGGCACGGTCGTGATTGAGAAGGGTAACTCTTGCCGTAGCGGTTGAACTGCAATCACCGACGAGCCACGCCAAGTTGCGTCGGTCGCGTCCGCGCCACGGGCACGGGTTCAATCCCCTTGCCTTCGAATCGCAATAGGCAGATTGATCTGCGCCAGCGACAGGGTGTTCTTTGATGCTTGGCGGGATGATTTTTCTCTTTCATCAAAATGGTTTTAGACGAAGTGTTGCCTGTTCCGCGGAAGTTGCGCAACATCGCTGGCCAAGCGGGTTTCCATCTGACGCTGGGCTATCGTTTCTATGCACAAAGTCAACTCCATCGTTATGCAGGCACCGAAGATGATGATTTTCGAAACAGCGGCAAACCTGGAGCTGTGGCCGAAAATCCTTCCGCATTACCGCTACATCCGATTTCTTGAGCGCGGTGCCAATCGCAACATCGTCGTGATGGCAGCGCGGCGCTCCGGGATTCCGATCTCGTGGACCTCGGAGCAAATCATCGATCGCAGCAGACTCGAAATCCATTTTCATCATCTGAAAGCCTGGACGAAAGGGATGCGTGTAGTCTGGACTTTCTCTGATACGCCGGATGCCGTCATGGTGATAATCTCGCATGACTTACAATTTCGGATCCGTTTGCTCGCGCCGATTGTTAATCTGGTCATCGGCGATTTTTTCATTCATAACATCGCCAATAAAACGTTGCGTTGTATGAAAGCTTACATCGAAGCGAGGGCAAACAAGGTAGCCGCATGAATCGAAGACGCGCGGTCATTACAGGTATCGGTCCCATTACGTGCGTCGGCATCGGCGTCGATCATTTCTGGAACGGAATTCTCGCGGAAAGGAGTGGCATTGGCAGCATCACAGGCTTCGATCCGAGCGTTTTCCGCGTTCGTTGCGCCGGCGAGATTAGCGATTGGGACCCGGAAGAGTTTTTTCCGCCCCACCGATTGAAACGACTTGACCGCTACGCGCAGTTCGCCGTCGTATCTGCGAAGCTCGCGCTCGATGATGCGCACATCGATTACTCCAGCGAAAACCCACAAGATCGCATCGGAGCCAGCTTCGGCACAGCGCTGGGCGGCGTCTGCAAAGCCGAGGAACAGTACATCAGGTATCTGAAGAAAGGCCCTCGCGGCGTTCAACCCACACTTGCCGTCCAAGTTTTTGGGGGTTCAGCACATTCAAACATCGCAATTGAATTTGGCTTTCGCGGCGTCGGCACAACAAATTCAAACAGTTGCGCAAGTGGCACAGTTTCGGTAGGCGAAGCGCTGCGTTACATACGAGACGATTTTGCCGATGTAATCGTTGCGGGCGGAGCGGAAGCACCCCTTACAGCCATCACGATCGGCGCATTCGACATTATCAAGACGATGAGCAGGTCGACGGGTGATCCGGCGTTGGCTTGTCGTCCATTCGATCTCTCGCGTGATGGATTCGTCATGGGTGAAGGCGGCGCTTCGCTCGTCGTCGAGGAGCTTGAACACGCGCGAGCACGAGGTGCCCGTATCTACGCGGAGGTGCTGGGGTACAGCTTAAATAACGATGCTTTTCACATGACCTCACCCCTGCCGAACGGCGAATCGTCCATTCGCGCCATGCGCGAAGCGCTCTCAGACGCGCAGTTGGTGCCCGAGCGGATCGATTACATCAACGCACATGCCAGTTCCACCCAGCTCAACGACAGCGCCGAGACAGCGGCAATTAAACAAGTCTTTGGCGAGCATGCGCAACGGGTACCCGTTAGCGGAACGAAAGGTTATTACGCGCATCCGCTCGGCGCCACGGGTGCAATCGAAGCCGGGCTTTGCGCGCTGGCTTTAGATCGGCAATGGGTGCCGCCGACCATCAATTATCAAAATCCGGATCCGAAGTGTGATCTCGACATTGTGCCGAATCATGGGCGCGCCGCGGAGTTGAATTACGTCATGAGCAATTCATTTGGGTTCGGTGGAATCAACGCCAGCGTGGTCCTCGGACGCGTCAGGTAGGGGCGGTTCACCTGAACCGCCCGCGGGCGATTGAGGTCAATCTCCCCTACCCGTTCAACAAATCCGGGCGATTCTGGCGTGTTCGCTTGATCGCTTGTTCTTCGCGCCACTTCGCGATCTCAGCGTGATTTCCGGAAAGCAAGACTTCCGGAACCTTCCAGCCGCGAAATTCGGCTGGCCGCGTGTACTGCGGAGCTTCGAGTCCCGATGTTTTCGAACTGAAGCTATCATCGACAGCAGATCGTTCATGACCGAGCACCCGCGGCAGCAAACGCACAATTGCATCGACGAGAACAACCGCAGCGATTGCGCCGTTCGTCAGGACGTAATCGCCAATGGAAATCTCAAGATCGATGAGATGTTCGATCACCCGGTGATCGACTCCTTCGTAATGGCCACAGACGATGATTAGATACGATTCCTGCGAAAGCTCTGTTGCCAGCCGTTGGTTCAAACGTCGGCCCGCCGGAGACATCAGAATGACTTTTGAGGTTTGAGGTTTCAGGTTTGATGTTTGATGTCGCAGATCTTCGACTGCCGCAAAAATCGGTTCCGGCTTCATTACCATCCCCTGCCCTCCGCCAAATGGCGCGTCATCGACCACGTGGTGTTTGTCCGTCGCCCAATCGCGCAGGTTGTGAATGTGAACACCAACAATTCCCTTTTCCTGTGCGCGTTTCATCATGCTCTCGTTCAATGGCGCACGGCAGATTTCCGGGAACAAAGTGAGGATGTCGATCTTCATTCTACAAAGAAAACGTGGAGCGCCGAATGTCCGGCGTCCAATGCTGAAACTGTCGCGGCGGTCTGTGACCGCCGAAATCAAGGGGCCGGCGCTCACAGAGCGCCGCTACAGAAGAAGCGGACTTATTCTATGATCTCGAGGATGGCGCGTTGGCCATGGCGTGCAGCGGAACTGGCTAGCAACGCGCGAATCGCATGAATTGTCTGGCCGCCTCGGCCGATTATACGGCCGACATCCGGCCGCCGAAGTTGTAATTTGAAGATGGTCGTTCTGCCGCTGGGAATTTCGGTCAATACCATATCATCAGGAAACTCAATCAGCTGGCGGATGACGAACTCGAGAAACTCTCGCATGCGTCAACAAACTAACCACGAATGAACACGAATAAACACGAAATTCAGAGGCGCTGAAGCAATAGCTGCCATCTGCGCTGCGGACGGCGCACTCTACAGCAGATGAGCGAAAACGATCCCCCGCGATTAGCTGGATGTTTCAACGGGAGGCGAAGGAGGCAAAGACTCTTGCTGAGTTGGTTCCGACGCCCGCTGTTCGGTTTGGGACGAAGTCTGAGCAGCCGCAGCTTGTTTCTTATTTTTCTTAATCAAGCTACGAACCGTGTCAGACGGTTGCGCGCCTTTGCTGATCCAGTACTCTGCCCGTTGAATGTTCAACGAGCTGTTATGACCTGGTGTTTTTGGATCGTACGTACCGATGAGCTCGATAAATTTCCCGTCGCGTGGACTGCGGCTGTCAGCCACAACCACTTTGTAATACGGGCGATTTTTCGCGCCTTCTCTGCGTAATCTGATTGAAACTGCCATAATTAAGAAAGTTACGACGTTAAAGAGTTAAAAAGGCAAAACAACACACTGGCTTACCGATTTAACCCTTGTAACTGTTTCATCATTTTCTTCATTTTGCCCGCGCTTTTCATCATCTTTCGCATCTGATCAAAGCGCCGCAGCAATTCGTTTACCTCCGTGACTGTGCAGCCGCTGCCGCGCGCGATGCGCTGACGACGCCGCGCATTCAGAATGTCGGGGCGCGTCCGCTCTTCGTTCGTCATCGAAAGCACGATGGCTTCCGTGCGCTTAAGCTGCTTCTCGTCAACCGAGAGGCCTTGCACATTACTCATGCCAGGCAACATGCCAAGGATATTCTCCAGCGGTCCCATTCGTCGCATCATTTTGAACTGCGCCAGGAAGTCATTGAAATCGAATGAAGCGGTGCGCAATTTGCGCTCGAGTTCGGCGGCGTCTTCGGCTTCCACTGCTTCGGCAGCTTTCTCAACAAGGCCGACAACGTCGCCCATCCCAAGAATCCGTCCCGCGAGGCGCTCCGGAATAAAGAGTTCGAACTGATCAAGCTTTTCCCCCGTTCCAGCAAATTTGATCGGCTGCCGTGTCACTTCGCGCATTGACAATGCCGCGCCACCGCGTGCGTCGCCGTCAAGTTTGGTTAAAACGATACCCGTGATTGATAACGCTTCGTTGAAATGAGTTGCGACACTGACCGCTTGCTGACCCGTGGCGGCATCAACCACCAGTAATGTTTCCTGCGGGTTCAAAGTTTCCTTCAATGCTTTCAGTTCTTGAATCAACGGTTCATTGATTTCCTGTCGACCCGCCGTGTCGAAAATGTAAATGCTTGATGCGCCTCCTTCGACCCCGCCCAGGACAGGTTCTGTTCGTGCGCGAGCGAGTGCGGCACCGGCCGCGCGCTGAACATTTTTCTCGTTCGGATCAGGCGCATACACGGGGACATCAATTTGTTTGCCGAGCGTTACGAGTTGCTCGATCGCTGCCGGACGTTGCAGGTCACACGGGACCAATGCCGGGCGATGACCCTGCTTCTGTAAAAAACGCGCCAGCTTTGCCGAGGAAGTCGTTTTGCCGGAACCGTTGAGACCGACGATCAAAATACGGCCGCCATCTTGCAGGCGAAGCGGCGCGGCATCGCCTCCGAGCAACGCAGTCAGTTCGTCGTGGAAAATTTTTACGATCTGCTGACCCGGTGTGATGCTGCGAAGAACCGTTTCGCCGAGCGCTTTTTCTTTGACGCGCGCGATGAATCGTCTGGCGACCTGAAAATCGACATCCCCTTCGAGCAACGCCAGGCGCACCTGACGCAAAGCAGCGTCGATATTGGCTTCGCTTAGCGTACCGTGCCCGCGCAGCTCTTTGAAAATATCCTGAAGCTTATCGCTGAGTTGTGGAAACATGATTGTCTAACCGCCGCATCAGCGCGGCGCTTTTCCAAGCAACCGCGGCGGATCGAAAGCCGCCGCTGTGCTTATTTTTTGGGCGTTGCTATTGGCTTCGCCGCTGGTGCCGCGCCGGTCGCACCTTCCTCAATTCCAAACGTCCAGTGCGCTTCGACCTTTTTCCCTTCAGATTTCGCGCTGACAATCACAGTGCAGGATTTATCGCGCAGCTTCTGAGTAACTTGATATGACACAGTACCTGTTTTGGGATCGTAGTTGGCCGGAACGGGACCGAGGCCGCTCACCCTCATTTGAACGCTGCCGGGTTCGATTTGTCCGATCCCGCTCAGGTTCGCTTTGATAAGAGGAAGCGCGGTGCGCACTGTTTCGCCGTCTGCGGGCTGAGTCGCGAGATCTTTCGCGCCGACTTCGGCGACCGCTGCGGCGCCGCCCGTTGACGTGCCAATCATCTTCAAAGCATCCTCGAAAACCTTCGGCTTGTTCGCTTCAATCGCGTAGCGACCGATTGAATCAAGAGGCGAAGTAAACGTGATAGGCTGACCGTAAACCGTGAACATCGCCTCGTAGCCGGAATTTCGCGCAATTTCCTTGACGTGCTCGTTGTAATTGCCAAACGGCACCGCAAAACAATTCACTTTGATGCCGAGTCGCTTCTCGAGCAGTTGCTTGGAGCCGACCACTTCGTTTTGCAGCCATTCCTCGTATTGCGGCCCGGTGAGTTTCGTTCTCGTCCGTTTTCCCCCGGGAGCAGCCAGCATTATGTTGTGGCCTTCGCGCAAGTCCTGGTGCGTCGCGGTGTGCGCCTCGATATCGATGCCGTTGTCCCGCATGTCGGCGAGCTGTTCCCACGTAATCGCCTGTCCACCGCCCAGACTGCCACCGGCAACACCTTCTGTGTAGAGGAACATGGTGAACGGGTAGCCGTACTTCTTCATTATCGGCCACGCGACTTCGTATTGCGATTTCCAGCCATCATCGAAGGTAATCACCGCGCATCGCGGCGGTATGTTCTTTTCTCCGCGCTTCCATGCGAGCAGATCCTGCATTGAGATGACTGTAATGCCGCGGTCCTTCAACTCCTTCATCTGCGCTTCGAACGCAGCGGGCGTGATCTCAGTCCACGGTGTATGAATTTTATCGACCAACCGATGGTAACAAAAAATAACCGTCTGAGCCGTTTGATCGACAACCGGCTTCGTAATCTTCGGAGATGCCGCTGCCACCGGGGCAGCGGTTGCGGCAGCTGGCGACCCCGAGGACTGAGAGTTCTGGGAAACAGTTTCGCCCCTCTTGCACATCGAAAAGTTGAGCGCCAGAAGCAATGGAACAATCGCAAATCGGGTCATCATAAAAGTGGTAAGGCTTTATGCGCAGCAGCGCAAAACACAAGTGATTTTATATGCATTGAGAGAAACAATGAACACTTGGTGCAATGTCGGGGTCTCAGTTCACCTTAGGGGAGAAACTTTTTTGTAGGCTACGTGTTTTTTGCTATTAGATCAGAATGCCGGGTTTCGTAAATCGCATCGTTACGCTTGGGTTTGTCGCTTTGCTACCTGCCTGCGCAAGTATGCGGCATGCTGCGGTTAAAGATACCAGCAAAACCTTTAAGACCGTGGTCGTAGATGCCGGACACGGCGGCAAAGATAGCGGCGCGTATCGGCGCTACGGTCCACCGGAGAAGATGGTTACTCTCGATGTTGCCCAGCGT
>DATLPS010000147.1:0-6063 GCA_035535575.1 Candidatus Limnocylindria bacterium
CAGAGACAATTTATCCGAACGTCATCAGTAAGCAGTATGACTTACTACCAAGAGCTTTTGCAAAGTTGTCCGCCGCCGCCATCTGGAAGCCCTTTTGGTAAAAAGCAGGACGGCTACGATGCACGGCTAGTCCAAGCCAAGCTCCTATCGGAGTTGATGCGCAGGCGAAGGCCGTTTTGCTTTTTGCGCATGGGCGACATGGAACTCGCCTATCTGCTTGCTCAACAGGAGCAGCGGCTGGACGGAATCGACTTCCGCGATGGGCCAACGTCTGGAACGCAGGCTTACACTAATCCCGGCCTGAGCGCAGATCGTGCGGAACGGCTGCGCACAGCATACGAAGAGGCGAACTACGTCGATTTCCACGAAGGTAATTGGCCTAACGAACATCTGGTTTCGAAGTTAACTCTCAAAAGGGCCCCGGACTCACATCGTAACGCAACTAAAGAGACGTCCCTTGTGTTTCTTACGTGGACCGAGACGGAATTCAAACAGTACTGCAGTGACCGCCGCATCGGGTTTGCGGGAGCCGAAGCATGCCTCCTCGAGTTGTTGTCCCAGACGCCTGCGTTTGCGCGAGCGGCGGCCGCTTACTGGCCTGAAAACGCAGAAGTCTTCTATCACCAAGTTCGCAACGACGGCCGCGATCTTGATGCCAATCTCGACATGGTAAAACAGGATTTGCGACAGTTCGTTAAAGCACACGAGATCGATACTCTTTTCTTATCGTTGGGAGGAGGAGCGAAGATTCTCGGCTATGAACTATCCCGCGAGCTTGGGATTTGCTGCTTCGATTTTGGCGCGATGATTCGCGCATTGACCTATAGCGGCTGCGACGGCAACCGTATGGCCCGCTCTCCTCATTCCCCGTTCCTTTTTCGCATCCCATTCGGCATCTACATGGAGGCGCTTGAAAAAGCCATGCCCAACCTGGCTCCCGCCGAATTACTGGCAAAAGCACACGGGCAACTCCTGCTGGAACTAATGAAGAAGGAGATCGGATGGACGTCAGTTTCCTGGGAGTTCGACTTTAGCGAAGAAAACGTATCTGCTTTCCGCAACGCGTTCCAAGAGTACCGTAAGCGCTATCGTAAACTGTTCGGCTCATCTTCGGCGACAAAAGTGGAGCGGGCCGGCTTTCTTCACTTTTGCGGCACTCATAAGCTGACGTTGGAAGGAGAATTGTTTCTGATGGCATTCAGGGGAAAGGGATTGATCCGGCGATGCGTCCCCCGATTTCTATCGAGACGCGTCGTCTTGGGCAAGCGAAGGGGTTTAGCCAGTAACAGTGCTGCATGACGGCCAGTTGTCGCATTCTGCTAGTAAGCATTGTGCCGCCCAGAAACGATTGCGGGGTGCGCATTGTGATGCACCGAATGTTCATGGAGCGTTCGCCGTTTGAATTGCACGTCGCCAGCAATGCGGACTTTGCTAATGATCTTCTGGTGCACACGCCACTCCGGCTGCCGGGTCCTCTTCATCGGCTGAGAAAGAGCCGATTTGGTCCGCGACTGGCAGCATGGATCACCGATTACGAAAATTTCGTCTGGCCGCTGACAACCAACGCAGCGTTGGAAACTGCAGTGGAAACTTTCAAACCAGACGTCATTCTTACGCTGGCGGAGTGCGGGTTGTGTCACGGTGCCCGAAAAACAGCAGAACGCCACGGGTTGCCGCTCGCCGGACTCTTTCTCGATTGGTTTCCTGTGATGAAAGGACATTTTGGTCATGAATTCACGCAGACAACTTTGAGTCGGCGCTACCGCGAGCTTTACTCCGCATGTGACCTGGCGTTTTGCACTAGCGATGGAATGCAGGAAGTGCTCGGCCTCCATCCCAATAGCCATGTGATTTATCCGATGCCTGGCAGGCACAGTGTGCCCGAAGAGCCCTGGCCACCTTCCAACAAAAAATTCCGGCTGGTCTACGTCGGCTCAGTCGAAAATTTTTACGGGCGAATGCTTTGCTCGCTGATCGAGAAAATGGAACCGACGAAGGACCTGGAAATTATTGTGGTCGGGCCAAACGCCGACTGGCCGCTGGACGTGCTGAACCGTGCTAAAGCGAATGGAATTTATCTTGGTTTCAAATCGCCTGAACAAGCCGCCGATGTGATGGCCAGTGCTGACGCGTTGCTGGTAGTGATGAGCTTCGAGAAAGAGCACGAACTCTTCATGCGGACGAGTTTCACCACCAAATTTCTGGACTATGTCGCATTTGGAAAACCGGTGATTCTTTGGGGACCGGACTATTGCACGCCGGTTCGCGTAGCGCGGAAACACGGTGGTGCCGTCGTCGTGAACCAGGATGATGCCGACGCGATTGTTTCCGCCTGTCGTCAAATCGCTCATGACGCTGCCTGGCGCGAACAGCTTTCGCATGAAGCTACGCGACTGCACCAGACGCTGTTTGATCCTGACCGACTGCAGAAAATTTTCGTGAGCGAAATTGAAAAACTGCTCCAACCAAGGACCACGTAACTAAATCCTGCTTTGCTTTCCAATGGACCGAATCAAAGTCCTGGTCGTATCTTCAGTCGTTCCAAACGCGCGAGGTTCAGGCGGTGAACTGGTTTTGCATCGCCATCTCAAATCAAACCCGCGGATTGAGTCTGAGGTCGTGTCGTGGCGGCAATTTCCGTTTCGTTTGAAACTGATCGGCAAACTTCGACAAATTGGCTTTCAATCCGTCTCTCGGGCTTGGGAATGTCTCTTCCCTGTTTTGCCTCCGCGCAAAATCGTTCGTGACTTGATCCACTTGTTTCGGCCGGATGTTGTCGTCACCGTTGCACATGGCTCCTGGCACATACAGGCCAGGAGAGTAGCACAAGAGTTTAAACTGCCGTTGGTTTGTTTTTTTCAGGACTGGTGGCCTGATTTTCCAGATGTCCCTCTCGCATTCCGTCCGCGAGTTGAACGCCAATTTCGCAAGACGTCCGCCGAGAGCGACGTAGCAATCTGCGTAAGCGAGGGAATGCGGCGTGAGTTAGGTGAACTTGAAAATGGTTTGGTGCTGCATGACGCGCCGTCGCTAACACGATGTAGCGAGCTGGCGGACGATGTTGAGCTCCCGTTGCGAGTTGCCTATTTCGGAAATCTTTCCGAATATGGGCCGCTGATCGAATGCGCATTGCGCGCGCTCAAAGGCTCTGACCGCGTGCGTTTAGAGATCTTTGGTCCGAGTCCGGTTTGGACCTCGGGGGCCGAGGATGAGTTTCGCTCTCTTGGAGTTTACCGTGGATTCATTCCGCCGAACCAACTGGCGCAGTCGCTTCACGGTTTTCAAGCTGCTTTAGTCGTCATGAGCTTTGCTCCGTCGCACCGCCGGCGAATGATAACCAGCTTTGCTTCAAAGATGATTGATGCGACGCAGCTTGGTCTTCCAATTATCGTGTGGGGACCGGAATACTGTTCGGCGGTACAATGGGCGCGCAGGGGAGACCGAGCATTATGCGTTACAGATTCGAATCCGTCAGCGATACTCGGTGCGCTGGAAAAATTGGCTGCTTCGCCTGCGGAACAAGAGCGCCTTGCAAAATCATCCCGCGAGGCCGCTGCCGTCGAATTCAATTGCGAGCGCATTCAAGCGCGGTTCGTGGACGCCCTTAGGAGAGCGATCTATTCGAAAAACAGATCAGATGCATCAGCAATGGAGCAGGCCGTAAACGCGGGACCGTAGTCAGTCAAGTTTCGTGTCATATCGAAGAACAATATGATAGCGAGTGGCGGTGGCCTTCGAATGCAGGCGCGACGTGTGTTCCGGCGAATATTTCATTTGCTTCTGGACTGTCTTGGAGTTCGCCGTTTTCGAGAGCATTCGTTTTTTGCGCCACTTCTGGGCCAGCCGACGGTGGTGGCGGATTTTGGGGCGCACCGTGGAGAATTCTTCGCGGCGTTAAAATCAGAACATCCTGTTTCTCGGGCTCTTCTGATTGAAGCGGATCCCGCATTGGCGGAATCCCTGAAACGAACCTTCGGTGACGAAGCGGATGTTGTTCATGCAGCGGTCGTCGCAGAAAGCAAACAAGGGCCAGTCACGTTTACCCGATCGATCGAGCCTGAGTCTTCGAGTGTTTTCAGGGAATGGTCGGCGGCTTATGGGATAGCTGATCAGGTGACGGTTCCGACGCTGGATTTCTCGAACACCGTCAAGCGCTTGGGAGAGCGAGTAGATTTGATAAAGATGGATGTGGAAGGCGCTGAAATCGGGATTTTAGAAAGCGCGAGCGCATCTGATCTGGCCAGTTGCGGCCAGTTGACGGTTGAATTCCACGATAAGCGAGCGCCATTCACGCGGCGCGATGTGGATCGTGTCTGCCGGCGCATGCGGGCTGAGGGGTACGGCATCGTAATGGCAAACTGGCCCAGGGTTGATGACGTTTTGTTTGTCAACCTGAAGAGCGTTCCCACGACCAAACGAATCGCAGTTCGCTGCCGCATAGCCATAGCGAATGCATTGTTCATCACCCGGCGAACCATCTTCGGGAGCGGTTATTCGTAAAATGGGTTTGTGAATAATGGAACCAGTAGTTATTGCGCTGGCTAGTAACGAACGGTACTTCCCCGGGCTGTATTGCGCGGTCGCGAGCGCTTTAAGTTACCTGGACCCGGCGCGAGAAGTGGAGGTGAAGGTGCTCGACGGCGGTATTTCGCAACGATCCAGGGATGCTCTTCTACGACTCGTCGCTCCAGTTAGTGAACGCGGTCGGCTCGAGTTCGTGACGGCAGATGCATCGGTGTTTGGCGCGGCGACACTCGGACCAGGCGAATCGCACATGACTTATTGCCGGATACTGCTGCCGCGCTTGGTGAGTGCGCCGCGTGTGATCTACTTAGACTGCGACAGTTTGGTCTTCCGCGATCTATCGGAGCTTTTTGATCTTGAATTGGCGGAACGCAAGGTCCTTGCCGCAGTTCGTGACTCGGAAACGTTGTCACTTGCGCAAGACTCCCTACTGCTGGCAAAGGCGATGAATCTTCCTGCGGAAGGCGCTTACTTTAACTGCGGTGTAATGTTGATGAATCTCGACGAACTCAGGAGACAGCATTTCTTCGAATCCGCTGTTGATTTTTTGAATCGTTGGAGCGGGAAATACCGATTCTGGGACCAGTCGGCTATCAATTTTCTTCTCCACAGAGAGATCGACGACTTGCCCGAACATTGGAATCGCGCGGCGTGGCGCTTTGATGCGCAGCAGAACAATGATCTGGACTGCGTGCTTCACTATACGACATCGGCTCCGTGGCTTGGTGGAGCACGCACTCCCAGCCAGGTCCTGTTCGAACGATTTGCCGTGGATGCTGGTTTGCCTGTTACTCGGCGATCCGCGGATTTCAGGAAAAGGCGACGCCGAGATTTCTTGCGCACGGGACTTGCACCTCTTCGGGCACTCGCATTTCCGGTAGTTTCGTTACTTTACAAACTTGGGGGGCAAAAAGAGAAGTGTGCAGGTTATCGAAAAGCGGCGCGGTATTGGCTCGACTATATTCTCAACGCGCCGCGCCGGTGGCGACTGCACCATAGACGCGCCGAGGAAATTCAACGTATGAAGTTCACATTTGCCGTCTCGAAATCCACAGCATGAGGGTACTACAGGTCAACACTCACGCTTCGGGCGGCAGTTTTGAATTTGCGGCGCTTCTTTCCAGCGCATTAACGGAGCAGGGGATTGAAAGCCGCGTGCTGTGCAAAGATTCGCTGTCGGGGCATGCCGACAGATCCCTCTTGGATCGCGTGATTCGCTGGTCGTATGTTTCCTTGTCCACCGAACCGTGGCACGGAACACGGCGGTTGTTATCGCCGCCAGCGGCCGAAGACCTGGAGGGAGTTGATGTGGTGCATCTACACACGGTTGCGGATTGGTTCAATGTTCCCAGTTGGCTGGAGACACTGCCAAGCGGGATTGGGGTGGTCATTACTTTGCACGATATGTGGCATTTCACGGGCGGCTGTTTCCTATATCGCGGGTGCGATCGTTTCACCGAGACCTGCGCGCCATGTCCGATTTTGAAGACGCCTTTGAATCGGATTCTGGCAAAGACCTCGCATTGGCGGAAGTTGCGG
>DATLPS010000148.1:0-4856 GCA_035535575.1 Candidatus Limnocylindria bacterium
CAGCCACGCTATTACTTGTTGTTGACCGGTATTCACAGAGTATTCGCACCTTATTCGAACCCTCAACCCTCCCTCACCACCATGATTCAACTAAAACCCGGAATTCCGCCCGCCTCGCTTGAACGATCGCCTAAACCCACTGAACACCGCAAGACCAGGTCCGAGAAGACGAAAAATGTCGGCCTACGGTTTGAGCGCGTGTTCAGCGATGCTGCCGTCGCGCCGTTCGATCAGATCGAATGGGAGCGGCGCACTGCGGAAATCAATGACGACAGCGGCAAGGTCATCTTCAAACAGGAAGACATCGAAATCCCAAAAAGCTGGAGCGCGCTCGCGACCAAAATCGCGGTGTCGAAATATTTTTATGGCGACATCGCCAACGGGACTGATCCGTACAAAGGTGGAAGAGAAACCTCGGTGCGGCAACTGATTCATCGAGTCACGCGCACGATCACCGACTGCGGAATTGCGGATGGCTACTTCGCAGATGAAGAAGCTGCGGAAATTTTCTACGACGAACTGAGCTGGCTGTGTTTAAACCAGCACGGCGCGTTTAACTCGCCGGTCTGGTTCAATGTTGGATTGTATCATCAATACGGCGTCGGCAAGGACGGCGGCGCAGGGAATTATTTCTACAATCGCGCGACCGGCAAAGCCCAACGCGCTCCATCGCAATACGAATATCCGCAGGGCAGCGCCTGCTTCATCCAGAGTGTGAACGATACTATGGAAGACATCATGCGGCTGGCCATGAGCGAGGCCATGCTTTTCAAGTACGGCAGCGGCACCGGAACCGATCTTTCTTCGCTAAGATCGACAAGAGAAAAACTAAGCGGTGGCGGCAAGCCCAGCGGACCGCTCTCGTTCCTGAAGGTTTACGATCAGGTAGCGAATGTGGTGAAAAGCGGCGGCAAAACGCGGCGCGCCGCGAAGATGAACACGCTTAAGGATTGGCACCCGGATATCGAAGAGTTCATCGACGCCAAGCAAAAGGAAGAGAAAAAAGCGTGGGCGCTGATCGAGCAAGGTTACGACGGCAGTTACAACGGCGATGCGTACGGCTCGGTAATGTATCAGAACGAAAACGTGAGCGTGCGCGTCAGCGACGAATTCATGGAAGCTGCGCTGGAAGCCCGCGAATGGTGGACGCGCCGGGTGACGGATAGTAAGCCCTGTGAACGCAAAGACGCGCGCATGCTGCTACGCAAAATTGCCGAGGGCACACACATCTGCGGCGATCCAGGGATGCAATTCGATTCAACCATTCACAGATGGCACACGTGCAAAGGCACCGATCGTCAAAACTCTACGAACCCATGCAGCGAGTATCTCTTCCTCGACAACACAGCGTGCAATCTCGCCTCGCTCAATTTGATGAAGTTCAAAACCATGGACGGAGAGTTCGATGTTGAACGATTCAAAGCGGCGGTGCGCATCTTCATCACTGCGCAGGAGATCATCGTGGACAATGCAAGTTACCCGATCAAAGAAATCGCGGAGAACTCGCATATTTTCCGCACGCTTGGACTTGGTTACGCCAACCTCGGCTCACTGATCATGAGCTACGGCTACGGTTACGATAGCGTCGAAGGCCGGGGGCTTTGTGGCGCGATCACTGCGATTATGACCGGCGAAGCTTATGAGCAAAGCGCGCGCATGTCGCAAGCGCTGGGGCCGTTTCCAGGCTATCACGACGCCCACGCCAGCGGCGTGCCGAAGCCGGTCGCGAAAGACAATGTTGCCTCGATGTTCGAAGTAATCGAGCTGCATCGTGACGCGGTTCGCGAGATTTCGGACGTGAAAGAGTTTGCGCATTTGAAAGAAGAAGCTGCAAAAGTTTGGGAGCGCGCGGCCGAGCTGGGCAAACGCTACGGCTGTCGCAACGCGCAAGTCACGGTGCTCGCGCCGACCGGCACGATCAGTTTCCTGATGGATTGCGATACCACAGGCATCGAACCGGACATCGCGTTGGTAAAATACAAGCTGCTTGCAGGCGGCGGCATGCTCAAAATTGTGAACCAAACCGTCAAGGCTGCGCTGGAGAAACTCGGTTATGACTCGGAGGAGATCGAACGCATAGTCGCGCATATCGATGCGTTCGACACAATTGAGGACGTCACAGATACCGACGGAACCAAAATTTCATCTGGTCTGAGAGCTGAGCATTTGTCGATTTTCGACTGCGCATTCAAGCCGTTCAAAGGCGAGCGAGCGCTGCACTACATGGCGCATCTGAACATGATGGCTGCGGCCCAACCATTCCTGAGCGGCGCGATTTCGAAGACGGTTAACATGCCGGAAGCGGCTACGGTGGACGACATCATGAACACGTACGTCGAAGGTTGGCGGCTGGGGTTAAAATCGATCGCGATCTACCGCGAAGGCTCAAAGCGGTCCGCGCCTTTGAATACACGCAAAACGAAAGATATGGGCACTGTAGTCACCAGTCGTGGCGGCGGCCTTCCCGCCGGCACCGAGGTAGACGCGCTACAAAACCGCATTGTCGAGCTGGAACAAGAACTGGCAACGTTGCGCAACCAACTTGATCAACCCGTTCGTCATCGCATGCCGGACACGCGCAATTCCATGACCCATCGATTCGAGATCGCCGGTCACGAAGGTTACATCACCGTCGGCTTATACGAAGACGGGCAACCGGGTGAACTTTTCATCACTATGTCAAAGGAAGGCAGCACGATCGGCGGTTTAATGGATACTGTCGGCACGCTCACTTCGATCGCCCTCCAGTACGGCGTGCCACTCGAGAGCCTGGTGAAAAAATTTGCTTATCAAAGATTCGAGCCGAGCGGCTTCACAAAAAATCCCGACATCCGCCACGCGACCAGCATTACCGATTACGTTTTTCGCTGGTTGGCGTGCCAGTTCATCAATGGCTACAAGGAAGCGACGTCCCCTAGCCGCGCGCAGCCGGACCTGCCGCTGAAGGAAATTGTCGAGATCGAAAAGAAGGCTTTGAACCGGCCGGTCACGGATTTGGCGCGGACGAGCGACAAACAAGTCATTGACGTGATCACAGACAACCCTGACTCGGCTGTGCAAGGCGGAAATGGTAATGGTCATGACGACCGAGTCATGGTCGCACTCGGTAGCATCTTCATGGGAATCACGTGCTCGGTTTGCGGCAGCGACAAGGTCATTCGCGCAGGCGCGTGCGGCGTTTGCACCGAATGCGGCACCAGTCAGGGATGTAGCTGAGGACGACGCTCCGCATCGCAAGCTAGAGCGTCACGCTTTTCGGGTTGCTGACGCTAGAGTTTTCAACGAGCAGCTGCTACGCCTGATTGGACACGTGGACGCGGACGGCTAAAGTGCGTCGCCACTTTTCGCCGGCTCAACTGAATGAACAAACTCGACGCGCAGCGACAAAAAGAAATTCAGCAGGCAGAAGAACTGCTTTTTGCAGGGCCGCAGGCGCTGGGGTTCGCGAAGGGGCTTTTCCATGGACATTTCGTAGCGGATTGGGTGATGCCGTATCCGCGTATGCCAGCGGCGCAAAAAGCCGAATTGGACGAAACACTCATCGAACTCCGCAAATTTTTGGACGAACATCTCGACCCTGCTGAGATCGATCGACAGGCAGACATTCCGCGCAGCGTGATCGACGGCCTAGGTCGCGTCGGCGTTCTTGGTATGACGGCGCCGAAGGAATATGGCGGACGCGGTTTTTCGCAAATGGCCAACTGCAAAGTGCTGGAAGAAATCGGTCGACGTTGCGCATCAACGTCGGTCTTCGTAAACGCGCATCATTCGATCGGGATTCGCGCGTTGCTGTTGTTTGGAACACACGAGCAAAAGCAGAAGTGGCTGCCGAAATTAGTGACCGGCGAGCAACTCGGCGCATTCGCGCTCACCGAAAAGGAAGCCGGATCGGATGCGGCAAATGTGCAGATGCAGGCCCGCCCGAGCGAGGACGGTTCGCACTTTGTTTTGAACGGCGAAAAACGTTACATCACGAACGCGGCGATCGCGCATGAGCTCACCGTGATGGCGCGCACGCCAGTACCGGGCTCGGACAAAACTGCGGTCACGGCATTTCTGGTTACACCGGATATGCCCGGATTTGAAATCCTCGAAGCGCGGATGCCGAAGATGGGAATTCGCGGCACTGCAACCGGACGGTTCGTGATGCGCGGCGTAAAGGTTCCGAAGGAAAACATTCTGGGACCGCTGGGCAAAGGTCTCAAAGTCGCGCTGACGGTGCTCGATTTTGGCCGAACAACTTTCGGCGCGTGTTGCACCGGTGCGGCCAAGACTTGTTTGGAACTGGCGATCCAGCACGCAAATACGCGAAAACAATTCGACAAAACGCTCGGTAATTTTCATCTGGTCAAAAAGAAGATCGCGCGTATCGCCGCCGACGCTTACGCGATGGAAGCGATGACGACGGTTACAGCGGCGTTTATTGACCGCGGCTTGGAAGATTACATGTTGGAAACCGCCATGCTGAAGGTCTTCACGACCGAGCGGCTTTGGGAGTGCATCAACGACGTATTCCAGATTTATGGCGGCTCGGCGTACTTTATCGACCTTCCGCTGGAGCGCATGCTGCGCGACGCGCGCATCAACCAGATTGGCGAAGGCGCGAACGAAGTGCTCACTTCATTTATCGCGCTGGTGGGTATGCGCGGGCCGGGCATGGAGTTCAAGGAAATTTACGACACCATGACGTCGTTTTCGGTCAATCGCGTCGGCAAAGCGTGGAGCGCAGGCATGAATCGACTGGGTGCGACCGTGCGGACACCGAGTGTGCCGGTCCAAAGTGCGGAATTGCGTGGGGTCGCCGGACAGCTTGGTCGTCTCATTTGGCGCTTCAACGTCGCGGTCAACCGCGCGCT
>DATLPS010000149.1:0-8267 GCA_035535575.1 Candidatus Limnocylindria bacterium
GTGCACGAATACGCTACCGGGACGTTATCGTAATCGCGACTGCGACGCGAAACATTGATAACTGTTAAGACCGACAATCACCGCGCGCGGTCGCTATTAGTTCGCGCGCGAGCGCTTCGAAATGGTCGAGATCGAGTGACTGCGGACCATCTGAGAGAGCGCGATCCGGCTCCGGATGAATTTCGATCATGACGCCGTGTGCGCCCACTGCGCGCGCCGCTCGCGCAAGTGGCGCGACCCACTCGCGTCGCCCGGCGGCGTGACTTGGATCGACAATCACCGGCAGATGCGTGCGTTCGCGCAGAACCGGCACAGCGGAGAGATCGAGCGTGTTGCGCGTCGCAGTCTCGAATGTGCGAATGCCACGCTCGCACAGAATCACGCGGGCATTGCCTTCGGCCATGACGTACTCGGCTGCAGCCAGCCATTCATCGATCGATGCCATCAGGCCGCGTTTCAGCAGAATCGGCAGGCGCGTTTTACCGACTGCTTTCAGCAGCGCGAAGTTTTGCATGTTGCGCGTGCCGATTTGCAGCACGTCAGCTTCACGCGCGACTGCGTCGACATCGGCTGGATGAAGCACCTCGGTGACGATCGACAATCCGTACGCGCGGGCCGCTTCGTGCATCAGCGTTAAACCGTCGAAGCCGAGTCCCTGAAAGTCGTAGGTCGAGGTGCGCGGCTTGAAGCAACCGCCGCGCAGTAGTCGACAGCCAGCGTCGTGAAGCGCCCGTGCACAGGCCGTGATCTGCTCGCGCGATTCGACGGAGCACGGGCCAGCGATCACCGCAAACGGCGCATTACCGCCGATGCGAAGGCCGTTCATCTCGATCACGGTGTCCTCTGCGCGTTGCGCGCGCGACGCAAGACGGTAGGACGGGCTTTCTTTTGCGACGGGCACGGGCGTCGGCGCTTTCAACTGGGAAGGCGCGACAGTCTCGGAGACGAGCGCGATCTCTTGTTCCTTTGGCCCACGCGATGTCGCGCCACTTCGGGGATATGTGCCGAGAATTCGCACAGCTTCCGCGTGTTTCCTCAATTCGCGCAGCGCAAGATCGACATGTTGTTCGTGCAACCCGCCTTCGTGATCCAGGTAAAAGAGATACTGCCACGGTCGCTCGGCACTCGGCCGCGATTCCAACTTCGTGAGATTGACGCCGTGTTGCGCTAGCGCATCGAGACAACGTGCAAGCGCGCCCTTTTTATGCGCGGTCGTCAGCAAGAGGGAAGTCTTATGTGGAAGGCGGGTGTCGGCTTGCATCGGCTCGCGGGCGATAGCGACGAAGCGGGTGTAATTCTCTTTCTGATTGGTGACGTTTCGCTTGATCACCTGCAATCCGTAACGCGCAGCCGCTTCTTCACTCGCGATTGCGGCGCGCGACAGGTCGCCCGATTCCGCTACGAGCATGGCCGCGCTCGCGGTGTCTTCCTCAATTTCGACTCGACAATCTTGTAGCGCGTCGAGAAAGGAACTGCATTGCGCAAGCGCCTGCGGATGCGAGCCGATTCGTCGAATCAATCCGAGTGGCACCGGCTTCAATGCCAGTAGACAATGCTCCACCCGATGCACCTCTTCGCCGATCAGGTGCAGATTCGCCCCGCTGAGAAGATCGTATGTCTCGGTGATCGAACCAGTGAGCGAGTTTTCGATCGGCAGAAACGCGACGTCGGCTTCGCGACGCACCACTGCGTCAACGGCCGCCGCAAATGATCGATAGCCGTGAAACTGAACTTCGCGCGAGCCTGCGGCGAAATGACTTCGCGCCGCCGTGTGACTGTAGGAACCTTCGACACCTTGATACGCAACGACGAGCGTTGCGTTCGATCTGGCGTCACTTTGCCGCGCAGCTTGAAAGCGAATCGAATGTTCCAGAATACGGCGATAAAGCGACTCGACGAAATAACTGTCGAGTCCCTGCGCACCGGCGAGCTGTGAAACTCGCGCTAGCAACTCGCGTTCGCGCTCCGCGTCCTTTAACGGAAGCGCCGGGTCCGCTTTGAGCGCGGCAACCTCCGTCACGAGCCGCTGACGTTCGGCGAGCGCTTCGACCAAACGCCGGTCGACATCGTCGAGACGATTGCGAAGTGATTTAAGAGAATCGGACATCGGAGGGCGAAAAGGAATCGCTGAGATCGAGCGGCGCGAGCAGCCGCGATCTACAGCACACTAAAGAAATAGCGGGAACCGAACGCGTTGGCGTTGTTGTGCGGTTGTCCCGTTAGATTCATGACCGCACAGACTATCATGGCGACAGCCCGCCACGTCAAGCAGGTGGCGGCAGCATCTCGCTCGCTTGCTTCGCCTTCGGCGATCGAAGCGAAGGTTGCAAGTTGTCCACAAGAATTTTGAGATCAGAGCGATCTCAAAAAACGCGGTTGGAGTTGGGGCTGCGTCTCAGCCGTGGATTCTCGCGGACGAACAATCTGGATTGCCGACGCACATCGCAGCGACCGAAAGTTGTGCGCGCCGATGAAAAGCTGGCCGCGTTTCTGGAACTCGAATCAGCGATTGATAGGCTTCAGCAAGACGAGGTTTTGAAGCCCCTGCAATGCTGCTGCTCTGTAACTGCGCAGCCGTGATCCATTTCATTCAGACTGAGGATTGCCGAGGGCCCTAAAGCACTACTTGGCAAGCACTCCTGGGCGAATCGCTTCGCTAAGTGTGAACATTGAACCAACCGTACCCACAATCGCAGACTTACGTGTCAGTCCGGCACGTTCCCGCAGGCGGTATACCGCTTCTATGCCGGTGCAATGCGCACCCAGAAGGTTCGCGACTCTAAACTCCTTCAGCTTGTCGCCCGTCCAGTTCAGTTGCTCATCGCTCGCTGCGAACAAGTGGAGGCCACCGACGACTCCCCACACTGATTGGCTGGGAAATCTCTGTTTCGCATAAGTCAGAATATTGATGATCCCGGCGTGCCCGCAGCCGGTCAGCACTACCAAGCCTCGCGACGTGTTGAGCACGAGCGACTGATCCTCAGGAATGTTGTCTTCGATCAGCCCGCTCGGCGTCTGCACTTTCCCGCCGGGGCTCCAGTTGCGCTCCGGGTATTTACGTGGCACGGGGCCGGTCAGCCATGCACCCGGGAAGATGTCGAATCCTTCGGTGTGCTCAATACATTTTCCGCCGCTGGCTTCATAGTCTTTGCGAATACCAATCATTTCATTTTGTTCACCCTTTGCTGACGGCCGACTATAGAAGATTCCCCGGCTGACATGCGCCACCGACAGCGCCGCCGGGTTCTTCTTCATCATCTCACGGCGCAGCGGCATTAGGCCACGCACGTGGTCCCAATGATTGTGGGTGAGGATCGCTTCGCTAACGTCGGACAAGTCAATGTTCAGATCACGCGCATTCTGCAGGACCGTCTCTGGATGGGCACCTGTGTCCAGCAGAATGCGGTGACCATCGGCTTCCACCAGCGCGGAGAAACCCCATTCACCCAGACCCGCAGTATCGCCCACCAGCATGGTGGAAAGCACAGTGATTTTGAGTGCACGGATTTGCGCCGGCGAACTGGCAACGCTTTCTGCTGGAGCCTGGCCTTTCGCCGACTTCGGTCCGATCGCTAAGATACAAAGCGCCGCCACGGCGGAGATCGAGATTAAGCAATGAAAGGGGGTTCTCACTCGTGCACGTCCGTTATGTTGAAGAGTAAAATAATATTCGAAAGTCGCCGGGCTGTTCATGCGTTTCGATCACATTGCCACGTTCATCATAAACGTGAATCACAGCATCATGTGAGCGGCTGAAAAACTTTGTGTATCCGATTGCGTTGCTGATCGCGTTTGGCTTAGCGTACCACAGCCGACCGAAGGGCAGCGCATCGGAAATCAGATCGACGCCGCGATGATCCTTGCGCGGGCGGACTTCATAAACGTGGATCGTCGATTGCATCAGCGTCGGACACTCAATCACTTTGTCATTGCCGTGTGGAGGGCAAAGAGGCAGAATGCTGGCTGCTTGAACATTGGGAAGCAATATACCGCAGCGTTTTTCGAACTTGAAAGAGTCACACGCGAATCATCAAAACGTGCAGGCTCTCGCCCTGAAAATCGCGCACGCGCTTGAAGATGGCACTGATGATGAAAACTCGATTGATTCTCGCTCTAATGACCAGCCTCGCGGAGATTCTTTGGAGCGCTGATTTTCAACTGTCCCAACCCGTGAAGCATCCTGGAGCGCCCGATGGGTCTGCGGGTGTGGCGTCTGGCACGAGCCATTTCATCAACGCTTGCGATGAGGACAATGTCGTGCGGCTTTACCCGAGCGACACGGACGCCGGGCCGAAAGTGCTGCTTGATCTAAACCAGTTGCTCGGTTTTCCGAAAGACAACGGAGAATTCAAGGAATGTGATCTCGAAGGGGCAGCGCGGATTGGAGATCGCATCTATTGGATCGGATCGCATAGCCGCAGCGGAAAGAAGGGCAAAGTTCAACCGAGTCGGCAGGTGCTTTTCGCCACGAAGGTGATCGGCGTCGGCGAGGAGACAAAGCTGGAGTTGGTCGGCAAGCCGTTCAAAGGCTTGCTCAATGCGTTGATTGATGATGAAAGGCTGAAGTCGTTTAAACTCGAAGAAGCCGCCGGGAAAAAGCCGGAAGAGCCACGCGGGTTGAACATCGAATCGCTCTGCGCAGACGGCGAGTCATTGCTAATCGGCTTTCGTAATCCCGTGCCGGACGGCAAGGCGCTGCTCGTGCCGCTGAAAAATCCCGCGGCCGTCATCGATTCGGGCGCATCGCCGATGCTCGGGGACCCCATGCGGCTCGACCTCCACGGCCTCGGGATCCGCGACATGGCTCGCTGGCAAGAAGAGTTCATTATCGTCGCCGGAGACTTCAGGGACCGCAAAGCGGAGGGAGCGCAACCATCGAGGCTCTTCCAGTGGAGTGGCAAAAGTGCGGATGCGCCGACGTCGCTCGATGGCGATCTCGGGGATTTGAATCCGGAGGGTGTGGTAGTCTATGGCGAGGGAGCGGAGGCAAGACTACAGCTTTTGAGCGATGACGGTGGCGAGACGTTTCGCAGTGCCTGGGTAGCAAAGGCGGCGCCGTAGCTCCCACCCACCGTTTCGTGATGTCGGGCCGGGGCAGCACGCCACAGGCTCAGAAGTAGATCTGCGTGAAGAAGTTCGTTCCGGCAGTGGATCGGGCGACTCCTACTCCCGAAATGCGCGAGTTGCCCTCGATGTTGCGCTTGAAATCGGCCTGACTCAGCCAGCCTTGTACTACGGCATCCGCAGTGGTCTGGCCTGCCGCCGTGTTTTCACCCGCCTGCCCGCCGACGCCGCCTGGATGGGCGCCTGCCGCAATCCTTGCAATTCGCTCCTCAAAACCCTCATGCCCGAGCGGCGTTCGTCCGGCGGCCATGTTGATGCTGTGAGCCTGGGCCTCGATCGTGCAAACGTCGTCCGGAAGAAAGGCCGGCAATTGCAGAGTGGTTCTGTGCTCATTCACGAGCGCGAAGATGTCCCGCTCGAGCTGCTGAGTCTGCGACGTCACCAAACCCGCGTCGCCTGATCCCGTCGTCTGGTCGGAAACAAGCTCCGGATTTTCGGTCAGCACTTTCTTGGAAGTGACCAGTCGTCGGGCTATGCGTAAGAGCTGAAGGATCTGCTCATTCGAGACGTCAGGGAACTCTGTCAGGAACTCTCCAGTGGACTCGCCGGAATCCAAGGCATTGAACAGCGCCCTAACAGGGACACGCGTGCCTTTGAAGACTGGAGTGCCGTTCACGTCGATGGTGAGTATGTTACCGAAGTCCATCGCTCCATGTTGAGCTTTGGGAATCGCATCCGCAAGGAAAAACCGCAGTGAGATGCGCCACAATTCTGAGGATCGCGGGAAAAGAAATGGAGTCCTTAACATTTACCATTTCTTTAAGCAACTTGCGCCTAGTTCGCGCATGATATGCTAGCCGATTACGGCGAATCCTCTCAACAAGCGACTTCTGCGAGTCCTGCAAAGCACAGAGCCCAAGTGAACTAGCCGACCACTTCCGATTCATGGTCGAGCCCGTTCTGATAAGTAGTGCGACACAGCAGTGCGATATGAAGTTGCGGACCAATTGGTGTTTTCGATCTCGACAAGTCCATCGCGGGAAAAATAGAAACCTATAGGATGCCCTGCAAACTGGAAGTCAGGCGCCAGCACGCCTGCTTTGACGAATATTGGTATGATTCGTTTTGTCAGATTTTGCCAAACTTCGTTATCCTTAGCTCTTGGATCAATCAGAAATATAGTCTTCGCGAAAGCAGAATGACGGAGAACATTCTCTAGTTCCCACAGGACGCCTCCTGTACTGTTGAGCAAGATTACGATGCTGTCCGCGGCCAGTATCTTTTCACGCACGTACGTTTGCCAGTTTTCATCCTTTAAATAGTCTCGATAAGCCAGTCCGCCGATCAGTTTCTGGCTTCCACCAGGCCTGCAGACGGCGATCAGCGGGAGATATCCATCCGTGACGTCAAAGAGTTCCTCTTCAAGGTGCACTGGAAACGGACGAAGAGACAAGATTTTGCTCAACAACGGTACTCTAGGTTTCGGGAGAATCGTCTCATCCGCCGTGAATGAACGCAGATATAGAATGTATCTCCGCTTTGAATCGCCTAGTGCCTCACCGACGCTGAGACTAGCTAGCTTTCGAGCGCTTGATTGCACTAGTATTGCTAAGCGAATTCCGATAAAGGCCAGAATTAGCCACAACCCAATCTGCTTTGCCCAGGCTGAAGACAGCGGCCTATCCTGATCCTTTAGCTTAATTTCATCCCGCACCAGCTCGACATTTTTCCGCCGCGACGGGTCCGTTCCATCCGCAGGAATCACGAGCAACCTCACGGGCGTGCCTTTTTTTCCGCGGATCAGCTCGATAATTTTGTCCAATCGCATCTTGCGTACGTCGACGTAGTCAGCTTGACCCTGTGCCAGCGCACTAATCCGGTCGCCCACCTTAAGTCTCCCATCCACTTGCGCAGGTCCGCCCGGCACCAGGCTATCAATTTTCGCGTAGCCATCTTCCGACCTGAGCATGGCCCCAATCCCTACCAGCGAAAGGCCCATGTTATTCTTCAGATTATGATTATAGAGCCGACCGAGTTTACTGGACACTCCCCCGAATGTAATAAAATACCCCAAGCACGTGATCAATAGGATGTAGCTACCAAGCGATAGGAGATAGGCGGAGCCGGTGCGCCAAGTCCTAAGCGGAGTT
Organism: Candidatus Limnocylindria bacterium; assembly: GCA_035535575.1. Taxonomy (GTDB): domain Bacteria; phylum Verrucomicrobiota; class Verrucomicrobiia; order Chthoniobacterales; family UBA10450; genus Udaeobacter. The sequence goes on from DATLPS010000149.1 coordinate 7,215, forward strand.
CGGGGTAGATCCAGCAGCTTATTGAAATGTGCCCAAGTACCTTTTGTTAGGCGGGGATCTAATGTTGCTATGAAGCTATATATCTCTGGCGAGGTGGATACTTTCCAGAGGCCAATCGAAATATCGGCACCCCACCAGAAAGTGAACGCCCAGTATATCCCGAAGAGGATCGTGAATAGCGGGTCAAGATGGTTATAGCTGAAAAGAAACTCCCACACACCGAAATAAAGGATTCCTGGGATACAAATCGCATAAACAATCACCTGAGCTTTAAGAGATTTTCGCCAAACTCGAACGATCGATACATAGAGCCAAACGACGAAGGCAATACCTAAAAAAAGAATTGTAACAAACGCCAAGATGTATAAGTATCGGTCGCGATCATCCATGAGGGGACGAAGGCCGTTGATTGGATCCTCCGCCATCGGATACAAGCCGGTAATCCCAAAGACCATGTACAACACAATCGCAAGAGAGAGCAGAACAAAATTGAGGATCAGCACGCGAAGGACTTTCACATAGTACAGAATACGATGTAATCGCTTTTCTGATTCAGTCTGGTTCAAAGAAATGCTAGTCATCTCTCCCGTGCCTCTTTGGAATTGTGCAAGGAACGGCGTGGAAGTGTTACTTTGTGTTTAGGCAAGGTCAGCGGGCTAACTATAATTCGGCGTTTCTGCCCTCCCAAGTCTGAAATTCAGTACGTGTGCAGCCAACGCATAGCAAAGGAACTGCCAATAAAAGCGCGATGGGTGAATCAGGGGCGTCATGGAAAATTCCTTTTACTAAAAGTGCGACGCCGATGCGAGCAAAATCACCACTCTTTGAAGTCTCCCTTGTGCTTGAGCGTCGCGATCACATTGCCAGCGCCATCGTACACGCGAATCACAGCATCATGTGAACGGCTGTGGAAATTTTGCATACTCGACGGCATCGCTGACTTCGGTGTACCACAGCCGACCGAATGGCAGCGAATCGCAAATTAGGTCGACGCCGCGTTTGTTTTTGTGGCGTTCTGTTGAGTGCGACCTGAAGATCGTCGCCTCAGTGCCT
>DATLPS010000150.1:0-22324 GCA_035535575.1 Candidatus Limnocylindria bacterium
GCTCACCTAACACTGCGCATACCAGCAATCTTGTGCATTTCATTTACGTGGCCCGCGATGCAGCAAAGTTTCGCTGCGAAGACGGAATTCTGGCCGATGTGGCGCCGACTCTCTTGTTCTTGCTCGGATTGCCGCAACCAAAAGAGATGACCGGCCACAATTTGCTCGTACCGCTTCAGTCGGCAGCATAGCGGTCGCTGCCACAGATCGATCGACCATGTTCGGGCGCGACCTCGTCCCATCCGATTTCCAGCTGTCGATTCAGCACCCGCGTTCCGGCAATGGCGATTCGCTGCAGAAGGCGAACGCGATCTTCGGCTGTTGTGTCGTGCCAGATTGGGTTGCGCACGAGTGTGAGGACGCCATCAGATTCCACGAGCGCGCCCCAGCCCGCGGGGATCTCCGGTTCGCGAAACAATTGCTCGGGCAAGACAAGAAAGAACAAGTTCGCGCAGCGGTAGCGAACTAATTTGTCGAACTTGGTGCAATCGTACAGGCGATTTTGCAGCGCACGCAGGTCATGTAAGAGGCGCGCATAACCGCGGTGCCCGATTGCGGTAAACGTTCGGGGATCGAACTCGGGGAAAAGTGAATCACTATTCCGCAGGTTCGGATAGTGCTCTCGAAGGCGTGTTTCAAGAACCTGGCGGCGCTCGCAGATCGCGTCGAGCCGTCGGCGCGCGGCTTCGCTGTGGCAATTATCTCGCCGGAGATCGCAAAGTGCTTGTTTGCATTCAAAGACTGCGGTTGATCCAATCTGTTTTCGTTGCGATCGATACGCGGCCAGATCAGCACGATACCGACACTTCGGCAGACTCACTTCCATTGCACACGCGGAGAACCCTTGTGTCTGTGCCCACACGAACGCGAGCCGTTTCAGGCGGGCATGTTCCGCCGTTTCACCTTTGGTGCTTTTTACTCCCGCACCCATTTCGCGAGATCGCCTGCCCAATAGGTGACGATGATGTCCGCGCCGGCGCGTTTGAGGGCGGTCATGATTTCAATAACAGCGGCACGTTCGTCCAAGAGGCCTTTTTCGGCGGCGCTTTTGATCATCGCATACTCCCCGCTGACATGATAAACGGCAGTCGGTTTTCCAAAGCGCTCACGGACGCGCCATAAGATGTCGAGATACGGCAAGGCAGGTTTTACCATCAGAATGTCCGCTCCTTCATCGACATCCAGGGCGACCTCGCGCAGGGCCTCGTTGGCATTGGCGAAATCCATCTGGTACGAACGGCGATCGCCAAACTGCGGCGGGCTTTCGGCTGCGTCGCGGAATGGCCCGTAAAACGTCGACGCAAATTTGGCCGCGTAGCTGATTATGCCAGTTTGATCGAAGCCTCCGAGATCAAGTGCCTCGCGAATTGCGCCAATCCGGCCGTCCATCATATCACTTGGCGCCACCATGTCTGCGCCCGCTGCTGCGTGAGAGAGCGCCGTCTTGACCAAAAGCTCGACGGTCTCGTCGTTGAGGACATGAAAATGGTCTCCGTCAATCCGTGTGACGCCGCAATGGCCATGGCTCATGTATTCGCAGAGGCAGACGTCGGTGATCGCGAGCAAATTCGGACTTTTTGATTTAATGGCTCGCAACGCGTTTTGAATGATTCCATTTTCTGAGTAAGCGCCGGAAGCGCGTTCGTCTTTGTGCTGCGGAATTCCGAAAAGCAGGACCGCCTGGAGCCCGAGATCTTCAGCACGGCGCGCTTCATCGGCAATCTGCTTTACCGGCAGCTGAAAAACTCCCGGCATGCTCGTTATGGGCCGGCGTTCATCCAGTTTTTCGCTTACGAACAGTGGCAAAACAAAATCGTCGACACTCAAATGCGTTTCCCGGACGAGATTTCGCAACGCAGGAGAACGCCGCAATCGCCGGGGGCGATGGATCAATCTTCTCATGCAGCCGGACGGTACGCGTGCAAAAACGGCTCGCAAGCAAGCAGCAGCGGCTCGCTACAACGGCGGCCCGAGACAAATCGGACGCATGGGACACATGCTTGACGGCATGCGGGGTTCAGTGTCTGCATCTTGTTCGTTGTGCCCAAGTCCGACTATTTGCTGATCGATATCAGTAACTCGTACGTAAAGTTTGCGTTTGCTTCGAGAACGCGCGTCTCGGCTCCAGCGCGGATCGCTACGAAGAAGCTTTCAAGCAGTGTGGTCGGTGCATTGCTTGCACGACGAACGGTGCGGAAAGTGGTCGTCTCGTCGGTGGTGCCGGCAAAAAACTCTACGATATCAAAAGCGGCAAAGAAAAAAGCCAAGGTGCTCTGGTTGGATTGGAAGCTCAATCTGGGCGTGGGAATTGATTATCCCAAACCGAAGTCGATCGGCGCGGACCGGCTCGCGAACGCTGCCGCTGTTGCCGAGCTTTATGGGTGCCCCGCTGTCGTGGTGGATTTTGGCACAGCGGTGACTTTCGATATCGTTTCCGAGCGGCGTTCCTACGTCGGCGGGGTGATTGCGCCAGGACTGGAAGCGATGACTAATTTTCTTTACCAACGAACGGCGCTTTTGCCCAGGATCTCGTTGAAAGAGCCGCGAAACGCAGTTGGCAAGTCGACGCTCGAGGCGATGTTATCCGGCGCGGTATTCGGATACCGTGGATTGGTCAAAGAAATCCTTGCACGAATCAAAGCAGAACAGTTTCCGCACAAGAAGGTTTATGTCATAGCGACGGGTGGCTACGCGCGGCTCATCGCTCGAGATTTGCCGGAGATCGGCGTGATTCGTCCGCACCTCACTTTGGAAGGTTTGCGGGTCGTGGCCAACCTCAATGACTGACCCAGCAGAAAGCGATTACGCCCGGCTTCGCGCTTTTTCCGAAGCGCACTGAAGAATTGACCGACACGACGAACTTTCCACTTGTCAGACGCCTCGAACAGGGCTTCAGTCGCTACCCATGAGATTACGGGGGATGACGGCGGTGGCCGCGCTGGTACTTGGCTTGTTCGCAACAAACTCTTTTGCGGCGGACAATGTCGCGCCGACCAAAGCGGAGTTGGAGGAGATGTACAACGCTGCTTATCGGGCGTTCGACGCAAAGAAATTTTCGGAGGCGCTAAAACAACTCGACGCCATTGATGCCCGGCAACCTGATCTTGCCGCGTCAAAAAATCTGCGCGGCGTGATCCTGATGCGGCAAGGCAATTACGACAAAGCGGAAACCGCATTACAGGAAGCCGCCCGTATCGATCCGAAGTTTTGGAATGCGCGCTTCAACCTGGCGGAGATTCCATTCCTCAAAAAAGATTGGGCGGAGGCGCGAAAACGCTTCGAACAACTGCTCTCCAGCGGCGAATCCGATCTGGCAAAAGAAGCTTCCCAGCTAATCCAATACAAAATTCTTCTGACTTACCTGCTGGAGGGTAAAGCGAACATGGTAGACTCCATTCTGGCCAAACTAGAGCTTTCGCCTGATACACCGGCCGTTGACTATGTGAAAGCAGCTGTCGCGCTCCAACAGAAGAATCAACAGGAAGCGCAGGACTGGATTAACGCAGCAGAGAAGAATTTTTCACCGCAGCTGAACAAACTGTTCGCAGAATCACTTTACGAAGTCGGGTGGTTGGAAAAGCCGGCTGGCGAAGGCCGTCCTTCGCTGCCGCTAATGACAGCTGCTGAGCGTTCGGAAAAAACAAAGGCGGTCGCGCGTTCGAAATTCGAGCAATCGCAACAGGCTCTCCGGCAGCGGGATTTCGCGACAGCGCTTAAACTAGTTGATGAAGCGGACCAAGCAGACCCGAATCAGCCAGCGACCCTCAATTTGCGTGGCGAGATTCTGATGCAGCAACAGCAATTTGATCAGGCCGAAGCCGCCTTTAAAAAGGCAGCCAAGCTGGACCCGAAGTTCCGCGAAGCGCAATACAATCTCGCGCAAATTCCATTTAAAAAGAAGGACTATGCAAAGGCGCGTGAGCGTTTCGATGCATTGTACAAGCGAACTCCGGGCGGCGATAAGAATCAGGCGGCCGAGCTTATTAAATTCAAGATTTACATGACTCTTTTGCTCGAGGGAAAAGAGAGCCGCGCGCATGCGATGATGGAAGAGTTCCAATTTACCGGCGATACGCCGGCGCTTTATTACGCCCAGGCTGCGTGGGAGTACAAGCACAATAATCCGGAAAAAGCCGCCGATTGGACCAGTTCGGCTAATAAGATTTACTCACCAGCGCTCAACAGCGTTTTCGCTGACGCTTTTTACGATGCTGGATGGATACAAAGGCCTGAAGGTTCGACCGCACCAGCACTCGCATTCGACACAACCAACGTAGGTGGGTCCCAGGCAGAGGGTGGCCCGGCAGTTGAGCCGAGTCCAATCCCGGACAGAGTGTTTGCTGCAAATCAACCAGGCCAATCCTCAACGGGACAAACGCTTGCCTTGGCCCCGGCAGTGCAGGGACAAAATGCAGGGACGGAGCTTGCGAATGCTGAGGAAACAGCCAAACAGCCGGCTATTTCCACGTCGGGCCAGCCGCCTGCGGAAACGAGTTCTCAGCCACAACAACCCCTATCCGAATCGCCCGTAGTTGCCACGGAATCGATTGCCTCGGCGCAACCTGGCGGAGCAGCCGAAGCGCCGGCTACTTCGCCTGCTTCAAACGGACAGAATAACCAGCAAGTCTCTGGCCGAGCAACGTCGTCAGAGAAGTCCACTTTCGGACCAGTGCCGACCAAAGTGTGGTCCCTGGTTTCTGGCGAAAGAAGAATGTGGATTGTCGGTGGGCTACTCTTTACGGCTTTACTTCTGCTGGGTTCAGTGATCGTGCCTATTCTGCGCCGGCATGCTCTAAATGTCCCGCGTCACTTGAGGTTGGAGGCTCCCTCCCGTGCTGTCCCCGCTGATGTTGCTGTATTCAAGCCGAGAGTCGCGCCGGCGCAAACGAGCAGTGTGCAAGGCAACGGCTTTGTGGGGGGACCACGCCAGATTTCGGTTCAGTTGAAACCATGGAAGGCTGCGTTGCGACAAACTGCCGTCTCTTCACGCAAATTGAGCGGCGCGTTTGATCGCTTGAAGGAACGGCCAGCCAAGGTCTCAGCGGCGTCCGCCAACAGCGAGCCTGACCGCGAATTGGCGCCGGTTGCCGAGTCGGAGTTCGAATCATCTGTGGGACAGGTAGTCGAACAAACATCCGAGCTCCCGCAACGTGGCGTTTCCCAGGCAACCGAGATAGTGACTGCTCCTGCAACCAGTGAGTTTACCGAACTTTCTGCGAGCGCAACGCCGAATGAGGTTCTGGATCGTGCACACGAAGTGACGGTCTCCACAGAAGATTCGACTGACTTTTCCGAGGGCATCCAACAAACCGAGACCGGCTGGACGGCGGAGGAGCCGACTGAGCGTCTCGAGGGTGCCGAGCACGCATGGCCGACAATAGAACCACCAACCGATTTCGCAGTCGAACCGATGAGCCAAGAGCAATCTCAGGAACTCACCTCTGCTGCGGGCCCGCCCGAAACAGAAGAAGCAACCACCGAGCCCGTATCTGATTTTACAAGCGCTGCTTCCACTGAGTCTGTATTTCCGCAAATAACCACACCCGCAACCATGCCAGAAACAACCCAAACTCCAATCGCTCCAACAACCAAAGCCCCGGCTCCGCCGGTGGCGAAGCCGCAACCACCTCCTGCCGCGATGCAGACGTCCGTGCAGATCACTTTCTCTTTCGAGATTGCAGCCATGCAATTGACACCGAGCTTTAAAATGGGTGTTTTAAAAGTGCGTCCCATATCGAAGCTCGTCACGATGCGTTTGCCTTCGCCTCAACGCGCTCAGTCTGCGTTGAATTTGCAGGTGGCCTTCGAAGTCGTAAAGATTCAGCCTGTCTCTGGCGCCCTGGGCACCGTTCGCGTGGTTCCCTCCCAGCAACAGCGGCCTACCATGGCTGGCATGCCTTCTTTCGCTGTCGCCGGATTACAAGTGGTTTCTAATTCGGAGACCGCGCCGGTCCAACTCACGCCGTCACAGCAGGGGCGTGCGTCTGTGTTCATCACTGTCCCATTCCAGATAAGCACGCTCGAATTTTCGCCGTCACTCGAAATTGCATCTGTTATCCTGAATTCGAACTCCAAGCAGGTCGTCGTTCAGTTGCCTGGCGCCGGACCGGGACCAGCCGAAGGCGCGCCGATGTTTGAAATCGCGAATCTCGAGCTTAACGAGAGCGGCGAAATTGGCATGATGCAGCTGAACCTTCTCGGCGGGCCAAAGCGGGCTTGATAGGCGCGGGATTCTGCGCGCTTGTTTTCAATACGTCTCATGCGATCTAGCGGACGCATGGGAACGTATGCACAATCACTTCCAGTTTAGAGAACGCAGCTGGTTCGGGAGAAACTTTCCATCTTTTCTCACCAGTTTGCCGTCAAAGTAAATTTCTCCTCCGCCGTAATCGGGGCGCTGGATACTTACCATGTCCCAGTGAACCTGGCTGCGGTTCCCATTGTCCGCTTCTTCGTAAGCTTGCCCGGGCGTGAGATGAAAGGAACCGGCGATCTTTTCATCGAATAGTATATCGCGCATCGGTTGTAATACCCGTGGATTAAAGCCGAGTGAGAACTCGCCTACGTACCGGGCCCCAGTATCTGAGTTGAGAATCTTATTCAGCTTTTGCGGCTGGTTGCTCATCGCATCTACGATCTTGCCGTCTTTGAATTCCAAACGGATGCCATCGAAAGCGATGCCTTGATAAATGCTCGGCGCATTAAAAGTGACGTGACCTTCGACAGAATCTTTTACCGGACAGCTGAAAACTTCGCCGTCGGGAATATTGCGGTCGCCACCGCAGATCACAGCTGGAATGCCCTTGATGCTGAAACGCAGATCGGTGCCCGGGCCTTTGATTTGGACACGGTCCGTCTTTTCCATCAACCGCTGGAGCGCCTTCATCCCGGGCTGAAGTTTGCGATAGTCCAGCGTGCAGACATCGAAATAGAAGTCTTCAAATGCTTCGGTGCTCATGCCGGCAAGCTGCGCCATCGAGGGCGTCGGCCAGCGTAACACTACCCATTTTGTCTTTTTCACCCGTTGGTCCTGCACTGGACGCATTTTTCGGCCGATCAATTTCATCGTGTCCGGCGGCACGTCGGACATTTCTGTGATGTTGTTGCTGCCACGCACGGCGATGTATGCATTCATTCTTTTCATTCGCGCTAGCTCATGACTTGCCATGAGGTTTAGCTGTCGATCCGACGCTTCGAGCGCGAGCGCCCGGTTTACTCGGGTACGGTAGGTCTGCGCGAAGGGCACTCCGCCGGCTTTCCGCACTGCGCGTACCAGTGCGATGGTCATTTCATCGGGAATATCGAATGTTTCAATGAGAACCGTTTCATTGCGCTTGAGACGAATGGAATATTCAACCAGAAGCTTTGCGAGCTTATCGAATCGGTCGTCATGCATAGGCGCTTATCATTCCACCAGCGTGATCGGATGCAACTGTGGCCGCTTTCCTGTGGGGAGGGTGCCCCCCAGGCTTCATGGAGAAGTGCGCGTTGCTCACAGAGCGATGGCTGCAGCTATCGCGCAATTCGAATGATTTTCGCTGCGAATGCACCATCAAACCCATCGCGAAACGGAAGCGACCGCTTCTTTTCTGCCAGGCGCAGGACAGGTGAGCTCTCGAGAATGCGACGAACGACATTTTCGTTTTCTTCCGGCTCAAAGCTGCACGTGCTATAAACAAGGACACCGCCCGGCTTCAACAACGGCAGCAAAGCACGCACTATGGTGATCTGCTGCTTCTGCATTCTCGCGAAGTCCACCGGAGTTAATCTCCACCGCACGTCCACGCGACGGCGCATAACGCCCGTGTTAGTGCACGGGGCATCGACCAGAATGCGATCAAACGGCGCGAGCGTTGCGATCTCGGCAGGTATTTGATCGTCTGTCCAATCGTGACCCAGGATGTGCACGATTCTTACACCTAGCCGCGCCAGGTTCTCTTTCATTACTTCCAGCCGCTCTGGGTCGCGATCACCCGCCACGATAGTTCCGAGGTTTTGCATAAGTTGCGCGATGTAACCCGTCTTTCCACCGGGCGCTGCGCAGGCATCGATAATCTTTTCTCCAGGCTTTGGACTTAAAAGGTCGCACGCGATTACGGTACTCGGATCTTGAATATAGCAGTGGCCTCGCTTGAGAGCGCTTGTCTGCAACGCGTCAAACTCCACAAACTCAGAATTTCCGAGGGGTTCGGCCCCAGGATAAAGCCGGAGGAAGTCGTCGCGATCGATTTTTAGTCGGTTAATCCGGCTGTAAACTGGCGCAGGAAGATTGTTCCATTTGCACAATGCTTCCGCATGTTCTACGCCGAAGTGCTGCTGCCAGCGCTCGACAAGAAATTGCGGATGCGACATTCGAACAAACAGCGGCTGCGCATTCGCGCGTGTGAGCAATTCGCTTTCTTGCCGCGTCGCAGCTCGCAGCATGGCATTGATGAGCGTCCGCTGCCTCTTCGGCGCAAGCTCCACCGTCTCGTGGACCGCGGCGTGTGGAGCGGTTTTGAGGACGAAAAGTTGATACAAGCCGAGGCGCAGAATATCGCGAAGATCAGTGTGAACCCGTGAAGCGCGCAGACAACTGATCCAAAAATCCAGCAACGTTAGATTCCGGAGGACGCCATAGCACAATTCCAACGAAAACGCGCGATCGGAAGGTGTAAGGTCGGTCTTAGCCAGAAGTCCTGAGATAATGGCGTCGGCGAAACGCTTTTCTTTTCGCGACAGCCGCAAGGCCGCGAGCGCGATTTGGCGAGCAGAGAGCTGCGCCATATTTTTTGCGGCTACTGCAGCTTCACGTTCGCGCGTCCGATAGAATGATAATGAAATCCCAGTCGCGTCATCGTTTCGCGATCGAGGAGGTTTCGACCGTCGAAGACGATCGGCGTCGTCATTTTTTCTTTCACAATCGCGAGGTCGACATTGGCAAATTCGTTCCATTCTGTGGCGATGACCAGGGCTTCGGCGTTAGTCACTGCTTCCAGAGCCGATGAAGCAAATTCTGCGTCGGCGACCGCTTTTATCGCACGGGCTTTTTGCATCCCCTTGGGATCGTAAGCAACCACATGCGCTCCTTCGCGCAGCAGGTGTGTCACGAGCTCTATGGCGACAGACGAACGCACATCGTCGGTGTCTGGCTTGAATGTGAGTCCCCAGACCGCGATCCGCTTCTCGCGCAACACCCACAGCGTCTCCCGGATCGTCTTTAGAAAGCGCTCTTTTTGGCAGTTGTTTATCCGTTGCACTTCCTTCAACAAAGTGAATGGGGTGCCAAGTCTCTCGCTGATGGTAATGAACGCGGCGATGTCTTTAGGGAAGCAGGAACCGCCGTATCCAATTCCGGCGTTCAGGAAATCACGGCCAATGCGATGATCCATTCCAATTCCGTCGGCGACCTTTTCGACATCCGCGCCGCTCGCTTCGCAAATGGTCGACACGGCGTTGATATACGAAATCTTCAGCGCCAGGAATGAGTTCGCGCAATGTTTGATGAGCTCGGCGCTGTTAATATCAGTCACCAGGATCGGCGCCATAAACGGCTCATAAACCTTCTTCATGAGATCGATGGCGTGCTCGCTTTGCGCTCCGATGACAATGCGATCAGGGCGCATCAGATCCGCTACTGCACAGCCTTCGCGCAAAAATTCAGGGTTGCTGACCACATCGAAGCTCGCGCCGTGACGGTTGTATCTTTTGATCGATTCGGCCACTTTCTCGCCCGTTTTCACGGGCACTGTGCTCTTGTCAACGATCACGCGATAATCAGTCAGGACTCCGGCGATTTCTCGGGCAACCTTTTCAAGAAAACTCAGATCGACATCGCCATCGGGCTGCTGCGGAGTCGGAACGGCGATGAACACAATCTGCGAATTGTTTACGCCCTCCTGAATGCTGCCGGTGAAACGCAACCGACGCGCCGAGACGTTGCGGTGAATAATCTCTTCAAGGCCCGGTTCATAAATCGGGATCTCGCCGGCTTGGAGTTGTTTGATTTTCTGTGCGTCGTTGTCGACGCAAATCACATTATGGCCGACATCGGCGAAACAGGCTCCCGTCACCAGGCCAACATAACCGGAACCGATGATTGAAAGATCCATACTGAGGAATGGTGCGGGCGAATCAACTGCAGCACAAGTGGCGGAAGGCCAGGAGCGTCAGCGTTATTCGTGCACTTTGGGTCATTCGCCCTGGGACGTAGGGTCGAAGTTCAAGTCGAAACCAAATTTCGGGAATGCCTTGAGCGTCATAGTGAAGATGACGCCATATTCTTTCACCCCTTTATTGTCGCGTATTACGCCGCCGAAGGAGGCCACCCAGCTCGACAGATCCCGGTAAATGGAGTAGCGCTGCTGCTCGAGAAGCCCGGTCGTCGCTTCGTATTGCTCCTGCGCGCCAATGCCCCAGTTATCGTTGATGCGATAATATCCACCGACAAGAAATAGACTGCTGTCGAGAAAGAAAGGATTGTCATTCAAATAGCGATGCCCAACACTCAACTGCAGATTGGCTATCGGCTGAACGCTCGCGATCGTATTCACTTCCGTAAACCCCTTGGCGAAAGCCGGTACTTGAGAGTTGACCGAGAAGGACATCCAAGGCAGCGGTGTGAAGCGGAGATTGTTAAAGAAATTTGAGTAATCCGTGCGGTCGTATGGATTTTCAAAGTTCACGTCAAAGAAGGTATCGAGTTCAAGCCAGGTAATTGTTCTATCGTCACGCCGCGTTTCGAGACGATTGCGAACACCGACTCGCCAGACCGTCCAGCTATCAATGGAATCGATCGGGGTAAACTGTGGGAAGTCGATCGCACGCAGTTGAGTGGACGGTTCAAATCGATCGAACTCCAAAATTGACAAGGGGTTCGGGCCGTTTTCTGCGACGTAGGAAAAGTTGGTGAACGGTTGGATAACGTGAAGAAGCCCGTCCAGGCCGAACGCGCGGCTTTGCACATTCTCCCACGTACGCGAGATCTTAAACGAAGCTTCTGCGCCTGTATTGAAGACGGTGCGAAAAGTGTCGCCGTCGAACTCGACCGGGTTAGCCAATGTTGGGGGCGGCAGAATAAAGTCAGGTACCAGCGGATTTGATGGTGGCACAAAGGTTGTCGATCCCAGGTCCCATGTCTTGCCGTAATAGGTGCCGCGAAAGCCAACTCGCGGCACGATCGATAACCATCCAAAATATGTGTTTGGATAGGTCAGTTGATGGAAGGTATCGAAGCGATCTGTATTGTAATTTTGGAAACCTGAACCGTCGGGGAATTGTAGATGCAAATTCGCAAAGCCGCTTTCGCCTTCGTAAAATATAGGTCCCCCGAAAAGGGCGTGACGTTTAACGTCCAGCACCACTTCCGGCAAACGTTCTGTTGTGGTGAAAAACTCGTTCGCCTGAAAACGCGTGATGCCCGTGAGTGTGAAAAAGGGATCTGTCTTAGCCAATGCGACCACGTTGTCGGGAACAGGGTCAACGCGAAACTCGCCTGGATAGAAGTCCTGCATGACGTACGGATCGCTAAGCTTCGTGAGATTGGCGAGGCCGTAGATCTCATCGGTAAAGTTAGTCCGATCTTCGAGGCTGAGCCGGTACCGTCCGGTAGGAACACCCTGCCGCGGGACGTTCGTTTGATTCAGCTCCGGGTTTTGATCCTGAATGTAAAAGGTCTTTATCCTCGCCTGACTGTCCTCGTCCTTCCCATAATCGATAACGGGATCAAAGCCGATGGCGGCCCCACGACGACCAAAGTAATCAAACCGGGCGCGCCCCTTGATATTGTCCGTAATGGGAAAAGTGACTTGCGTAAGGATCGACGGGCCCCATGTGCTCGTATATGCGGGCGAAATCGTGAAACTGAACGTGTCACTAAGCGATTGATACAGGTAAGGCCACCAGAAAACAGGCACCTTCCCGATGTACGCCGTGACGTATTGAAAAATCACGCGATCCTTCTCATAGACGCGGATCTTTCGCGCGTGAAGATGGAAATCGGGTTTCGCAGAATCTTGTGTCGTAAAAGTGCCGTTCTGGATGAGATAACCGTTTTCCTCGATTGATCCCACATTCGCGCCGCTCAGAAAATAAGGCTGGGACGCGGTTCGCCCATCTATAGCCCGGATCTTTTTTGTCTCGGTGTTGTAAATGCCGTTGTCGGCGACGTAGAGACTCGTGTCGCGATAAATTCGCACGTGGCCTCTCAACTCAACGTCGTGCGTGGAGGAATTGTACTGGGCGTAATCGGAGTAAATGTCTGTGTTGCCAATGTGAATCGCCACATTGTCGCGCGCCGTGGCCAGCCCATTTTCATATGTGGTTTCCCCGGTGGAAGTGATTTCGATCGGCACGTTCTGTGGAGTTTTTATTTCTCCACGGATCAAACCGGCACTCGCAAAAAGAGCGACGACCAACAAGACCAGCGTTCGCATCGCGGACGCCGAAGGTACTGCAGCAAAAGCTCCCTGAAAAGCCAAAACCGCTTATAGAGGGGCAAAATTTGCTGATCCAGCGGGTTACAGGTCGGCTTGAGGTCGAAGTCGTCCCCGTTCTGCCTTGATTAACGCGCCAATCAACGGTTTTCTTCACTCAGGATGAGCAGGTCTATCGACCAATTCTTCGTCAGCGCAAAGCAATGGCTACTTTCGTGGCTGGCGGGGTCGCCCAGCTGGATCATTCAAGTCGTCTCGAGTCTAATCAATATTTTCGCGCTACTTGCCGTATTCCTATCGCTTTTCGCGCTCATGTCGGTGCTGGAGCGAAAGATTCTTGCACGAATACAGAACCGGTACGGCCCGAATCGTGTGGGGCCATTCGGTCTTTTTCAGCCAATCGCGGACGGCATCAAGATGTTGATCAAGGAAGATATCGTCCCTGTTCGAGCTGATAAGATTGTGCACTTTCTCGCACCGGTCCTTATCGCCGCGGCGGCCATTCTCGCACTTGGGATCATTCCGTACGGCCGCAACATGACGCCGTTTACCATTGATGGCGGCATTCTCTTTTTGTTTGCCGTTGGATCGACCACCGAATTGGCCGTTTTCATGGCCGGCTGGGGCAGCAACAACAAGTTTTCAATGCTCGGCGCGATGCGAGCCATCGCGCAAATGATCAGCTACGAGCTGCCCCTCATTATTACTGTGTTGCCAGTAGTCATGGTCGTTAGCTCGCTTACCCCTGATCGCATTGTTGCCGCACAGGCTGGCTACACGTTTGGCCTGGTACCACGCTGGTTTGTCTTTACCCCCTGGGGGGCAGCGGCGTTCGTTCTCTTCTTTGTATCCGGTCTGGTGGAGTCAAATCGCACTCCGTTCGATGTCCCTGAAGGGGAGTCCGAAATTGTTGCTGGTCACATGACCGAGTATTCCGGATTCAAGTATGCCACCTTTTTCATGGCCGAATACATTGGGATGTTCGCCATCAGCGGTCTCAGCATCACCTTGTTCCTTGGCGGCTGGCATGCGCCTGCGCGTATGCTTGAGTTCCTTCCGTCCTACGTCTGGTTTTTCGCAAAACTGAGCGTGCTTCTGTTCGTTTACATCTGGATCCGCGGAACGCTCCCGCGTACGCGAATCGATCAAATCATGAACTTCGCCTGGAAATTCATGTTGCCGATGGCGTTCACGTGCATCATTGCAGCTGCTGTTTGGTATTACGCTGGGCGCGGTTTGCGCGGATGGCTATGGTCGCTTGTGGTGATCGCAACCGTTTATACTGGCCTATCGATGTTGCTCGACACGCGGCGGAAATTTGCGCCGCGCGTCTATCGCTTCGCTGAATGAATAGCGCGGCGTTCATTATCATCGCCATAGTCACACTGGCGGCAGCGCTGGGGGCGGCGACGCTGCGAAAATTGATGCACGCCGCGCTATTTTTCGCCGTGGCCTTTGTCGGTATCGCGGCGTTCTTCTTCTTACTCGGCGCGGAGTTTGTCGGCCTGGCGCTGGTGTTCATTTATATCGGCGCAGTCGCGGTGTTGATCGTCTTTACGATTCTCCTGACGCGGCGCGATGTGGATGAAGACCGAGGATTCAATTGGGGCGGGGCTATCGTCGCTGTCGCTGTGTTTGGCGCCTTAGCGTGGTCGGTTCTAAAGACACAATCGCTCGCCATCACTGCGCCGCACATGGCAGCACTTACGGTCAAACGAATCGGCGAAGCATTGATGACCACTTACGTCTGGCCGTTGCAATGCGTCGGGCTTCTGCTGACCGCTGCGCTGATCGGCGCGCTTATTCTCGTTACGGAGGAGAAACAATGAAGGTGAAAGAGTTACAAAGAAGGTTACATCGGTGCAGCCGCCAACCTGTTTTACGGATGTAACTCTTTTAACTTTGTAACTGCTTATCTATGACGCTCACGCTTCAAATCTTCCTAATGATTTCTGCTGCACTTTTTTCGATCGGGCTTCTTGCCGCGTTGAGCCGCCGTCACGCCATTTTCATTCTCATCGGAATCGAAATGATGCTGGCAGCCGCCAACCTCAATTTCATAGCTTTCTGGCGTTTTGGTCCGCAGCATCAACCGCCGATCGGAGTGATGATCGCACTGTTTTCAATTGCCATTGCCGCTGCCGAAGCCGCTGTTGGGCTTGCGATCGTAATCGCAGTTTACCGTCACTATCGCACGACGAATGTCGATCAACTTGACCATCTGAGGGGATGAGTTCCTGGATAGTTACTTATCTTTGGCTCATCCCTGCGGCGCCTCTCGCGGCATCGCTCGTGATCTTGAGCTTCTCGAGGGCACGCCGCAAGAGCTCGGCCACGCTCGCGGTCGCTGGTCAGATCGCTGCGCTGACGATGTCGAGCGTGGCCTTCGTGCTAACGCTGCAGACGCCTGGCTTCCGCGCATTTCACAATTTCACCTGGTTCACATTCGGCGAACAAACGTTGCGCATCGGGTTTGTTCTCGACCCGCTTGCGGCCGCCATGCTCGTGATGATCTCGCTGGTGGGGCTTTGTATCTTTGTGTTCAGCGTCGGCTACATGGCCGATGACAAAAATTTCACGCGTTTTTTCGCGTACCTCTCCTTCTTTTCCGGGGCGATGCTCGGAGTGGTCATCTCGAACAGTTTGCTCTTGCTATTCGTTTTCTGGGAACTTGTAGGGCTCGCGTCGTATTTGCTCATCGGCTTTTGGATCGAGCGACCAAATGCAGCCGCTGCAGCAAAAAAGGCGTTCATCACTACGCGCATCGGCGACATGGGTTTTTTTCTCGGAATGCTCTGGCTCTACAATCGCAGCGGCACACTTCTCTTTTACGATGCCGGAAAGGGTTGCCTTGAAAGCGCCGGTCTGGGAATGCTCGCGGCAAGCGTCACTTTCATCGCGCTGCTGATTTTCTGCGGCGCCGTTGGCAAATCGGGACAATTCCCGCTGCACGTCTGGCTGCCGGACGCAATGGAGGGCCCGACACCGGTCAGTGCGTTAATCCATGCAGCAACAATGGTGGCCGCCGGCGTGTTTCTCGTTGCTCGTGTTTATCCGCTCTTCTCATTAGGCGCGATTAACGGCGTGACCACATCGCTTACAGTCGTTGTGTGGATCGGTGTGACGACGGCGCTGATCGCAGCGCTGATCGCAATCGCTCAGGCGGACATCAAACGGATCCTGGCATATTCGACCGTGTCTCAACTTGGTTTGATGATGGTCTCGCTAGGCGTGGGCGGGGTTGCGGCAGGAATCATGCACTTGCTGGCGCACGGATTTTTTAAGGCGCTCCTCTTCCTTGGGGCAGGATCGGTGATTCACGGATGCGACGGCGAACAAGACATTCGTAAAATGGGTGGCCTGCGCCGGTTCATGCCGGTGACGTTTTTCACTTACGCCATTGGGATGATGGCGCTCAGTGGCGTGCCGTTATTTTTCTCCGGCGGCTGGACGAAAGAAGAAATCCTTCATGCCGTGGCGCATTGGCCATCTTCGAGCCTCCCGTATTGCCTGATTCTGGCCGGAGTCGTTCTCACCGTGCTGTACATGACGCGACAAATCATCTACGTCTTTTTCGGCCAAACACGGTCTTCTTCCGGGCACGCGCACGAAAGCCCGGCTGTAATGACAATGCCTCTAATCGCGCTCGCGCTTTGCGCAATTTTCTTCAGCGTCGTGCTCACCCCGGCATGGCCATGGCTGCATGCGTATCTCACCGGCGAAGTTGTGCAGTTCGAGATCGCTCGCCTGATTCAGCCGATGTTTTTCGTGTCGCTCACGCTTGTTGGAGTGGGCGCCGGGCTCGGCATCTGGATGTACCGCAAAGCCGGCGTTCGACAAGGTAATCGGGCAGCTGAAATCGACCCGCTCGAATACGCGCAACCCGCACTGTTTCGCTTTCTCGCAAACAAGATGTGGATTGACGAACTTTATGCTCGCACGGTCATCGCCTTCAGTTGGATGGCTGCACGTCTGTCCGACTGGATGGATCGCTATTTCTGGGATGGTCTGGTGCGCGGATTCGGCGCTATCGGCCAACTTTTTGGAATCCTTACAACCAGTGTTGATGAGCGGGGGATTAATGCCGCAGTCGATGACACTACCGCCGGTACGCGTGGTCTGGGCCGCCTGATCTCCGGAGCGCACTCGGGGCAAATTCAAACTTATCTCAATATCATCGCAATCGGAATGCTGGCGCTGCTTCTTCTCTACGCATGGTTGGCTTGATCACCGTCATTATCCTTATTCCGCTCGTTGGCGCGCTCGCGGTCTGCGCTTGGCCGCAGAGGAATGGTCGTCCAATGGCTCTGATATTCAACGCCATCTCTGCCGTATGCGCTTTAGCACTGTGGCGGAATTTTGATGCCACTTCGGCGGGGCTCCAGTTCGTTGAACGCCACACGTGGATTCCAGCCGTCGGCGCTGAATACCTCGTTGGTATTGATGGCCTAAGTCTGCTGCTGGTACTGCTCACGTCGTTGATCATTCCGTTTGCACTTCTGGCGCAACGGGTCGCAGGCGGAGATCGCGCGTTCTACGCGACCATGCTTGTAATTCAGTCCGCGCTCTACGGCACGTTCACCGCGCAGAATTTCGTTCTCTGGTTCCTGTTTTACGAAATGAGCCTGATCCCTGCGTTTTTGCTGATCAAAATATGGGGTGGTGAAAACCGGGACCGCGCTGCGACTAAATTCTTCCTTTACACATTCCTGGGCAGCGTGGGGATGTTGCTCTCATTTGTTGGGATTTATTTCGCAAGAGGCACGTTCGACTTCGCAGTTCTCGCGGCTCTCGGAAAAAACGGTCTGCTACCAGGGAATATCGTCTGGCTGGCTTTTGCCGGCATCTTTGTCGGGCTCGCGGTGAAGGTCCCGCTGTTTCCGTTTCACACGTGGTTACCTGACGCCTATCAAACCGCGCCTACCGGCGTGTCGATGGTTTTGACGGGCGTTCTCTCAAAAATGGGCGTTTACGGCTTCGTGCGGCTGTTGCTTCCGCTTTTTCCTAATCAAATCAAGATCATCGGTCCGTGGCTTCTTGCGTTGGCGATCTGTTCGATCCTCTTCGCTCCGCTTGCTGCATGGGCGCAGCGGGATTTGAAGCGAATGATTGCTTATTTATCGATCAATCATCTCGGTTACTGCATGCTTGCTCTGTTTGTGGTAGCCGCCTCACCTGGCGTTGCCGCGAGGATCGACACGCACGCGGCGCTAAGCGGCGTGTTCATGCAAATTTTCAACCACGGTATCACCGCTGCGACCCTCTTCTATTTCGCAGGCTTACTCGAGCAACGGCGCGGACTGCGTGGCATCGACGACTTCGGAGGTCTTATGCAGCGAACGCCGCTGCTCTGCGGTTGGATGAGTGTCGCTATGTTTTCGTCGCTCGGACTTCCTGGACTAAACGGATTCATCGGCGAGTTCCTGATCTTCAAAGGCTCGTTCGCACTCTCAGCAGCGTTTACGGCCATTGCCGTAATCGGACTTCTCGTCACAGCCATCGTTTTTGTGCGAGCGATGCAATCGCTCTTTAGCGGGCCGCTCGCCGAAAGTTGCAGCGCCTTTCCCGATCTTCTGGGACGTGAAAAACTCGTCGTCATTCCTGTGACGTTGCTCATGTTTGCCATCGGCATTGCGCCACAGTTCCTGTTCAACATTTTCAACACAACGGTCGCGCAGATGGCGCGATTAGTGGTGTGACGCTGCTGGGATGAAAGGTAAGATCATTCCTGCAGAGCGCCTAGTGCAGTCGATTCGGCGCATCCGCGGCCATAGAGTGTTGCTCGATTCTGATTTGCCCGCGCTGTACGGCGTGACGACTGGAAATCTGAACAAAGCAGTCAGCCGGAATCGAGATCGATTCCCATCTGATTTTATGTTCCAGCTTACCACCGAAGAGGCGCAAGATTTGATATTCCAAATTGGAAGATCAAAAAGGCGAGGTGGCCGTCGTCATCGCCCTTATGCTTTCACTGAAATGAATCGCGATGCTGTCCAGTGTTTTGAATAGCGAGCGCGCCGTGAAGGTGAACATCGCGATCATGCGCGCATTCGTGAAGCTGCGCGAGATGCTCGACAAGAATCGCGAGCTTGCCGAGAAATTTTCGGACCTCGAACAGCGCGTCGGCAAGCATGATGAAGAAATCACCGCTATCCTCGAAGCGATCCGGCAATTGATGGCTCCGCCAGAGAAGCCTCGGCGTGAAATTGGATTTCATGTGCGCGAGAAGGCGCCGCGTTATCGGGCGCGTAAACGCGCATGATCGCTTGGACGATTTACATTACGTTCGCGGGCGCAGTGCTGCTGCTTGTTTTGCCTCGCACATTTCCGCGCTGGATCGCGCTGCTTACAACAATCGCGGGATTGGCCCTGGGTCTGATCACATTCATTCTCACGCCAATTGCCGATCTTGCGCATTTCACAAGCATCGTGCGCGTGCCGTGGGTGCCGGCGCTCGGCATGAATTACCACCTCGCGATCGATGGTGTCAGCCTCACGATGGTGCTTGTCACGGGTATTTCCGCGGTAAGCGCCGTGTTATTTTCCTGGGATGTCGAACATCGGCAGAACGAGTTTTTCTTTTGGCTGCTGCTCGTGGTGGCTGGCTGCTACGGAGTTTTTCTGAGCGCCGATTTGTTTCTGTTCTTTGCATTCTACGAGTTGGTGATTGTTCCGAAGTATTTTCTTATCGCCGTGTTCGGGTCCACGAACAAGGAATACGGCGCGATGAAGCTGACGCTCTATTCTTTTTTTGGCGGCATGCTCGTATTCATCGGGATCCTCACCGCATACGTAACTGCCGGATCACTGGATCTGAATCAGCTGTCGCAATTCCAATTTTCGCTACAACTGCAAGCGTGGGCGTTTCCCGTGTTGTTTCTCGGCTTCGCCGTGCTCGCAGGCATCTGGCCGCTCCATACGTGGGCGCCAACTGGTCACGTCGCGGCGCCTACAGCCGGCTCGATGCTTCTCGCCGGCATCGTGATGAAACTCGGCTCTTACGCGGGCCTCCGCGTCGCGATGAATCTTTTTCCACAAGGCTTTCAGATGTGGAGCAAATGGATCGTCTTGCTCGCCGTGATTGGAATTGTTTACGCCGCGGCCGTGGCGCTTCGGCAACGTGATCTGAAATTCGTCATCGGTTATTCGAGCGTCAGTCACATGGGTTTCGTTTTGCTGGGTCTCGGCGCGGCAACCGTGCTGAGCGTTTCAGGGGCAGTATTACAAATGTTCTCGCATGGCGTAATCGCGGCCCTTTTGTTTGCCGTCGCTGGGCGCATGATCTATCGCCGCACACGCACACGCGAACTCGACGTGCTCGCCGGTATGAATTTGAGCCATGCTCTTCCGTTTGCCGCGTTCACTTTTATCATCGCGGCAGCCGCATCAATGGGCATCCCTGGCTTCAGTGGATTCGCAGCCGAAATCACAATTCTCATTGGCGCATGGAAAACCTATCCGGTTGCAGTCTGGATTACAGGCGCGGGCATGGTGCTCGTCGCTGCGTTCACTTTGCGCGCTTTAAAGCAATCGTTCTTCGGCGAGACGGACCGGAGCCTCCACTTGCAGGAAAGCCGGGTAGCGCTCGATCCGAATTGGAATGAACAACAAAGCATTACGGCCGCGGAAAAATGCGGCGCTTGCCTGCTAATGTTCGTGACAATCGCAGTCGGCATTTATCCCAAATTGTTGCTCGATCGCATCATGCCGGCAGTAGAGGCGATGAGGTTTCTGAAATGAAGGCAGTTGATTCAACGATGTCATACCTCGAACTGCTCAAACTCGTCTCGCCAGAGACTATCGTAGTCGTAACGGCGCTTGCGGTCCTCGCGATTGGGCTTGCGACTGGGCGCGCAAAATTAACCGCAACAATCTCTACGGCGACGCCTGCTCAAAGTGCGAGCGATTCGTCCACCGCAATGGGGATTTGTTCCGCGATTGCTGCGCTCGGGCTCGCAGTCGCGGTCGGCACAGTGCTGATGTTGCCGCGCAACACGACCCTTTTTGGCGGGATGCTCGTGATTACGCCGCTCACGTTGCTGTTCAAAATCATTTGCATCGCGTTGGCGTTTCTCGCAATCCTCCTGACGACATCAGAAAAGGCGCTGCGTCATCCGGGCGAATATCTGGCGCTCATTTTGTTCGCAACAGTCGGTCTGATGTTGCTCGTCGGCAGCGAGGAGTTACTGATGATCTTCATCGGACTCGAGCTGCTCGGCTTGTCGCTTTATGTGATGACGGCATTCGACAAGACGGATGTGCGTTCCGCGGAAGCGGGCCTGAAGTATTTCCTGTTCGGCAGCACGTCAAGCGCTTTCACCCTTTTCGGAATCAGTTTGATCTACGGTATGACGGGCACGACCAGTCTTGCGGCGATTTCGGGGAAATTGGCCACCGTATCAGTCCAGCCGTTGCTAGCGGCTGGGATCGTGATGACGCTGATCGGCTTTGCCTTCAAAATAGCCGCCGCCCCGTTTCACCTCTGGGCACCAGATGCCTACCAGGGCGCGCCTGTTCCCAGCGCAGCGTTTATTGCCTCAGCCTCGAAGGTCGCGTCGTTTGTGGTACTGGGGAAAATCGTGCTGATCGGGTTTGCACCCGTCCGTGGAGATGCCGCGTGGCACGCGATGATTGCCGGTTGGTCGCCCATGCTCGCCGTGCTGGCAGCATTATCAATATTGGTCGGCAATCTCGTCGCGCTTGCGCAATCGAACGTGCGCAGACTGCTTGCCTACTCCGCAGTTGCGCATGCTGGATACACACTTATTGGCCTCGTGGCAGGCGGTCGCGACGGATTTTCCGCGGCATTATTTTACGCCACTGTCTACGCGATCACGCTCGTCGGCGCATTCGGCGTAGTCGCGGTGGTGCGGCGAGAAACCGGTGGGGACGACTTCTCAAACTTTCGTGGATTGGTTTCCCGATCGCCCGTGTTGGCGGCATGTATGTCCGTCTTCATGTTGTCACTGGCAGGCATACCGCCGCTCGTCGGGTTTTTTGGCAAGTTTTATCTTTTTAGCGCAGCGCTTCGCGCCGGGGCAGACCACGGCTTGCTCTGGCTCGTAGCCGTCGCGCTTCTCGGCAGCTTCATCTCGCTTTATTATTACCTGATTGTGTTGAAGACGATTTTCGTAGATGAGCCCGCGGTGCCAGTCGCACGACATGCCGATTTCGTTCCGCCCGCTTTGCTGCCGCGAGCCACGGTCGCCGTCCTCGGCGCGACAGTTCTCTTGCTCGGCATTGCGCCGCAGCTTTTGGCAGCGCCGATCCTTGCCGCTGTTCCGTAAGAAATTTCGGCAAAAGCGCGATTAACGCTTGACTCCCGCGGTAGAAGTTTTGCATCAAAAAACGAGTAGTCTCGATTGAAAAAGTTAGTGAAGTAAACATGGGCAGCATCAGCGAGTTCATTGATCGCCAGTTCCGGCATTTTAACGCGGCGGTGTTAAAGGACGCCGCCGATGCCTACATCGCGCATCTCGATCGCGGAGGAAAAATGATGATCACACTCGCCGGGGCCATGAGCACCGCCGAACTCGGCATTTCCCTCGCGGAAATGATTCGCCGGGATAAAGTCCATGCCATCACCTGCACCGGAGCGAATCTGGAGGAGGATCTTTTTAATCTTGTCGCGCGCAGCCAGTACGTCCGGCTGCCGAATTATCGAGAGTTAACTCCGCAACAAGAAGAAGAGCTGCTCGGTCGTCATCTGAACCGGGTCACTGACACCTGCATCCCGGAAGAAGAAGCCATTCGCCGGATCGAAAGAGTAGTGATCGACGAATGGATCGCCGCTGCGCAGAAGAAGGAACGAGGCTTTCCACACGAATTCCTTTTCAAAATCCTAAAGGAATGCCGTCTCAAGAAATTTTACGAGATCGACCCAGGTGACAGTTGGATGATCGCCGCCGCGC
>DATLPS010000151.1:0-5448 GCA_035535575.1 Candidatus Limnocylindria bacterium
GTCACCATTTGCGAGGATATTTGGACGGAACATTACCTGCCGCGACCGCTCTACGATGTCGAACCGGTACGGAGCCTGGTGGAACAAGGCGCGGAGATCATCGTCAATCTAAGCTCCTCGCCGTTTAGTTTGCATAAACCAGCGATCCGCTACGAGATGGTAGCAGGGCTCGCGCGAGCTCATCGGCGGCCAATCTGTTACTGCAATCTCGTCGGCGGCAACGATCAGCTGGTGTTTGATGGTAATTCCATCGCGGTAAATGCCGCCGGCAAATTAATCGCGCAACTCGCCGCATTTCGTGAAGACGAGAAAGTTGTCGATACGGATTCGACGGACGCCATCGCGTTTTACGAACCCAAAGTGCCGGATCAAATTTTCTCTGCGCTTTCGCTCGGGCTTCGCGATTATTGTCGCAAGTGCCACTTCCGTTCCGTGGTCATTGGTCTGAGTGGCGGTATTGATTCCGCGGTCGCTGCGGTCATCGCAGCAGATGCACTGGGCGCCGAAAACGTGACAGGCGTTTCCATGCCCAGTCCGTACTCGTCGGGCGGCAGCATAGATGACGCGCGCGCGCTCGCCAGCAACCTCGGGATTACGTTTTTCGAAATCCCAATCACCGAGGCGTTCAAAGTTTTCAAAGCGCAGTTCAAAGAAATCTTCAAAGGACTGCCGGAAAATGAGACCGAGGAAAATATGCAGCCGCGCTTGCGTGCGATGATACTGATGGCGCTCTCAAACAAGTTCGGTCACCTCGTCCTTAGCACTGGGAACAAGAGCGAGCTTGCCGTCGGTTATTGCACGCTCTACGGCGATATGGCCGGCGGCCTTGGCGTAATCAGCGACATGCCGAAAACGATGATTTACGAACTGGCGCGCTGGCTAAATCGGGAGCGCGAGATCATCCCAAGATCAACAATCGAAAAAGCACCGAGCGCAGAGTTGAAGCCGAATCAAAAAGACCAGGATACGCTGCCGCCGTATGAAATTCTCGATCAAATCCTGCGGCTTTACGTTGAAGACAATTTGAGCGCGCGCGATATCATTGCCCGGGGATTCGATAAGGAAACTGTGCGCTGGGTTCAGCGCCGCGTTGATCGCAACGAATACAAGCGCGAGCAAGCCGCGCCCGGATTAAAAGTGACCAGCCGCGCCTTCGGAATCGGACGTAAAATGCCAATCGCGCAAAAGTATGTCGATTGAAGCTACTGACTCGCGGCGCGATAACCCTCGCGTGCAACGCGGCTATCCCTGAATTTGGTGAGATCTCGCAAGCCAGCAGCCTGCACTCCCAAGCCCATTCCAAAAGGCTTCTACCGCCGCGAAATCTTTTAATTATCTGGTAGCGGAGTATCGAAAATCTGAGAAGGGTAACCGCCACAATATGAAAAAAATCACGCTTAAGCCGTTTGCCGTTTATCTCGCCACCGCCGGAGTTGGCGCATCCGTTTTCGCACAAAGCGATTTGAAGCTGCCTGATGTCAGCCAGGCTGCCGAGGTCAAACAGCGCATTGCGTTGACTGATATCGCGGTCAAGTACCACCGCCCATTGGTGAACGGGCGAAAAATTTGGGGGGGCCTCGTACCTTACGGCAAAGTTTGGCGCGCCGGCGCTAACGAAAACACGACAATTGAATTCATCGATGCAGTTTCGGTGGAGGGCAAGCCGCTCGCTAAAGGGGTTTATGGTTTGCATATGATCCCGAACCCGGATTCGTGGACGGTGATTTTTTCGAAAACCAACACGGCGTGGGGAAGCTACAGCTACGACCAGAAAGAAGATGCTTTGCGTGTAGATGTGAAACCCAGACCACTCGCCGAGACCAAAGAGGCACTTGAATTCGAGTTCGAAGATTTGAAGCCCACTTCGACAGCGGTGACGCTGAAGTGGGAGAAGCTGGGTGTTCCTTTCACTGTCTCCGTCAACGATGCGGACCAGACGTTGCAGAATATTCGAGCCCAACTGAAGGGCGCAGGCCAGTTTGCCTGGCAAGCCTTGGACCAAGGGGCGCAGTTTTGTTTAACCAGAAAGATCAATCTCGATGAAGGGTTGCGCTGGGCCGATGCCTCGATTCAGATTGAAGAAAGGTTCGATAATCTCAGCACCAAAGCGGACATCCTCAAGGCGCTGAATCGCGCGGATGAGGCGAAAACTACCTGGAACCATGCGCTCGAGATTGCCACTGCGCCGCAACTTTATTCGTACGGCCGACAGTTGCAGAGTCAGAAGCAGGGTGCTGAAGCAATGGAGATCTTCAAGGAGGTTGCCAAACGGTTCCCGCAGGGAGTCTTCGGATACCTCGCACAGGCGCGCCTTAAGTCTGCAGCAGGTGATTTCGCCGGCGCGCTCAATGACGCCAAGCAGGCACAAGCTGCTGCTCCTACGGATGCGCAGAAACAAAGCATCAAGGCCCTGATTGATCGGCTCGAGGCGAAGCAGGATATCAATAAATAGCGCCTTCGCGCACTGTATCCTGGGACAAGGGACGATAACCCGGAGTCGGCGGTTGCATGTGACGCACTGCAGCATTTCGCGCTATTGGCGAGCAGTCATTGGCGTCGCAATCATCGGCATCCGATGCACGGCCAATTCGGCCGATGCGCCGCCGTTGTTAGTTCCAGAACAGATGAACGGCAGCGAGATTCAGCTGGCGCTACAGAAGCTGAACGTGCTTGGTCGGGTCCTTTACATTGCGGCGCACCCCGATGACGAAAACACAAATCTGATGGCGTTCTGGTCGAACGGTTCGCTTTACGAAAGCGCTTATCTTTCGGTTACGCGCGGGGACGGCGGTCAGAATTTGATCGGCCCGGAACTGGGTGAGCGGCTCGGCCTTATTCGAACAGAGGAATTGCTCGATGCGCGACGCATTGACCACGCCAAGCAATTCTTCACACGAGCGATCGATTTCGGGTTTTCGAAGACGGCTGACGAAACGATGCGCATATGGAATCACGACAAAATTCTTGCTGACGTCGTGCGGATCATTCGGAATTTCCGACCGGATGTGATAGTGACGCGCTTTAGTCCCGAGGATCAACTGACGCATGGCCATCACACCGCGTCGGCGATTCTGGCGCAGGAAGCATTCTCGGCAGCAGCCGACCCAAATCGTTTTCCAGAGCAACTGGCTTTCGTGAAGCCGTGGCGTCCGACACGGCTGGTTTGGAACACGTCTCCGTTTTTCTTTACGAACCGCAATCTTCCATTCGACCCGACCGGCCTGACGGTTCTAGAAGCGGGCGGTTTCAATCCGCTTCTTGGGAAAGCGTACACCGAGATCGCGGCGGCAAGTCTGAGCATGCACAAAAGCCAGGGCGTTGGCAGCCCACCCCGACGCGGAGCGCGAAAAGAATATTTCAAACTGTTGGAAGGGCAGCCCACGACAAGTTCCCTTTTTGACGGCATCGATACGACGTGGTCGCGCGTACCGGATTCGAAAGTCGTAGCTTCAGAAATTCGTCAGATCATTTCGAATTTCCATCCCGCCGATCCGGCCGGATCGGTTACTGAGTTGTTGAAGCTACGGCAGGCGATGAGTGGAATTAAGGATGATTCCTGGGTTCCGGAGAAGAAAGCCGAGTTGGATCAGATTATCGCTGCATGTCTCGGCCTGCATGTGGAAGCCTCGACAACCAATGAAGGTGTCACGCCGGGGCAGACGGTGAAAATAAAGCTGGAGGCAATCAACCGCTCGAATATTCCAGTCACACTGCAGAAAGTACGATTTCCAAACCCCGGCGAGTCGATGAAAATCGATGCGGCGCTTCCATCGAACGAACTCGTTATCAAGGACCTGTCGTGCAGAATCCCGGAGGATACTCCCTATTCCCAGCCATACTGGCTTCGTAAACCTGGAACCCTCGGCGCCTTCGCTGTGGATGATCAACAACTGATCGGGCTACCGGAAAACCCGCCCGATTTTCCCGTCGAAATAGCCCTGCAAGTCAACAGCCAAGAACTTCGCTATCTCGTGGACACGAAGTACCGCACAGTCGACCCGGTAGCGGGCGAACTGCGACGACGTTTGGTCATCGCGCCACCCGTTTTTGTGAACATGGCGAACAGCGTGTTGATATTCCCAACGAACGAGGCAAAGCCTGTTTCAGTACATGTCACCGCGTCGACTGGTCCTGTGAAAGGAGAACTTAAATTAGCCGTGCCGCATGGATGGGAGGTGCATCCGTCGTCGCTACCGATAGACTTGAAGGCAGCCAATTCCGAGATGGTGGCGACGTTTACCGTCACACCACCAGCCCAGGATGATGAAGGCACGTTGCGCGCCATCGTTTTGGTCGACGGCCGCGAATATTCGTTCGAGCGCGTGCGAATTTCCTATCCGCACATCGGCGTCCAAACGTTAATGCCGCCGGCGGAGGTTACAGTCGTTCGAGCCGATATCCGCAAGAAAGCCGATCGCATCGGTTACATTCCCGGCGCCGGCGATGATATTCCGGAAAGCCTGCAACAGATCGGTTATTCGGTGAAAATTTTGAGCGAACCGGACATCACAGCGAAGAACCTGGCGCAGTTCTCTGCCGTCGTGCTTGGAGTCCGTGCTTATAACACGCAAGAGCGAATTTCAAACTGGTTACCGGAGCTATTTGCCTATGTAAAAAATGGCGGAGTCGCCATCGCACAGTACAACACTCTGGCCGATCTTAAGGCTGAGCAATTGGGGCCGTATCCATTGGAAATTTCGCGCGACCGCGTTACGGACGAAAACGCGGCGGTGCGGATCTTGGCGCCGAATCATCCGCTCATGACCTCGCCAAACAAAATCACGTCGAAAGATTTCGAGGGATGGGTTCAGGAGCGCGGACTCTATTTTCCTAGCAAATGGGATGCGGCCTGGACACCGATCCTGTCGTGCAGTGATCCAAACGAGAAGGCGCTCGATGGCGGTCTGCTGGTTGCGAAACTAGACAAAGGTTTTTTTGTCTACACGAGTTATTCGTGGTTTCGACAATTGCCGGCCGGCGTCCCCGGAGCTTACCGTTTATTCGCGAACATGTTGTCATTGGCAAAATGAAGATAGGCGATTCCAAGGCAGATACGCGTTCCTGGCGCAGGGCATATGGCCTGTCGCTTTCGCTTTTCGCGGTTGAGGTATTGCTCCTCTACCTCTTCACCATCCGGTTCTCGTGAACCGGTTGGATTACCTTGTTCTGATCGCCACGATTCTGGCGATCCCGCTTTACGGCCTGTGGCGAACCCGCGGGAGCGCCTCTTTGGGTCAATATCTCAAGGGCGATACGAGTATTCGGTGGGCAACGATCGGACTGTCGGTGCTAGCGACCCAGGCAGGGCCGATCACGTTTCTTTCAATGCCCGGCCAGGCGTACGAGAGCGGCATAGGCTTCGTCCAGAATTACTTTGGTCAGCCGCTCGCGCTGATTGTTGTTTGCGCAGTTTTCGTTCCGATTTATCAGCGGCTAAAAGTTTACACG
>DATLPS010000152.1:0-6099 GCA_035535575.1 Candidatus Limnocylindria bacterium
CCGCCGGAACGACTGATTACGCCAACGCCTTTCGGGACGCCGGGCTTGAACCATTGCCGCGCGCTTTCCGCACGACCACCGATCATGCCGACCACGCCCTTGCCGGGGCTCAGCACGCCGAGAGTATTCGGTCCTAGAAACGTCGCATTGTTTGCTTTCGCCGCCGCCGCGATTTCCATCGCGTCCCACACTGGCACACGATCGGGCACCAGCACCGTCAGTTTGATTCCAGCATTAATCGCCGAAATGGCTGCGTCCTTTACGCCGGCCGCGGGGACAAACACGACAGAAATATCAATTTGCCCTAACGAATTCACCGCTTCCTGCGGAGTGTTAAACACCGGAACGCCGAGCACGCTCTGGCCACCTTTCCCGGGCGTCACGCCAGCGACGACGTTCGTTCCGTACTCGCGCATCAGCCGCGTGCGGGCCCGGCCTTCGCGCCCCGTGATGCCTTGCACCAGCACGCGCTTCTTGTCGTCAATCAAGATCGCCATCGCGGTTTCATGTTGATGAAACCTGAGCCGTTCTGCAAGTGGGCGTGCCACGCGTGCTAGCGGTTTTATGCTCGCGCGATACAGAGTTCACGCGATGAGCAAGGAATATATCCTGCGATATACGGATCTGGCGGCGATCATCCAGATGGCAAAGGCTCGCAGTTGGTCCACGATGAGAATTGTTCGAGCGATGTCTTCGGGGCTGACTTACGCTGACGCCCTAAAACTCGCGCGAAAAGCTGCGCCACTGCTCGACATCACGGTCTCCGAGTTTATGCGGCTGCGAAAGAACGAGTGAGAATCAAGCGTTCTCCAACTTCGCGAGCAGACGTTCACTGTAACCGTCTTTGCGAAGCTTGTCGTAATCGATGCGGCCTTCCTTTTTCAGCATGTCGCGCTTGAGCGCCCGCAACAGATTTTTCGAGGCGTGATCGAGCAATTCGGCTTCGGATTTTGCGCTTCGCTTCGCTGTCGTCTTCACGCGCAATACCGTCGCTCAATCAGGTGAGCGATTCAATTCGCAATTTCACACGAGTTCGTCCACTCGAGGAATATCAAGTTCAAGATAAAAGCCTTCGATTCGGGCAAGGCGACACTCGACATCACATGCGAGCAGTTCAGAATCTTTGGTGGCGAATTCTTCATCAGGCAGCGATGGCGCGGGCACACCTTTGTGATCGACAATCAATCCACCGGAGTGCGTTTCGATGGCACTGCGAATTTGTGGCCACTGCGCGG
Organism: Candidatus Limnocylindria bacterium; assembly: GCA_035535575.1. Lineage (GTDB taxonomy): Bacteria > Verrucomicrobiota > Verrucomicrobiia > Chthoniobacterales > UBA10450 > Udaeobacter. The sequence continues at coordinate 1,236 of DATLPS010000152.1, forward strand.
TGTCGATCCAGACCCGACCGTTTTTCACGGCAAGCATCACGCTCGATTTATTTTTAACGAATTCCGGCGCTCGCGGTGCGCGCGGTTTCCATTTGGCATTCTTCGCTTCAGCGACGAGTTCGGCGAAGCGCGTGGCAATCGTGGCGGGCGTATCACTTTTGCGATAACCCTCTACTGGCGCGCGAAGCAGCTTCGACATTCGATGCAAAATATCCACGGCGCGATCTTCGGTATTGCCGCCCAGACGTATCACGGCAGGAATGCCGAGATCGAGTTCCCAAAACGCCTTGGCCAGGCCGTAGGCGGACCAATATTGTTCCTGACTCGCGACGCCGGAGCCGGAGCCGAAGTAACCGACTAGATCGGGCTGCGCCAAAATAATTCGCGCCGCGCGATACACTTTCGACGCGGACGGGTTCCCGCTGGTGTCGGTGAAATTGGCGATGGTGAATCCGGCGTTCACGATCGCATCCATCGACATCATTGATCCGCCGCCGCCAGCGCCGTGAAAACCGACCAGACCCCTGGAATCTTTCGCCGCGGCGGTCGCCAACTGCGCAAAATAAAATGTGCCGCGATGATCGCTTTGTTCGACCGCATAAGCGACGCGTTCGAGCTCGGTTGGCGGATGATCAAATTCGCGCGCGATCTCAATCTTCAATTCGGGATGACGCGCGACGGCGTAATCATCGATCGTGATCCGACAATCGGCGGCGACGAACTCGCCATCTTTGGTCACGACTAGCGGATTAATTTCTAGCGAGCGTGCTTCGACACTGCGCGCGGCTCCGAATAATTTTCGAATTGATTCCGCCAATACTTTCGCGTGCTTCGATGAAAGGCCGCACGACTCAACCGCTTCGCTCAGCGCCGTATCGGTCGGTCCGGTTCTCACATCGCAAGGAATTCGCCGCGTCGATGCGGCGCGCTCTTCGATTCCAGTTCCGCCGCCGCCCGCGAAAATAATCACCGGCGCGCGCGCGGCGTCATCGATGGCGAACGAAAGAAAAAATTCACGATCGATGTCGATCTTCTCTTCAACCAACACCGCTTCAACGGGAAATTGCCCAACTTTCATCGACAACATCCGCTCAGCGTGCGCACGCACGTCATCTGGTTTTTTTGCGAAGGCGACGCCGCCGATACCGGCACGTCCAGTCGTCCAGGCTTGAATTTTCACGACAACTTCGCCGCCCAATTCTTTCGCTATTGCTACCGCTTCTTTGGCAGTCGATGCGGCGCGACCGCGCGGAATTTGGAATCCGTTAGCGGCGAGAATGGCTTTGCCTTGATATTCGTGCAGTCGTGCCATCGCTGGGTGCTATTTCCATGATGCTAGCCAGTTCGGCAACTGCGGGAACTGTTTGCGGACTAGAATCTCAAAGCCATGTTAATATAGTCGCGCGACAAAATAGCTGAAGCCGCCCCCATCTAAGCAATTAGCATCCTAAAATTAGATAACAGCAACCGCCGACGTTGGCAGGTTGCTCAAACCGCGTGCGATCAGATCGGCCACACCTTTCCATTGCATCGCTGGGGGCATCGGAAATGCCTCCGATACAATTGTAGCCGGAGTGCGCGCGCCATCAGGGCCGGACGGAAGAAAGAGGAGGAAGAAGATAGGTGTAACGGCCTCTCATCCATTGACTGGCCTGCTTTGTAGCGCAGCGCCGGAACGCGGCGAAACCATGCTGTTCGGTTTCAAACCGTTGAGTCCCCAGTCGTGCAATTGACTGGCGCAGGATCATTTGATATTCCAGACGTAAGCACGCGCTGCGAATGAATTTTCTATCACGAACGGGTTCAGTTGGGATTGTCCGCTGTGCCCTTGCCTTTCTTCTCGCTGGTTGCGCCGCGAATCAGCCTTATCATTTGGGGGAAGCACCGACCGAAACAGCAGTCACGCCAGCCGGTGACGCTACGGCGAAAGATATTTATCGGCTGGGTTTCATCGAGTTCGATGAACAAGGCGACTTCTGGGATCGCGATCAACTTCGCAAAACAGTGCAGGCGATTCGTGATACTGGTCGGGGAATCTTGCTCGTTACCTACATCCACGGCTGGCAAAATAATTCCAACTCGACGGACGCCGCCGACGTCGGCCAGTTCCGCAGCTTACTCGCGCGCCTTACCGCAGATCAAACCGTGCAAATGTCCGGCTTACAGGTCTTCGGCGTTTATCTGGGCTGGCGCGGCCGGGTGGTGCACAAGGTCAATCCGGTGGTGGACGCGCTCACCTGGGTGGGAAAACAGGCCAGTTTTTATTCGCGCAAGAATGCCGCCACGCGGATTTCCTCCAGCACACCAATCACCGAGGCGATCTTCACCTTGATCAAAACGGCCCGGCGCGATACGCCGGGGAATTCGCGTTGCGTCGTGATCGGTCATTCGTTCGGTGCGCTAGTCTTGGAAAAGGCGCTGGCGCAGGCGTTGGTTGGGACGCTTTTGTACGAGGAGCCGTTCGCGCCGGGGGTCGAAAAATCGCGCGCGGATCGAGTCTTCAAGCCGGCCGATCTCATCCTGCTCGTGAATTCCGCGGCGGAATCGATCTACGCGAAGGAGCTGATTGATATGTATCGCGATACGACACCGCTGCGCGGCGGGCCGCACGTGATCATGATTAGCTCCGATGCGGACATGGCAACCGGCCTGGCGTTTCCCATCGGAACGAAGCTCTCGAATGCTCCCAAACTGCTATCGGGAAGTTTCCGTAAGTACCACGAGGATGGACGCGACACCTCACAGTTTAACTATTTCACTCAAACGCCCGGCCATAACGATTCGGTCCAAAGTCATCGACTCGTCCCAGTGGCGAAGGGGAAGTCAGATTTGGGAGCAGATCCGTTCGACTTAAATTTGAAGAACCGGCCTGGCTCTTACGAAAACGTGACTCTCTATACCGGCACGCGTTACGACTGGACGCAATGGCGGATCGAGCGGCAGGGACCGAACCAAACGAATTACTGGGTGTTGCGTGTTCCGAAGCAGATCATTCCGGGACACGGCCCGATCTTTGAAGGCGAATCGCGCGATTTGATGGCGGCCCTTTTTCGGCTCGCGACAAAGCCGGAAGCAGCTGAACGCTCGGTGCCTGTCAAGGTGCGGGGCAGTGCGGAAGGTCCCGTCCAAAAAACCGAGCAACGTTTGCAGCGCGTGCGGACGACCGGAGAAACGGTTGTGACCCCGGTGCAGCCAAGCGCAAGCGATACGCACCCGCCAGAACACTAACCGCTTGGTAGTTCTGGTAGAAACGGACCGCCCCATCGTCCGGAGCGCGCTCAAGCAACGGCGCATTCCAAAACGACCCATGGCACTTGGAAACCCGCTCCTTTGTTAGTCCGCCACTGCCGCCGCAACGAATTCATGAAAAGTTTAGGCACTGATCGGAGATCGAATCGAGTGCGTAAATTGGGAACAGGGACAACAAATCCTCGAATCAACAAAGTAACCAGGCTAGTAAGATTCTTGGAGGGTGCTGTCGTAATTGAGAAGACATGGGTCACATGATCTCAACCATTCTGGCTTTGCTCTCGACTATCGGCAGTTGAGTCGAGATCATGTTGTTCGTGCAGTCCTTGGCCGAGAGTCGATATGTCCGCTGAGGGTAAGAAAGAGATCGAGCTCGAGATCGCACACGTCCTGTTAATCGACGTGGTCGGTTACTCGAAACTGCTGGTCAATGAGCAGATTGAGTTACTGCAAGATCTCAACCAAATCGTGCGAAACACCGAATGTTTTCGGGCCGCCGAAACAAAAGGTAAACTCATCCGGGTGTCGACCGGAGACGGGATGGCGCTCCTTTTCTTCCACAGTCCGGAAGAGCCGGTGCGATGTGCGCTCGAGATCAGCAAAGCGTTGCAAGAGCATCCGCATATCCAGGTGCGGATGGGAGTGCACAGCGGCCCAGTGAATCAAGTCACCGATGTTAATGACAAGACGAACATCGCGGGAGCGGGGATCAACGTGGCACAGCGCGTCATGGATTGCGGCGATGCCGGGCATATTCTTTTGTCCGGGCATATAGCGGAAGATTTGACCCAATACCGGCAGTGGCAGCCGTATTTGCACGATCTCGGCGAGTGTGAGGTGAAGCATGGGCTGAGGCTGCACCTGGTTAATCTCTACAAAGAGAATCTCGGCAACCCACATCTTCCGGACAAACTCAAGCGAAGAAGAAGATGGAAGCGGACGTCCGGTGTTAGCGTTCATCCGGTCATTACACCCCGTTGGCCCAAGTACGTGCTTACAGCTGTTTTGCTCGTTTCAGCTGTGGCTTTGGCGATCAGCTTTTCAGTCTTTTACCGGCGAGGCTCACCGGCGGTTGCCAGCTCCTCTTCTGGGAAAGCCGCCGACGGAGGACTTCCTATTCCGGAAAAAAGCATCGCGGTGCTTCCGTTTGAAAACCGCAGCGAAGACAAAGCCAACGCCTACTTTGCCAACGGCATTCAGGACGAGATTCTGACGCGTTTATCGAAGATCGCCGATCTGAAAGTGATCTCGCGCACATCCACGCAGCATTACAAGAGCGCCCCTGGAAACTTGCGTGAGATCGCGAAGCAACTCGGGGTGGCACATGTCGTGGAAGGAAGCGTCCAGAAGAGCGGCGACGCCGTGCGCGTGAATGTGCAGTTGATTAAAGCAGCCAATGACTCCCACCTTTGGGCCGATACCTTTGATCGAAAGCTGACCGACATCTTTTCGGTCGAGACTGAAGTCGCAAAAACTATCGCCGATCAGTTGCGCGCAAAGCTCACCGGTGAGGAAGAACAAGTCATCGCCGCCAAACCGACAGAGAATACCGAGGCTTACGATGCCTACCTACGCGGGCTGGCTTATACGCTGAAAGCTGGTGCCAACGACCCTG
>DATLPS010000153.1:0-9148 GCA_035535575.1 Candidatus Limnocylindria bacterium
ATTCGCAGCAGCTAGTCGCTTATCGCCAGTTACTTATCGCTTTGTTGCCGATGTTGGCACGGGCATTGCATTACACCAGAGCAACTTTTCGAATCCAACAAACGTCCATACGTCATCTAAAACAATATGAAGCCAACGTCATTAACAGCTCGAGCGCGCTTCCCGTTCACTGACTACAATTACCATTCCGGCGCGATCAGCGGTTATCGCAGCCGTTGTGCGAAATCGGTTGAACCATCTTTTCGCAATATCAGCCGTCAGTACTTTCAAAAGGAAGCCCGGCGCGATTTCGTCGGCGAAGCAATTGTATTCGCAATGCTGATCATCACCGCGACCGTGGCAGTGGCGAGCGGAGCGCAGGCTGCCGTCCAACTCTGTCGCGCACTCGGAGCACTTTGATTGAGATCGTGACTCCGCAGCGAAAACAAGACGAAGAAAGAATCGTGCGACCGGCCGGATTCACACCGAATCTTGCCTCTATGGACGTGCCGCGCGTAGGCGTTGCTGCGAAAAAGCGCAAGCGTCGGATCATTATCATCGCCGCCTGCGCACTTGGTTTGATTCTGGCAACAATTGCGATCTCGCGCTTGAAACCGGCAGTACCAAGCGTCGATCGCTCAACGGTCTGGATCGATACAGTGAAACGAGGGCCAATGGTGCGGCAGGTGCGCGGTCTTGGTACCCTCGTGCCGGAAGACATCCGCTGGATACCAGCAAACACGGAAGGCCGCGTGGAAAAGATAAATATTTGGCCGGGGACACGAGTTGAACCGGACTCGGTGATTTTGGAATTAACCAGTCCTGAGGTGGAGCAAGCCGCTCATGACGCCGAGCTGCAAGCGACCGCCGCAGAAGCGGAGTTGACTACTTTGCGAGCGACTCTGCAGCGTTCGTTGCTCGACCAGGAAGCAACCACGGCGAAGGCAAAATCGGATTACGAGCAGGCGAAGATGGAACGCGAAACTAACGATCAGTTGGCGAAGAACGGTTTGATCGCCGAGCTGCAGTACAAAACATCGAAAGTGAAAGAGGCGGAGTTGGTGAATCGAAATGAGATCGAAGAAAAGCGGCTGAAGTTCGCGCACGACTCCATCGATCCGCAATTAGCGTCCCGGCAGGCAGCAGTCGATCAAGCCAAACAGCTTGCCAAGTTAAGAGCGGACCAAGTGGAAGCGCTGCACGTTCGCGCAGGCATGTCGGGCGTCCTGCAACAACTTCCGGTGCAAATCGGACAGCGAATGAAAGTCGGCGATAATCTGGCACGCGTCGCCGACCCGACCAAACTGAAAGCCCAGGTTAAAATCGCCGAGACTCAGGCAAAGGACATTCAGGTTGGCCAGAAAGCGGTAATCGACACTCGGAACGGAACAGCCAACGGCCACGTCACGCGAGTCGACCCCGCAGTGGAGCAGGGGACAGTAAATGTTGAAGTTGCTTTCGATGAGCCACTGCCGAAAGGCGCGCGACCCGATCTCAGCGTCGATGGAACGATCGAGCTCGAACATCTCGATAACATCGTCTATGTGGGCCGCCCGGCATTCGGTCAGGAAAACAACACCGTGGGAATGTTCAAACTTATTACCGGCACCTCGGAGGCTGTCCGGACGCCGGTGAAACTGGGCAAGAGCTCAGTCAACACGATCGAAATCGTAAGCGGTCTTCAGCCGGGGGATCAGGTGATTCTCTCTGATACCAGCGCGTGGGACGCACACGAACGCATTCGCCTCAACTAACAACAACTGAAACTATGAGTTCAACACTAACTGCCACCGAATCGATTCAAACTCCCACGCCAAATGGCTCGACGCCGTTGATCAGACTGAATGGTGTAAAGAAGGTCTTCCTCACCGACGAAGTAGAAACGCATGCCCTTTCCGGGATCCACCTCGATATCCGCACCGGCGAGTATGTTTCAATCGCCGGGCCATCAGGTTGCGGCAAGACAACTCTGCTTTCGATCCTCGGGCTTCTCGATACTCCGTCCGAAGGGAGCTATTCGTTAAAAGGTCACGAGGTTGCTAATCTTTCCTTCGCCGACCGTGCGCGCATTCGCAATCGCGAGATCGGCTTCATTTTTCAAAGTTTCAATTTAATCGGCGATCTGACCGTGTTTGAAAACGTGGAGTTACCGCTCACTTATCGCGGAATGGGCGCAGGCGAGCGCAAACAGTTTGTGACCGAAGCGCTGGAGCGCGTCGGCATGGCTCATCGTGCAAAACACTTGCCGAGCCAGCTGTCAGGTGGGCAACAACAGCGCGTCGCGGTCGCGCGCGCGCTCGCGGGCAGGCCGGCGATTTTGTTGGCGGACGAGCCGACCGGCAATCTCGACTCCCGTAATGGCGAAGCGGTCATGAATTTGCTTCGAGAATTGCACAGAGGCGGCGCCACGATTTGCATGGTCACACATGATGAACGTTTCGCGCAGCACGCAGACCGCACCGTGCATCTGTTCGATGGTCGCGTAATAGAAGATCGAATCGCCGCCTGACGGAGTCGCGAAATGCAAACGCTTTGGCAGGACCTCCGCTACGGCGCGCGCATGCTACTCAAGCAGCCGGGGTTCACGCTGATTGCCATTGCAGCACTGGCAATTAGCATCGGCGCGAACACCGCAATTTTCAGCGCCATCAACGCGCTTCTGCTCCGCCCTTTGCCGGTGAAGGACATTGATCGGCTGATTTCGACCTTTGCATTGCGGGAAGGGTTTGATCCTTTCGGCAGCTCTTTTTTGGAATACGCAGTCTACCGGGACCGAAGCCACGTTTTTTCCAGCAGCGGTGTGGCCACACAACGTTCGTTTAACTTGATCGGTCAGCGCGAGCCGGAGCGCATCCGCGGCGCCACGGTAATGGCTGATTATCTGACCACCTTAGGCGTCAAGCCAATGCTCGGTCGCATCTTTTCCGCCGCGGAAGATCGACCGGGTGGACCGCCGGTGGCGCTGATCAGCTATACATTTTGGCAGAAGAATTTTGCCGGGAGCGCCGGGGCAATCGGTCAACCGCTCAATCTCGATGGGAAAACGTACACCGTTCTTGGAGTGATGCCGGCTGGCTTTGATCTTCCGGGCGCAGCCGAGATCTGGCTTCCTCTGCAAACTAACATCGACACCCTGCCGTTGACCGATCGCGCCGCGACCGCAAACGAAATCTTGGGGCGACTCGCACCGGGCGTCACTGTGAAACAGGCGGATACAGAACTGAAAGCGATCGCCCGGCAACTGGAGCAGGAATATCCTAATTTTCGCCGAGGATGGAGCGTGAAAGCCATTTCACTTCGTCAAGACTTGCTTGGCGATTTGGAAGGTCATGTTCGTAAAGCGTTGTTCGCGCTTGCAGGTGGCGTCGGATTTCTTTTGCTGATTTGCTGCGCCAACGTCGCCAATCTCCAATTGGCTCGCGGCATTGCACGCCAACGGGAGCTGGCACTGCGTCGCGCGCTCGGCGCCGGGCGTTGGAGGCTCGTTAGACAGCTCCTCACCGAGAGCATGCTTCTGGCCCTGCTTGGCGGCGTAGCTGGTGTGATTCTCGCCAATTGGCTAATTCCAGTCTTGGCCGCGCTCAATCCGATTCGGGGCATCTCGTTCGCTGCGTTTCTGCACAATTTCGAAATCGACCGCCGCGTTTTGGCTTTCGCTTTTTTCGTGACGCTTGTGACCGGTGTGATATTTGGACTCGTTCCCGCTCTCAAAGCCGCCGGCGCGCACGAGCTCATGCCACGCATCAAAGAGGCTGATCACCGCAGTGGCGCCGCCGTCTCGGGCCGGCGGTGGCTGAATGGGTTGATCGTAGCCGAGATTGCAATCGCGCTGACGCTATTAATTTGCGGCGGCTTGATGGTGCAAAGTTTCCAGCGACTGCAACACGTCGATCTTGGATTTAATCCAGACAATCTCCTCACCATGAAAATGGTGTTGCCTGCTTCGAAGTACTCGCAATACCGCCAGCGTGTCGCGTTTACGGATCAGGTGCTCGAGCAATTCCGGCGTCTCCCTGGAGTGATATCGACAGGCACGACCACAAACATCCCGCTTGAGCGTGAAACTGCTTACGACGCGGTCTTCAATGTTGAAGGACGGCCGCCAACAAATCCGAACGATATCCCCATTACTTCACATCGAATCGTTAGTCCCGGTTACCTCGAGACGCTCGGAGTAACGCTGATCAAGGGAAGATTGATCGATAAAGGCGACCGTGCCGAAACTCTGCCCGTGGTCGTTGTGAGCCAGGAGTTTGCACGGCAAGCATGGCCCGGAGAGGACGCTGTTGGCAAACGAGTTCGGCGCGTGCGTGTTGGACAAAGTTTTCCGTGGATGACCGTGGTCGGCGTTGTGAGCGATGTGAAGGAAGACCGCTTTAATTACCGGATCAATCGGCCCGTATGGTACGTGCCGTATCCACAGCTCGAGAACGATTTTCCAGTCAATCTGATCATCCACGCTGCGCTCGATCCCACTTCCCTGACGGCAGCGGCCCGCGATGCCATTCACAGTATCGATCCCGATCAGCCCGTCTCCAATGTCATGACGATGAACACGAATCTGAGCAGCGTCCTTGTCACGGAACGTTTTGGCGCCGTCCTAATGGGAACCCTTGCAGGTTGCGGATTATTGCTCGCCTCCATTGGTCTCTACGGCGTGATGGCCTATTCCGTCCGGCAGCGAACGGGCGAAATCGGCATTCGGATTGCACTTGGCGCCCAACCAAAGCATGTCCTTCGGCTCATCATGGGCTACGGCATGAAGCTCACGATCTTGGGTGTGAGCATCGGATTAGTCGCAGCTTGGGCTGCAACCCGACTACTGGCCAGTTTGCTTTTCGGTTTGAGCGCAACAGATACGACTACTTTCAGTGCGATCTGTGTTCTTCTGGGACTCGTCGGACTGTTCGCTTGTTATCTTCCCGCGCGCGCTGCCATGCGGCTGAATCCTGTCGAAGCCTTACGGTACGAATAACTCGAAATATGCTCAATGAGATCAAAATTGCAGTGCGTGGGTTGCTAAAAACTCCCGCCTTCACTGCGATCGCACTCGCCACGATTGCTCTGGCGATTGGCGCGAACACGGCGGTGTTTAGTTTGATCAATGGTTTGCTGGTCAAGCCGCTGCCTTATTCCGATCCGGCAAAGCTGGTTTTGTTGTGGGAGAAGTTCACGGCGCAGGGTCTGGAGCGGATTCCGGTTTCACCGCCGGAATTCGTCGACTTCGAAAAACAGGCGCAGAGCTACTCACGGATCGCCATTTTTGACTATCGCTCTTTTAATATGAGCGAGGGCAACGTGCCGGAACGGATCTCCGGCGCGGTGGTGTCGCCGGCATTGTTTCCATTGTTAGGCGTTGAACCTATCGCCGGGCGCACATTTTCGGAGGAAGAACAAGGCGAGGGGCACGATGACCTCATCGTGATCAGCGAAAGATTGTGGAAACGGCGCTTCAACTCGGACCCGGCTCTTGTTGGTAAACCGCTGCTCTTGAATGGCCGCAAATACATTGTGATTGGCGTGATGCCGGCAAGTTTTGAGTTTCCGATTCCGCTGTTCAACGTCCGGGGCGGGCAGTTCGCCGAGCGAGTCGATATTTGGAAGCCGGTCGCGTTCACGCCGCTTGAGATGCAAGCACGCTACTCGCGCAGTTATGGCATTATCGCGCGGCTGCGACCGGATGTTACGCCTGAGAAAGCACAGGCCGAGTTGAACACGATTACAACGAACTGGACCCGTATTCATCCTGATCTCTACCGGGCAAGCCAAGGTTTTGGCGCCAAAGTTTATCCGCTGCACGATCAGGTTGTCGGTGGAATGCGGAAAGGTCTTTTGATTTTGTTGGGCGCGGTTGCGGGCGTGCTCTTAATTGCATGCGCTAACCTCGCCACCATGTTGCTCGCTCGAGCCAGCGCCCGTGAGCGTGAGCTTGCAATTCGCGTCGCACTTGGTGCCGGCCCGTGGCGATTGCTGCGGCAAATGCTGACTGAAAGTGTGTTACTCGCGATCGGTGGCGCGGTTGCGGGCGTGATGCTTTCCATCTGGGGACTTGATCTGCTCGCAAAAATTGGCGCCCGCACCGTTCCGCGTCTCGCGGAAGCGAATGTCGATGTTGCAGTGCTCTTGGTGACTGCAGTGGTCGCGGTCGTGACCGGAATTTTATTTGGTTTGGTTCCGGCGTTAGCCAGCGTCAAGCCAGAATTGACGGACGCGCTGAAGGAAGGCGGTCGGGGAGCGACCGCTGGCACGCGGCGAAATCGCATCCGCAATTCACTCGTCGCCGCGGAGATCGCACTCGCGCTTGTGCTGCTGATCGGGGCCGGGCTGTTGATGAAGAGTTATGTGCGGGTCCAAAGCGTCAGTCCCGGATTTAATCCTCGCAACGTGCTTACGATGGAGATCGCGCTTTCGGACATCAAGTATCCGGCGCAATCCAGTCCTGAATATCGAGGCGGTGAATCGATGCTGCGTTTCTGGAATGAAGCGGTCCGCCGCATTCGTCAATTGCCTGGCGTCGAAGTGGCCGGTGGCACGACTATTCTTCCGCTGAGCGGATGGAACAGCGATTGGTCGTTCGACATCGAAGGGCGAAAAATGGGGTCGAAGGACCCGGGACCTGACGAAGAACTTCGAGACATCACGCCCGATTATTTCCGTGTCATCCAAACGCCCTTGCTCCGCGGACGTTTCTTCACTGAGCACGATGACGCCACCGCGCCGCTGGTGACAATCATCAATGAGGCGATGGCGAAGAAATATTGGCCTAACGAAGAAGCGCTTGGGAAGCGAATCACGTTTGACGATCCGCGAAAGGATCCGAAATGGGTCACGATTGTGGGTGTTGTCGGCAGCGTCAGGCACCGGGCACTCGATGTCGATCCACAACCGGAATATTACCGGCCGGTCGCGCAGCGGCCGCAACGGCAACTCATTCTTGTCGTGCGCAGCGCGCAAGATCCGCGGAGTCTGGCCTCGGCGGTTCGCCATGAAATTCAGGCTGTCGATCCTGATCAACCGATCGCATCAGTCCGGACACTCGAAGCCGTGGCGTCGGAATCAATCGCACCGCGTCGCATCTCGGTCGTTCTACTGGGCGCGTTTTCCGGCATCGCCTTATTACTGGCGGGTGTCGGGATTTACGGAGTGATTTCTTACCTTGTTGTCCAACGCACTCATGAAATCTGTGTGCGCATGGCACTGGGCGCGCAACGCCGCGATGTGCTGCGTCTGGTCGTCGGTCATGCGTTGAAGCTTGTCGCAATCGGCACCGTGATTGGATTGGTCCTCGCGCTGCTATCGACGCGGACGCTCTCGGCCTTGCTTTATAATGTCGGGGCGTTTGATGCGACTACCGTTGTCTTCGTAACCATTACGCTGGCCGCGGTCGCTTTGCTCGCGAGTTACATCCCCGCGCTTCGCGCCACCCGCGCCGATCCCATGATCGCGCTCAGCCACAACGCATGATCCGTCTCAAAAATCTCGAACGCTGCTATCCTTTAGCGAAGGGGAAGTTTTTCTACGTGTTGCGCGACATCAATCTGGATGTCGAACAAGGCGAATTCGTTTCGGTGATGGGTCCCTCGGGCGCGGGCAAGTCGACACTTTTGCACATTCTCGGAATGCACGACCACGGCTGGACCGGTGAATACTTTTTCGACGAGACCGTGGTTCACCAACTAAAGGCGAAAGAGCGCGGCACGCTGCGCAACGAGCACATCGGCTTCGTTTTTCAGCAGTATCACTTGCTCGATGATCTGACGGTTTACGAGAACCTCGATATCCCACTGTCCTATCGCCATTACAGCAAAAGCGAGCGCGCCGCTCTGGTAGCCGACACGCTTGATCGCTTTCAGATCGTCGGCAAAAAAGATTTATATCCGCGCCAGCTTTCGGGGGGGCAACAACAGCTGGTCGGTGTTGCGCGGGCGATCATCGCCGAACCGAAGCTTCTGCTCGCCGACGAACCCACAGGAAATCTGCACTCCAGTCAAGGCGAAGAAATCATGGAGCTGTTTCGCAAGCTGAATGATCAAGGCATGACGATCGTGCAAGTCACACACTCGGAGAAAAACGCGTCTTACGGCAACCGCATCATCCAATTGCGCGACGGCTGGATCGTCGAAACCACTAAACCCAATCACTAAAGTCTATGTTTCTAGAGTCATTCCTTCAGGATGTGCGCGTTGGTCTCCGTGTCTTGTTCAAGGAGAAATCGTTTTGTTTTCTAGCCGTGCTCGTACTCGGGCTCGGAATTGGTGGGGCGACCACTCAGTTCACCGTTATCAACGGTTTTGTATTGCGTGGGTTCTCATTCCCCCATCCTGAGCAGTTGATGAGCGTCGGGTTGATCGACCCGCAGGCCAGCGCGCAAAACAATAATTTCGGTCTCGGCAATATTCCGACGGCTCAGGATTACGAAGATTTGCGCGCCGGACAGCAGTCCTTCGCCCAGATGGCTGCCTATCTCAGCGGATCGACAATCAACGTGAGCTACAAAAATAATCCGCAGCGTTACACCGGTGCTTATGTCACCGAGGACCTGTTCAAGATCGTCGGCGTCTCGCCTATGATGGGCCGAGATTTCACAGCGGACGATAACAAACCCGGAGCAGCAAAAGTCGCGATTCTGAGTCATGAAATCTGGCGGCGCGATTTTAACGGCGATCCCAACCTCGTTGGCCAAAGCGTCCGAATTAATGGCAAGGCCGCTACGATCATTGGAGTCATGCCGCCTAATTTTAAATTTCCCGTTTCCGACGAGCTCTGGGTTCCCTATTACAATGAGTATCCTTTGAGACCGCGTGGCGAGCTGGTGCTTGGTGCTAGTAATCCTGCGCCTGCGGTGATGGGCCGGCTCAAACCCGGTGTGAGCCTCGATCAAGCGAACGCGGAGTTTGTCAACCTGGCGCGCCGTCTGGCGCAGGACAATCCGAAAACGAATCAAAGCCTGGTCTCGGCCAGCGTTCAGCCGCTTTTGCATTCGATGATTGGACCGCAGTTTCGCCAGACGCTTTGGGGGATGCTCGGCGCCGTCATTCTCGTGTTACTGATCGCCTGCGTAAACGTGATGAACATGCAATTTGGGCGCGCCGCTTTGCGCGCAAAGGAAGTGGCGATTCGGGGCGCACTCGGCGCCACCCGCTGGAGAATCGTACGCCAAATGTTGACG
>DATLPS010000154.1:0-5645 GCA_035535575.1 Candidatus Limnocylindria bacterium
GGCCACAGTGGAACAAGCGGCCCGTGTCCTTGATCTCTCGACATTCCCGCTCATGGACGGTGCGAAGGCCCTCGAGGTGCCGCAGGTGGCGTTGCTTTTCTATCTCGCAACGGGCGATGTGAAGACGGCCTTCGAATTCAACCAGAAGGCGCTGGTCGCACAAGGTTGGAAAGAATCGGCTAACGGGATGTTCTCGCGTAGCGGGTTCATCGTTTTTGTCTCGGTCACTCCCAATGGCGACGGCAGTGTGCACGTCAGGCTGCAAAATCAGGGCAACGTGAAGCCCGGCAAGCTGCCCGTTCCTCCGAACGCAAAGCCTGTATACGTCGGCGACTCCACCGCGACGTATGAAACCGCAGCCGCAGTCGCTGCGACCGCCGACGCCATCCGCAATCTCTTCGTCGCGCAAGGCTGGGTGCCCTACGGCGATGATGGCGATACCGCCGTCTTCAAACAGAACGCAAACCTCGCCACCGTGACTGTCTCGTCCGCACCAGCGCAAGGAGGGAAGACCATGATCCAGTATACGAATCAGTTAATCTCGGCTGACATTCCCGCGCCGCCGAACGTGGAAGATTTGCGTTACGTCGATGAGCCCCCGGAATTAACGTTTGCGACGACGAACCAGGACACCATCGTCGATTTCTACCGAAAGACTCTGGCGACCGCGGGTTGGAAATCTACGATGGAGAAGATGGTCGACGTCGATGGGAAGCCGACCATGATCTTTCGCAATCCAGGGAAGGATATGCTGACGCTTGCGGCGACCGGCGTGCTTCAGGGCAAGCTGCTATTCTCGGTTCGTTTTCAAAGCGCGGCGGAAATCGCCGAGCGCGATCGCAAAAGAAAAGAGGCGGCTCCAAAACTGCGCGCCGCCGCGGAAGCGAAAGCAGCGAAGGAGGCGAAGGAGGCCGCCGAGTTGGCCGAGAGGAACAAGGTGCCGAAAGTCGCCGTCACTCTGCCCGCGGATGCGAAAGTCGTGAAGCAGACGAAGGACTCGATCAAGTTCACTGTCGGCAAGGGGAAAGCCAAAGCGGCCGTTGAATCCTTGCGAAAACAATTTCGCGAAGCGGGTTGGAAAGAAGATGTCGCCTCAGTCACAGGCATGAGCGGCGTAGTCTCTGTCTCGAAAGAAGGCGGGCCGAGTGCGACCATCACCTACACCGACACGGGTTTCATGCCGACTGAGCTCAGTGTGTCGGCTTTTCGCGCCGAGCTGGAACGGCGTTAGAAGCAATTGCGAGATCCTTCGACTGTGCTCAGGATGACAATGCCGTCGTCATTGTCACTTCATTCGGTCGAATGTTTTCTGGAGAAGCTCTAAATCCGAAGCGTCGCCGGTTTTCTCGCGAGTGGTTTCGATCCATTTCTTCTCGAGCGCATTTTTCGTCGGGCGATCGGTTTCGTAAAATACCCCGAAGACGCCGGGGAATGGAAGGGTGGCGAGTTTGTATGCGGCGAGCTCGTCGGTGACATCGTGGCGCAGCTCGTCCTCCGGTGTGTTGTCCCATTTTCTTTCCTGTATCACTTCGAAGCTGCCGCCTTTCTTCGGATTCGCGGGATCGAACACGTCTGGAAAAAATTCGACACACTCGGATAAACATTCGATAACGCTGAAGCCCTGATGATCGAACGCCCGCTCGATCATTTGAATCATGTGAGGTACCTGCGCAGCGTGGGTGCGCGCGATGAAGGTTGCCCCGGCCGAGATCAATTTTTTCATCGGATTGACCGGCTGATCGATCGCGCCAGTGGGATCGGTCTTGCTCTTGAACCCGATGGGCGACGTAGGCGAGGTCTGTTTCTTCGTCAGACCGTAGACGAAGTTGTCCATGATGAAATAGGTCATGTTGATGTTCTTGCGCGCGCCGTGATCGAGGTGATTCCCGCCAATCGAGAAACCATCGCCGTCGCCGCCAAAGAGGAAGACGTGAAGGTCGGGCCGGGCAAGGCTGATGCCGCTCGCGAGCGGGACCGCGCGGCCGTGGATGTAGTGCGCGCCGTGGCCGTTCACGAAATACGGAAAGCGCGATGAACAACCGATCCCCGCCAGGGTGACAATCTTTTCGTGTTCGAGGTTGCGTTTCTCGAGGACTTTGTAGAACGCAGCGAGGACGGCGAAATCCCCGCAGCCCGGACACCACGTGGGAAGGTCCGCAGTAATTGCTTTCTTCGTAAGTTTTTCTCTGGGTGCTTCTGCTACGGCGGTAACCCCGTCGCCGTTACCTGTTGTTGTTTCGTTCATAAAATTTTAATCAGGAATCCAGGAAACCAGGAAGTCCAAGCCAGACTGGCATTTGGTTTCTCATTCGTGGATTCATGGTTTCCAGATTCATCTAAATCAAACATCAAACCTCATACATCAAACATGGGTCATTCTACCCCACTCCCTGCGGCACGACCTCTCTCAATGATTTCACGTTTTCCGCGCCGGTGTCGGTGTGCACGGTCGCAACGCCGTCGCGCGGAATGTTCCGGGCAAACGGGCGGCCTTTGAACACGCCGTCCAAAATTTCCTTTACCCGAAAGGTGAGACCGTCGGTTTTGGTAACGCTTTCGATTTTCGGTTCGCAATAGCGCGCACGCAAAATCGTGGCGAGCTGGCCGAACCCGTAAAGGCCCTGGTCGTTCATCTCGACGGTGACAATGCGCTTGAATTTCGGCCAGATTTTCTCAAGTCCGTTCGGCAACGGATGGATGTGGCGCAAATGCAGCGCGCCGATCTTTTCACCTTGCTCGCGCGCCATCTTCGCGGCGTCGTGAATCGGGCCGTAAGTTGATCCCCAGCCGACGAGCAGAGTATCGCCTTCCTGATCGCCGTAAATTTCCGGCACCGGAATTTCTTCGGCGAGTTTGCGCAATTTGTTGCGGCGTTTCGCCGTCATGGCCATGTGCAGCTTCGGGCTGCCGGTAGGGTGACCCATTTCGTCGTGCTCGAGTCCGGCGAGAAGCGGGTATTTCCCATCGAGAATGCGCGTGCCCGGCGGGACGTGCTGCGTGATTTGGTCGATCGGATACGGCTTGAAAGTCTGGCGCGGCGTGAGATCGGGTTTTGGATCGACCATCAATTTGGAGAGATCGGGCTCGTCGAACGCTTCGATGCGCGTTGCGAGGGAGGTGTCGCTCAAAATGAATACCGGCGTGCTGAATTTTCGCGCGATCCGCGCGGCTTCAATCGCGATGTAAAAACAATCTTCCACGCTCGCTGCCGCGAGCACGACGCGTGGGCTGTCGCCGTGACTACCGAAGATGGCCTGATGCAGATCGCTTTGTTCGACGTTCGTGGGCAAACCAGTGCTCGGACCGCCGCGTTGAATGTTGCAAATGATAATCGGGATCTCGGCCATCGACGCCCAACCAATCGCTTCGGCCTTGAGTGAAATGCCCGGACCTGCGCTGCCTGTCACCGCGAGGTATCCTGAATACGAACAGCCGAGGGCAATCGACACCGACGCCAATTCGTCCTCAGCCTGCACAAAGATGCCTCCGTATTTCGGCAGCTCGCGCCGGAGCGTTTCCATCACGGACGACCACGGCGTGATCGGATAACCTGCGCCGTACCGCACGCCGCCGGCGATCAATCCGTAGGCGATCGCCTGGTTTCCGTCCATCGTGATCTGGGCGCGTCCGCTCGCTCTCGGGATGTGCTCAAATCGATAGTGTTTCGTCAGCACATTTCCGACCGGATACGCGTAGCCGGCCTGGAAGGCCATTAATGCCGTGTTGACCACGCTCTGGTCTTTCCCGGAAAATTTCTCGGTGATAACTCTCTTCAGCTTCTCAACATCGAGATTGAAAATTTTCGCGATGAGACCGAGGACGAAAATGTTTTTGCCCTTATCCTTGGCCGTGCCGCCGAGCGCTTCGACGGTCAGACCGGTAATCGGCACGCCGACATAAAAGAAACGTTTATCATCAAGATTCGGCTCGACGTTGTCGGAATCGTAAAGGAGGACGCCGCCCTCACGCAGGAACCCAATGTGGTCCTGGTAACTGTGCTGGTAAAATGCGACCAGGAAATCGGCTTCATCGCCCGCCGATAAGACTTCGCCTGAACCAATACGCACCTGGAAAATGGAGGGACCACCTGAAATCGTCGCCGGGATGGTCATGTACGTCATGACGTCGTGGTCGCTGCGCCCAGCCAGTCGCGCCAGAAACGCGCCGGCAGTTTGAATTCCGTCCTGCGAATTTCCCGCGAGACGGATCACGGCGTCCTGAATGTTTTCCGGACGCAAATCGGCTCTTTCGCCGTTTGGCGCGGCGGTTTGTGCGACAGTGTCAGGTCGTTCGCTCACAATGTGTAACAGTAACAAAATTGCGGCAGCATTTCCACAGGCAATTCGTTAGAAGTCATCGGCAACAGAACGCGGCCGAAGTGATTAGCGAGCCGGCGGCTGTGCTTCGACCTTTGAGTCGTCGGCTTCGGGTGTGCGATCGAGCCCGCGCCGCTTTAGCAACGGCTCGATGTAAGGATCGCGTCCGACGAAATTCTTAAATAGCCCCAGGGCGTCAGCCGATCCGCCGCGCGAGAGCAACATGGCGCGAAAGCGGTCGCCGTTCTCACGCTTCAATCCGCCATGTTCCTTGAACCACTCGACCGTGTCGGCATCGAGCACTTCGCTCCAGAGATAGGAGTAATAACCGGCTGAGTAGCCACCGGCGAATGCGTGTGAAAAATAAAAGCTGCGGTAACGCGGCGGCACCGGCGGAAAATCGACGCCGGCTTTGTGTAATGCTTGCGCTTCAAAAGCGACCGCATCTTTCGGAACGTCAGGCGGATTTAGTTGATGCCACGCCTGATCGAGAAGTGACGCCGATAAATATTCGGTTGTCTTGTAGCCTTGATTGAATTTTTGCGCAGCGATCACCTTGTCGAGCAACGCCTGCGGGATCGGTTCGCCTGTCTTGTAATGTTTTGCATAGTTCTTGAGCACCTCCGGCCACGTCGCCCACATCTCGTTCACCTGCGATGGATACTCGACGAAATCGCGCGGCACGCTCGTCCCGCTGAAGCGCGGATACTTTACTTTGGAAAACATCCCGTGCAGCGCGTGGCCGAACTCATGGAACGCGGTGCGCACCTCGTCGTGCGTGAGCAACGTTGGTTCGCCGGGCGGCGGCTTCGGAATGTTGAGATGATTGGCAACAACCGGCTTGGTCGCGAACAGATCGTTTTGCTGCACGTACGCATTCATCCACGCGCCGCCGCGCTTCGACGAGCGGGCGTAATAGTCACCGAGGAACAGCGCCAGCGGTTTGCCGTCGCGATCGTAAACTTCGAATACGCGCACGTCCGGCTGATAAACGGGAATGTCATGGCGTTCCTTAAAGGTAAGACCGTAAAGTTTTCCAGCGGCAAAAAATACGCCATCGAGGATCACGTGATTCAGCTCGTAGTACGGACGAAGCTCCGATTCGTCGAAGGCGTAGCGCGCCTTGCGAACTTTCTCGGAATACGAATCCCAGTCCCGCGACGTGATTTGGAACCCGCCCTTCTCTTCACCAACGACCTTCTGCATGTCGGCCGCTTCGCGTTTTGCGTTTGCGACCGCCGGTGGCGCGAGATCGCCAAGAAGTTTGTTTACGGTCGGAACATCGTGTGCTGTCTGGTCTTCGAGTTGGTAGGCAGCCCAATTTGAATA
>DATLPS010000155.1:0-11785 GCA_035535575.1 Candidatus Limnocylindria bacterium
GGTTTGGGACACATCTACAAAGGACATAAACTCGCAGGCTTTTTGTGGATGGCCGGAGCGATTCCCGTGGGAATTTTCGTACTTCTGGCCGCAGTCGCCTCTGCCGGCTTCGGCATCGGCCTCTTTTTCTTTTACCTCATCGCGGTAATGCTTCATGCGTATGCAGTAGACGATCGCGTCGTAACGTCGAAAGAAGACGAAGGCGAAGAGTATTGAGATCGTTGCAGCGTTGAAGGGTTTGGGAGTGCGGCGATCCCGCGACTGCGGGACCGCTTTTGAAAGCTCGCCACGGGACGAGTCCGTCCGACTGGCGGACGCGGACATGTCCGCGCACTCCAAATTCTCATTCGTGCTATCAGTGCAATCCGTGGTTAACTCTTTAACCTTTTAACTTATCGCGCATCGCGCAACCGCGTGATGGATTTCTTCGAGAATTTCGCGTATCCCGTAGCGAAATTTCCAGCTTGGATAATGCGACTGAAACTTTCGCACGTCGCTGATCCACCAGATGTGATCGCCGATGCGGTGAGTTTCCTCGTAGGTCCAGTTTAGTTTCTTGCCGCTGATCGCTTCGCACATATCGATTGCTTCGAGCATGGAACAATTGCTGTGCCGGCTGCCGCCGATGTTGTAGACCTCTCCAGCCCGCGGCGCTCGAATGAATTCCGCAAATGCTTCAACGAGGTCGAAGCTGTGGATGTTGTCGCGCACCTGTTTGCCCGTGTAGCCGAAGACACTATAAGGCCTGCCGGTAACCGTGCAGATCATCAGATAGGACAGGAAACCGTGCAGTTCCGTTCCTGCGTGCGCAGGTCCGGTGAGGCAGCCGCCACGGAAAGACACTGTGGGCATTCCGAAATAGCGCCCGTATTCCTGAACGAGAATGTCCGCGGCGACCTTGGACGCGCCAAAGAGGGAATGCTTCGTGTAATCGATGCTCATCCTCTCGGAGATGCCAGGCTCGTATTCGTGGCCACGATCGATTTCCCAGCGTTTCTCCAGTTCGCGCAGCGGCAAACGATTTGGCGTGTCCCCATAGACCTTGTTCGTCGATGTAAAAATGAACGGCGCCTCCGGAGAAAACTTTCTGGCGGCTTCCAGAAGATTCAGCGTGCCGTTCGCATTGACGGCAAAATCGATTTGCGGCTCGCGAGCTGCCCAGTCGTGCGACGGTTGCGATGCGGTATGCACGATCGCTTCGATTGAGCTGCGATGCCGTTGGAATAGCTCCGTCATAGAGGCAGCGTCGCGAATGTCCAGGTTGTGATGCTCGTAACCCGAAACATTCGCAACCAAATCGTCCCGCGTTTTTTTTGTGGAAGCTTCGGCGCCGAAAAATTCGGCACGCATGTCATTATCGATCCCGATCACACGCACGCCGTCGCCAGCAAACCGCCTGACGGTTTCCGAACCGATTAGTCCGGCTGAGCCTGTAACAATGATCGTGCGCATCAAATCGCAACGCGGTGGGCGGTTACTCCCCAATTATCCACGTCACTTCTCCTGCTGAAGGATCTACTCGCGCGGCGGGCAACTCGCGGTCACCTTGCAACACGCGCTCAATTAGTTTTGGATCTTTCGCTGCGCCTACCAGGAACAATATGTGTCGTGCGCGATTGATAAGCGGAAATGTGAAAGTCAATCGCCAGGCATTCAACCTCGGAACAAAATTTGCCACGACCCGCCGTGTCGTTTCTTCCAATGCGGCGGTTCCAGGAAAAAGCGATGCCGTATGTCCATCATCGCCCAAGCCAAGAAGAATCAGATCGTGTGTATAAATTGGTTCGCCGCGTTTGCCGGCCATGAGATCGAGCTGCTCCTGGTACTCCTGCGCCGCGATTTGCGGATCAATCTCGCCGCGCATGCGCAGAATCGATTTTTCCGGAACGGCAGCAGGCGCCAGAAGAGTTTCCCAGGCCATCCTGAAGTTGCTCTCTTTATCGTCGGGTGGAACGCAGCGCTCGTCTCCGAACGTGATACGAATCAGGTCCCACGGCAGATCATACGCGATCGCCGCAAGCCGCGCATAAACCGGCCGGGGAGTGTTCCCGCCCGAGAGCGCAATCCGGAATTCGTTGCGCTCGGCAATGGCTTTGTGCGCCTGTTGAAGAATGAAGTCCGCAGCGTCGGGGACAAAGTTGGCGGTGCGGATTATTTGTGGCTCAACTCTCATGCCGACGCGTTATGAAAGTGATCAGTGAACTGTGATCGGTGATCTGTTAATGGAAACGCGCGCGCCTCTGATCACCGTTCACCGATCACTTTCCTGTCAGATCGCGCAATGTGACTGGCCGCGCTTTTGCAAATAGCGCTGATGATAATCTTCCGCCCGCCAGAACTTCGGTGCAGGTTCGATTTGCGTTATTACCGGCCGATTGAAGCGGCCGCTCTTATCGATTTTATCTTTGGAAGCTTTGGCCGCCGCCTCTTGCGCGGGCGAATGATGAAAAATCACCGAGCGATATTGCGTTCCAATATCGGGACCTTGCCGGTTCAAAGTAGTGGGATTGTGGTTCGACCAAAAGACATCCAGAAGTTCGTCGTAACTGACCTGCGACGGATCGAATTCCACTTCTACCACCTCTGCGTGTCCGGTCCTGTCGGTGCAAACATCTTCATACGTCGGATTCTCCCCTGCCCCACCTGCGTAACCGACAGCTGTGGACAAAACGCCCTCCAAATTCCGGAAAGTCTCTTCCACTCCCCAGAAACAACCTGCGCCGAATGTGGCTTTCTCCGTTTGCATGTGAAACGATGCTGTGGGTACTCGCGGCGCGCAACCACGCGCTTGTCGCCATTCGTTGCTTGACTTGCCATCCTCGCTTTCGTTTCCATAGCCCTTAAGTCCAATAGCGATCCAACGCCACGGCTGCGACTATTGGATTCCTTAACCAAATGAACACCTCTGCCACTACTCTCCAGCAGATCCGTCCCCCGCTGCCTGTTCGGCTTTTCAATGGATGTGGAGCATTAGTGGAAAAGACGCGAAGTCGATCGGCGCCGTTGCCTGCCATTGATTTGATTAACACTGCAAAGCGACGCTGCGGGCTCGATGATTTCGGCAAAGGTGAGTTTTTTGAGGCGCTTTCACGCTTACTTGAGTCCTGCCATAACGAGGCGCGCCTCAATCTCATCGGAAAGATTGCCCTTAGAACGAATATTTTGCAGACGTTGTGCTCGCGTTTGCGAATGGAACGCGATCGGCAGCTCTATCCCAAGATCGCACATCAGGAAATTCGCGAACCGCTCCTTATTGTGGGGTTGCCTCGCAGCGGCACCACCCTATTGCATAACCTGCTCGCTGCGGACCCCCAGCATCGCTCGCCTCTCATGTGGGAGGTGCAGACGCCATCTCCACCGACTCTTACGGATGAGAAACGTCGAATTCAGCGCGCAGCTCGAAGTTGTGACTTCTTCAATTGGCTCGCACCTACTTTCCGCTATGTGCACGCGGTGGGTGCAGAGCTTCCGCAGGAATGCATCGGCCTTATGACTCTCACGTTCATGAGTGATCAGTTCGATGCGATGTATTATGTGCCATCATATCGCGCCTGGTTTTTTCGGCAGGATTTACGGCCCGCATACCAATATCATCGCCGGTTTCTTCAACACCTGCAGTTTCGGCACGCTACCCATCGTTGGATCTTGAAGGCGCCTACCCACATGTTTGCCATCCCAGCATTGCTGTCCGTTTATCCGGATGCGCTGTTCGTGCAGACTCACCGGACGCCGGTCGATGCGATGGCTTCGGTTTCGAGCCTTGTGACCATTCTTCGCAGCGCTTTCAGCGATGCCGTCGATCCGTTCATAGCCTGCCGCGAGGCGATCCATTACTGGTCCGAAACGATGGAGAAATTTTTACACGAACGTGATCAACTGCCTAACCACCGTATTTGCGACGTAGATTATCACGAGATTTCTCGCGACCCCATCGCAGCGGTCAGACGAATCTACGATCATTTTAGCTGGTCGTTGTCGACAGGGGCAGAGCAGCGCATGCGTGTCCTGGTTACAACCCACGCCCAGCGACAACCCGGCAACCACCGCTATAATCTTTCGGACTTTGGTTCTTCTGCCGAGGAAGTCCTCAGAGCGTTCGCGGTCTATTGTGAGCGATTCTGCTTGCCCTCATTCGATGGTGAGAAAGCCCCGTCATCACATCGAGATTGCTCGCTCCTGCAAGCACAAAGAACTTTTCTCTTTGGCTCGTTTACCAGAAATAATGGTGAAGCTGACGGGTAACGCACCTGGACAAACGCTCCCTTGTTCCACTGCCAGGTAACAATCATCGATTCGCCGGATTGCCTGATTGCGGTGGAGGATGGAGACTTCGCGAATGAGCTTTGAAGTTAGCCGCGCGATTTGCGCTAATCATCCCAGCTTACCGGGGCATTTCCCGGGTACACCGCTTGTGCCGGGAGTTGTGATCCTCGACGAAATACTCGCAGCGTTGCTTGAGTGGCACGAAGATTGTCAGCTTACGGGCATCCGAACCGTTAAATTTCTTGTGCCGCTCAAGCCTGAGCAGCCATTCACGATTAGTTTTACCACGAGTGATCAACGCGCCGTTGAAGTCGATTTTTGCTGCCGCGTCAAGGAGCGAATAATAGTTGAGGGTCGACTTGAAGTTTCCTGGGAGACAAAGTGAGTTCGTGAACGCGCTCGCATTTGACGCCCATAAGTTTGAAAGCCCGCCAAGCGATCCGCGCCTGGCAGAGTGGCTCCAACGATTCCCACCGGCGGTGTTCAGCGAACGCCTGTATCAAAGCATTGAACTGATGGAGCGTTACAGCATCGAACTGGCCATCGATTTGTCGCGCCAGTTGGATCTCCTGGATCAACTTGGCGAGTGGCGATCAGCCGACGAACTTTGTCGTCTGCTCTCTTTTCAACCGCGTTTCAAGTTCGCCTTACGCTGGATGTTAGAGCGCCTTGTCGAAAGTGGCTGCGCAGAGGCCCGGAGCAACGGAGAAACTCGTTGTTATCATCTGCGACACGTGCCATGGCGGCCTGATCTCAAAGCATTGCGTGCGATAGGTCTCAACATTGATCCCGCTAACGCGGCGACTCTGGACTTGTTAGATCACGCCGCAAGCCTGTATGCGGCTGTCGCCAGTGGCAACCAAAGTGGTGATCACAATCTGCTCGGTCCACAAGGAGTGCCTCTGTGGCTGAATTATTTTCATAACGACAATTTAAGTTACGCGGTAAACAATTGGGTAGGTGCCGTTCTAGCTGCTGATCATCTTTCCAATCGGGGCGAGCTCCGGATTTTAGAAGTCGGCGCCGGCACCGGGAGCGCCAGCGAAATCTTGCTGCATTTAATGGCCGAACGCGACCTCTTGTCTCGGCTGGAACGCTACCTTATGACAGAGCCGAACGCGTACTTCCGGCGCTGCAGTCAACGTAAACTCACATCGCAGTATCCTGATCTGCCGCTGGAATGGGCGCCTCTAGACGTCGATTTGCCGTGGAACACTCAAGGAATTACTTCCGGAGAATTTGATATCGTATATGCCGTTAACGTGATGCATATTTCCAAGAATCTCTTGTTTAGCTTGAGTGAAGCGCGCGCGGCTCTGGCGCCCGATGGTTGGCTGGTGATCGGCGAATGCGTGCGGCCTTACGATAATCAACCTATCTATCCGGAGTTGATGTTTCAAATTTTGGATAGTTTTACAGATGTCCAGACAAATCCAGAAATTCGGCCGAATCCGGGTTTTCTGACTGCGGAGCAGTGGCGCCGCGCTTTTTCGCGCGCAGGCTTCAGCCATGCCAACGTGGCGCCGGACATCGATCGCATTCGCGAGATTTATCCGCATTTTTTCACTGGCGCGATTTCTGGGCAAAATATGGCAACCGCAAATGATGCCGGAAGCTCTCGGGACTAAAGTTTCGGAAGCAGATCGCTGGACGACTCTGCCGGAACGCGGCACGCCGTCTTCACTGCGGGTAATCGCCTGGATCGCAGTGCACATCGGACGGCGCGCAGCAAGGCTGCTGCTGTACCCGATCACATTTTATTTTGTAATCGCTGCAGACGCCGCACGTCGGATGTCTCGCGAATACTTGAAGCGCGTGCGTGGCGATTCACCCCGCTGGTGGCATGTTTTCCGCCATTTCCATTGCTTCGCCGCGACAATTTTGGATCGCGTTTATCTGCTGCACGGTCAGTTCGGCCGCTTTGGCGTGACGGTTCATGGGAAGGATATCTTGCAGCGCCAGATCGAAAGCGACAGAGGCAGCATTCTCCTAGGCTCACACCTGGGCAGCTTCGAAGTGTTACGCGCCTTGGGAGTGATGCAGCGGAGGTTTCCGCTGAAAGTGTTGATGGACACTGTGCACAACGAAAACATTACGCGCTTTTTTGACGCGCTAAACTCCCAGATCGCTGGAACAGTAATCGCGCCCGATCGACCGGACACATTGATAAGAGTCAAGGAGAGTTTGGATAGTGGTTACTTCGTCGGCATGTTAGGCGATCGCGTTTCCGGCGGAGACAAGACAGCCCAATGTCAGTTCCTTGGCGCACCAGCGACATTCCCAGCCGGCCCCGTCGTCCTTGCTGCCATGATGCGTTGTCCGGTCATTTTGTTTTTTGGCCTGTACCGCGGCGGGAACCGTTATGAAATTTATTTCGAACACTTTGCCGACGAGATCGTCTTGGAGCGCGATCGTCGGGCCGAAAGCATTGAGCTCTGGACGCAGCGTTATGCCGAGCGCCTGGAGCATTACGCGCGTCTTGCACCTTACAACTGGTTTAACTTCTATCCGTTTTGGGACTGACGACTCGGCAGTGTAGTTACAATCGACGACCTGTTCTCTTGCTCTGACTCGTAATCCACTCCAACGCTGCTTCTAAAGAGCACGAATAAGAGCAGGAATAACCAATCCGCACCGAGCAATGGCTAACGATCTTCCGATTAACAAAGCCGAAATTCGCACGCTGATCCCCCACTCCGGTCTGATGTGCCTGTTAGACGAGGTCACGCAGTGGAACGATCGATCGATTGTGTGCATGACTAACACCCATCGCGATCCGGCTAATCCATTGCGGCGCGGGGGGCGCTTGTCAGCCCTGCATACTTTCGAATATGGCGCGCAAGCCGCTGCAGTGCACGGAGGATTGCGAGCCCGCTCAGTGGGTACCACGGCGGCTCCGGGTTATCTGGCGGCACTGCGAGACGGACGGTTACACATAGCTCGATTGGATCGCATCCATTTGCCGCTTCGGATTTACGCGACGCGCCTGTTCGGAGATCGCGCCAACACTGTGTATGAATTCCTTATCTCGGCTGCCAATGTTCTTTTAGCAGAGGGTCGCATTATCATCGTGGAACGCGTGTGACGCTGTAGCGGCGTCGGACACGGCTCACAGAGCCGTGGCTACAATCTTCACATCACGATTCCGCCATCGACGCAGAGCACCTGGCCGGTGATGTAACCGGCTTCTGTGGATGCGAGGAACGCCACTGCGCTGGCGATCTCTTCCGCCGTGCCGGTCCTTCCGAGCGGGATTTTAGCATGAATTGCGTTCTTGATTTCGTCGGAAAGTCCGGAGGTCATGTCTGTAGTAACAAAGCCCGGCGCCACGGCGTTCACAGTGATATCACGGCTGGCGAGCTCGCGGGCGAGCGACTTGGTAAGTCCGATTAAGCCCGCTTTGCTGGCAGCGTAATTTGTCTGCCCGGCATTGCCCATCAGTCCGATTACCGAGCTAATGTTGATGATGCGTCCGCCACGTTGTTTGGTCATGGCGCGAACGATCGCCTGGGTAAAGCTGAACGCACCGCGCAGGTTTGTATCGATAACTGAATCCCAGTCTTCCAGCGACATCCGCATCGCGAGCGCGTCGCGCGTCACACCAGCGTTGTTAATCAGAATATCGGCCTTTCCAAAGTCGTCGAGAATCCGGGCGCCGACTTTTTGGACGGCTGCGTGATCTGCAACATCGACCGCATAAGCTTTCGCCGAATCCAGGCGCAACGCGTTAATCTCGTCGGAAATTTTCTTCGCGTTTTCCTCCGTTCGGCTGACGCATGCGACCCGCGCGCCTTCACTGCAGAACCGTAAGGCGATGGCGCGGCCGATTCCGCGCCCAGCTCCGGTGACGATCGCAACTTTGCCTTCGAATCTCATATCGCTTGCCGTTCTGAGCTAAAGGATAGCTAGTTACTTTGCAACCTGTCGAGGGCAGCATTTTGCATGCGAGCGCTAAAGAGTCGGCGCACCGATTGGAACAAACACCCAATATCCCCCGCTTGCGCGCAGTAGAGCTGCATGCGTGTGAGCGAAACCCCGTTACAGCACTACTCCGTAGCGGCGCTGGCGGCGGCCGAATTCTTCCACAGCGGCTAAGAGATCTTTCTTCGTAAACTCGGGCCACAGCTTTGGCGTGATGTACATTTCGGTATAGGAAGTCTGCCAAAGCAGGAAGTTAGACAGGCGCATTTCGCCTGAAGTGCGAATGAGAAGGTCTGGATCGGGATAGTAGCGGGTATAAAGATGTTTACTGAACATCTCCACGTCGATCATGGCCCTATCGATGTGACCCAGCTCAATCGCGCGAAGCAAACTTTTGATGCCGTCGATGATTTCGAGCCGGCCGCCATAGCTTAAGGCAAGAATAAGCGTGAGACCCGTATTGCGAGCAGTCTGCTCGATGGTTTTATGAAGTTGCTGCTGCGAGCTGCCGGGCAGATCGGTCAATCGCCCAATTGCCTGGAGACGTACATTTTTCTCGATCAATTCCGGCGTTTTCTCCCTCAAAAATTTTTCCAGCAAACGCATCAGCGCGATGACCTCGCCTTTCGGGCGCTGCCAGTTTTCAGCGGAAAAAGCGTAGAGAGTCAGATATTCCACCTTTAATTCGCCGCAGCCTTCCACACATTCGCGAACCGCCTGGGCGCCGGCTTCGTGGCCCTTGATGCGCGGCAAGCCGCGCGCCTTTGCCCATCGGCCATTGCCATCCATGATGATCGCGATGTGACGGGGAACGTTCTTCACGCCGGGAGGACTAACACAAGACGATTGTGTCACCGCGCGCGGGTCCGACGCTGACCATCGACAATTTCGCTCCGGTTAATTCGGAGATGTATCCAACATACTTCCTCGCTGCTGGAGGAAGCTGCGAAAAAGTTCGCGCAGCGTGAGTAGATACCTTCCAGCCGCGCACCTCTTCATAAACTGGTTCGCAATTAGCCAGCTGGCCCGCATCGCACGGCGGAACATCCAGCCGCTTCCCGTGTATCTGATAAGCGACACAAACGCGAATCGGATCGACATGGTCGAGTCCATCCAGATTAGTGATGGCGATCTCATCGATCCCGTTGATCATACCCGCGTAACGAGTTGCTACAGCGTCGAACCAACCGCACCGGCGCTTGCGCCCCGTCGTAGCGCCAAACTCGCGTCCCAAGTTGTGAAGCATTTGTGTCAATTGTGCGTCCTCACTCGGCAAAGCTCCATCACCAACGCGCGTGGAGTATGCCTTCATCACGCCTACCACCCGGTCCATCCGGTGCGGCGGAACACCGGAGCCTGTGCAGGCGCCACCCGCTGTGGTGGTTGAAGAAGTCACGTACGGATAGGTGCCATGGTCAATATCGAGGAATGTCCCCTGCGCGCCTTCAAACAATATTTTTTTGTCCCGTTCGATCGCCCGATGGAGATACACCACTGTGTTGGTCACGAAGGGGCGCAAAGTTTCGCCGGCTGCCAGGTAATTTTCGTTGACCTCGCGAAAACTGATCGGTTTCGCGCCGAGTGCCTGAAGGATTCTGTTGTTCTCGGTTACCTTGGCTTGCAATTTCTTCGAGAACACCATCGGCTGCATCAAGTCGGACATGCGCAGACCCGTTCGCGCTGCTTTATCTCCATAGGCCGGTCCTATCCCGCGCTTGGTGGTTCCGATCCGGCCTCGACGCAGTTCGCGTTGCTCGTCAAGCATGCGGTGGTAAGGCAGAACAAGGTGAGCGCAATCGCTAATGAGCAGGTTCTTGTCGATTTTG
This sequence comes from Candidatus Limnocylindria bacterium, assembly GCA_035535575.1. Lineage (GTDB taxonomy): Bacteria > Verrucomicrobiota > Verrucomicrobiia > Chthoniobacterales > UBA10450 > Udaeobacter. The sequence continues at coordinate 10,011 of DATLPS010000155.1, forward strand.
ATTCCCAATTTACGCAAACCATCGATCTCGGCGACTAGCGCGACCGGATCGATCACGACGCCGTTTCCAATCAGGCAGATTTTGCCGCGCCTCAGGATTCCAGACGGGATCAAGTGCAAAATGTACTTGATCCCGCGATGGATCACAGTGTGGCCCGCATTGTTGCCACCCTGACTGCGGACAACAATGTCGGCTTGGGCAGTAAGCACGTCGATGATCTTGCCCTTGCCTTCGTCGCCCCATTGCATCCCGATTAGAATTGTATTCGCCATTGAAATTAGAAATGGGCAAAAAATTTTCCCGATGCATCCGGCAGGACACAGTCGGGACTGCCTACAGACGATAAGTTAGCAAGGTCTTCGCGCAACAAATTTTGCGCTCAGGGAGCTCTTCCCTCATTTTTAAGCGCTGTCCTCGTAGGGCAAGCCGGCAGGTTATGTCTGTCTTAGCGCCGAAGGCGCAGCCTCAATTTCAGCCTGGGACAACGTCCCAAGGATTAGGAATGAAATAAAAATCGCGACCAGCGCTGAAAGCGCGAGTCAATTGCGCGATTCATCAAATCCCTGGGGCGTTGCCCCAGGCTCAGCAATGAAATCGCGCCCTTGGCGCTGAACAAATGCGAAGCTTCCTTATAACTTTCGCACCGCTTAAGGCGCGGGTGTTTGCTCGCCACGAGTTTGCGTTTTTGAGGAGGGAGTAGCACTCGGTTCCTCTCGTCCGGATTCAATCATCGTCGGCCGAATCGGGCCGATCCCCTCCAGCTTGCTCCCTCGTGGCGTCGAGGTGCGTGATGCGCTTCTTTGCTCGACTGGGGTTTCCTTTTTCACCGGCTTGGGACTTTCGGGAACAGTCGGAGTGGGTGCTGGAGCAATCTCCGAGTCAGATCCGCCCGCTCTCGTTGATTGCGGAAGAGGCTGGTTATCTTGTGCCTCAGCAGCGCGCGCTCCGGCCATCCGCATCTGCTCCAGCGTAGGCATCGCGGAAGCAGATTTCTTCTGGCGCGACTTGGGTTTGGCTCGTTCCGGTGCCGGCGATTCTGGAGGGCTCTGCTCGGAAGACGGCGTTGCTTGTTTGGGAGCTTCTGGTTTCATTTCGCGCGCAACGATTACCTCTTGCGCATGCATCTGGCCCGAGAGAATGAAACTGCAGAGTGCTGCGCCAAAAAATGCATTCAGGACGACGGGCCGCGAACGAAGAACTCCGACCCATTGGCAAGCCCTCATGAGAAGACGTTGCGAGTTTAACCAGTTGGCCGCGTGACTTGGATCACCGGCAAGGGAAAGCGCAGCCGTAATTCGTTTTCCAGATAAATCTCCACGTGATGCAATCCGTATTGCTGAAATTGCACGCCGCCAAAATAATGGACGTTCGTTGCATGCCCTTCCATCTCCTTTAACACGAACTCGACCTCTGCCTGCCCGATGACCTGCTGTTCGTCCACGCCGACAACGCGGGATTTTTGCCGAAATTTTCCTGTTCCACTGCACCACCGCGTCCAGATGCAGAGGCGCATATAATTGATCGGCAGCGCCGGCGCCGGAATCACGCTGAGCACGCCGACGAGTGTTTGCATCCCGTTGATTTCGCAGCGGACGTCTTCGCAAAGAACGGCGCTTTGCAGATCCGGAAGAATGACGTCGGTTTCCATCGGTAGTTGATTACATGATCCCGGACGCGAGCAGCGTCAATAATCCGATGCCGAGCACAATCCGGTAAAGGGCGAAAGGCACAAACCCGCGCGCACGCACCCAGTTCATAAACCAGGCGACCACGGC
>DATLPS010000156.1:0-10353 GCA_035535575.1 Candidatus Limnocylindria bacterium
AGCGGCTCCAAACATCAACCAGGTGAAGAAGGTAAAGTACTGATAGTCGCTGAGCTTATGCGCGGCGCCTGCGCCCAAGATCCATTTATTGACGAGGCCGACGAAGAGTTCACCTGAGGCGACAGTGAGAAGCCACAGCGCCATTACGGAACTCTTCATCGTGTTCGGTGCCTGGGTATAGGAAAATTCCAAACCAGTGATCGACACCATCGCTTCACCGAGCGTGAGAACGATGTAGGCCAGGAACTGCCAATTGATGTGCGGTCTTAACCCTGCATCGATCTGCCCCTGGATCCAGACGATAACAACGAACGAGAGGGCGGTAATGAAAAGCCCGATTCCGATTTTTCGCAACGGCGTGAGCGGGAAGACAGAATTAATCAGTGGATAGATCACATAATTCACCAACGGAATAAAAATCAGGATCAAAATGGGGTTTGCGGTTTGCACCTGCGCAGCCAGCAAGTTCAGGCCCCATCCTCCTGAAAGGTGAAATGGCGAAAAGCTAAGGTTGATCCATGGCAGCCACGACACGTGTAGATCCATTTTCTCGGCTTGCAATGTCCATTCGGCGCCGTTGCTCATTCCCCACAACGCCCAGAAAACCAAGATGAAAACGTAAACCATCGCGATGCGAGCAAGCGTGATGAGACCTTCTTTGCTGAATGTTTCGCGCAGATAGCCAAGTCCAGCCGGAGGGACATGCACCATTTTCTTGCGACCGCCCCAGAAAAACAAAGTCGCGATCAACATCGCGATACCAGGGATTCCAAATGCCCATCCCGGTCCGTACTTCGGGTTGCCGAGAAGCCAGGGACAAAGAAGCGAAGAAATGAAAGAGCCGGCGTTAATTGAAAAATAAAACCAGCCAAACATTTTCGAAAGCAGATGCCTATTCGATTCGCCAAACTGATCGCCCACATTGGCTGATACGCATGGTTTGATGCCGCCCGCACCCAAACAAATCAACAGCAGTCCTATCGCCAGCATCGTACGCTGTCCGATCGCAACCCCCCATGAAGTGGCCATGCATGCGAGTGTGAGGTTGCCAAAGCAGTAGACGATTGAGAGCGATAAGATTGTCCAATACTTGCCAAGAAAACCGTCGGCGATAATCGCGCCAAGAATCGGAAGGAAATAGACGCCGAAAACGAAATAGTGCGTGTACATGTACGCCTCGTTCGAACTCATGGGCGCCAGCACACCAGACTGATTCAAAATGTAGTGCGCCATGAAGACGGTCAGCACCGACTTCATGCCGTAGTAGGAGAAACGCTCGGCCGCTTCGTTGCCGATGATGTACGGCACACCCGGCGGCATGCCGGTGAGGTTGGGCGGCGAAGTTAGATATTTGTGTTTGGCCATGGGATCTCCTTTGCCTAATGAGATTCGTGTGAAGAAGACTCCGTCCGCGTCGGCGGTGTTGACGATTTTTCAGTCTCGCCCTTGCCGCCCTCCAACCAGACCTTTGCTGGGTCGGGCTGTTCACGCTGAACTTCCGGCATCTGGCCAAGCGAATGTTTCTCGCATGATATGCAAAACAGCATCATGCCGAGCGAAAGCGCGATGACGCCCTGGCGGAGGAAAAAAGCCATAATGCGCTGGCACAGTTATCAGGCTGGGAGGCAGTGCGCAAGACGAAAGCGCGCGAGCAAAGGCAAGATGCCTAGGGCCACAGTTCTAATTGAAAGACGCGGGCGGGGAGTTACTATCAGACGCGGTGGCCCGCACAGACAGACACAGCGCTTGGAGCGAAGTCTTCGCTCTCATTCTGCTTTTTATCGGCACATTGCTGTTTTTTGCGCTGATCTCCTATACGCCAAAAGATGTACCCTCCTGGTTTTGGTTTAGCCATATCTCGCCGTCGAATCATCCTGCGCAGAATTTTATTGGGCCAATAGGCGCGATTGTCGCGGGAATTTGCTATCAGTTGATTGGTGTTTTCGCTTCGCTGTTAGTGGCAGCAGTTCTACTGGGTTTCGGCGCGGCGAAATTATTTCATCCTCGATTGCGTGTGGCACCCAGAATCCCATGGATCGTTTTGTTCATCATATCTGGTGCGTGCCTCGACCAATTATGGGGCATCAGCCACTTGCTTGGGTTGAAGGTGCCCGTGGATATTCAAGGGTCCGGCGGCCTGATCGGCTATCGCCTGGCCGATGAACATCGCGGCCTGCTTCGCGCGGGTCTAGGTCCTGTCGGCTCGCTAATTCTCGTGATGGGAATTTATCTGACCACGTTGATTCTGGTTACAGGACTGCGCCCGATTCATCTTGTTCGCGAGACGGTAGGCGGCACGCGCAGAGTCGGGATAAGACTGCGCGAATGGCAATTACGCCGGAAGCTTGGGAGGTCGGATCTCAAGGAAAAACTGGAGATCAGTGAACGGCAGCTTGCCCGGCAACGGCGCGCGTTGGAAAAGCAGCTCAGGAAAAAAGGCATGCCTGTGCCTGAACCCGTCGGGGCGACGATTTCATCGGAGGAATTGGTAAATCGACCAAAACCAAAGGTGGTCGACACAACTGCGCTGCCGACGGGGCAAGTCGCGCCGGCTGCGCGGAAGCCGTCACTCGCTGAGTTGCGGGCAAGCGAGGAGAAGGCAAGGCCGCTTTCGACTCTGCCGAGCCAAAGCTGGAGCTCGGAAAATTACGTATTGCCGGGCCTCGATCTCCTCGACGAGCACAGCTTCGAGGGCCGTGCGGCGGCTGATCCTTCTGAGCTGCAAGAGGTGCAACAAATCCTGATTGAAGCGCTGGCGCAGTTCGGGATTGCCGTGGCGCCCGGCGACATCACCAAAGGACCCACTATTACGCGCTACGAAGTTTATCCAGCAAAAGGGGTCCGTGTAGACAAGATCGTGAGTCTGGAGCGCGATCTTGCCCGAGCCACACGCGCCGAGCGAATCAACATTCTCGCACCCATTCCCGGAAAAGACACGGTCGGCATCGAGCTCGCGAACACTCGAAAAGTGACGGTGACGCTGCGCGAGATGTTGCAATCGTCCGATTGGGAAGACGCCAAAGCGCACGCGAAGATTCCGCTGGCACTGGGTAAGGATGTTTACGGCAAGGCGATTATCACAGATTTGGCACAGATGCCGCATTTGCTGGTGGCTGGCACGACTGGCAGCGGGAAGAGCGTCTGTATCAATGCGCTGATTGCCAGCATGCTATTTCGATTCACGCCGGAAGAACTGCGTTTTGTAATTATCGATCCAAAGGTCGTCGAGCTACAGGCGTATCAATCGTTGCCGCACCTGGCGTTCCCGATCGTGACGGATCCGAAAAAAGTGCTGCTCGCGTTGCGGTGGTTAATCGACGAGATGGAACGTCGTTATAAAATGTTCGCTCGCATGGGCGCGCGAAATATCGTCGGTTTTAATGCGCGTCCGAAAAAGCCTGTAGCCGCGGGCACTGACCGCCGCGACGATGAAGCTCCCAAGGAGCGGCCGCCTTCAACATCTCCGACCACAACAGACGAGGAAATCCCCGACAAAATTCCGTACATCGTTGTGATCATTGACGAGCTGGCCGATTTGATGCAGACCGCGCCGGCCGATGTCGAGACTGTGATCGCGCGGATCACGCAGATGGCGCGCGCTGCCGGCATTCATCTTGTGGTCGCGACGCAAACTCCCCGCGCGGACGTGGTCACGGGAGTAATCAAAGCAAACATTCCTTGCCGGATCGCGTTTCAGGTTGCATCGAAGATCGACAGTCGCGTGATTCTCGATGAAAACGGCGCCGATCGTTTGCTCGGGCAGGGCGACATGCTTTATCTTCCGCCGAGCGCTTCACGTCTCATCCGCGCACAAGGCGTGCTCGTAACAGACGATGAAATTCATCGTCTGGTAGAATTCGTTTCGGGACAAAGTCCGCCCGCTTTTGACACGGCCATGCACGAGAAGCTTCAATCCACCGCCGCGCCGGAAGAAGAGGTGACCACCGAGGACGAAGAGCTTGTGGAGAAATGCCTCGAGATTATCCGACAGGAAAAGCGCGCCTCCACTTCATTGCTTCAGCGCCGGCTGCGGCTCGGTTACACCCGCGCCGCGCGCATCGTTGATATTCTGGAGCAGCGCGGTATTTTAGGTCCCGGCGAAGGCGCCAAACCACGCGAGATCCTCGTCGATCTCGATGCTGCCGTTTAGCCGGCATTTCGCGTAATGACGATAGAAGGGCTCGGTAAAAAATTTCAGGAAGCGAGGCGCGCGAGAAATCTCACGCTGGATGAAGCAGCTCGCATGACGAAGATTCGTCCCTCGCGGCTCGCGGAAATCGAGGCGGACGATTTTTCTCAATTTCCGAGCCTCGCGTACGCGAAAGGATTCCTGCTCATCTATGGAAAATTTTTGGACGTTGATGTCACGCCATACCTTGACGCATTCGAAGATTCCGAACGTATGACGGTTGATGGCTATTCGTACCTGCAGGAGAACCAGCTTCCCAAACCAGTCAGTGCGCCAGTCGTGCCACGTCGTCCCGTCGCTACCGGCGGTCGCGACCGGATCTCGCCAATGCCACTTATTGTCGGAGTCGTGGTTTTGGTGATTGGTTTTTCTGTAATGAAATTGCTTCTAAACGTGCAGCGACTGGCGCCGGGACGGGCGGAATCTGCGGCACAGGCGGCGCCCGGCACTTCGTCGGTTCCAGCATCCAAACCCGGGCCGGCCGCAAGCGCGCCATCTACTGTTGCGTCCGCTCCGTCGGTCGCGCCAGCGCTCTCGGCTGCGCCCACAGTCGCACCAACTGTGGTTGCCGCGGGCTCCGTCGCGCCAGGTGAGCCAGAGGTGCGCCGCGCTAAGCCAGTGACCAGAGAAGAGCTGGCGAAAACGCAAGAGACGTCGAATTCGCCATCGGCAGAATCAGGAGAACAGAATCGCGTCGCTATTCGCCCGCTCAAACGAACGTACGTGAGGGTCACTGTGGGTGATGAGAAGGGCAAGCCCGCGTTCGAGCGTTGGGTTTCGCCGACTGACGGCACAGTTGAATTTCGCGGCAAGCACGTCTCGATTCGTGTTCTGGATCCTGACGCCGTAAATATCACAAAAAACGGCAAGGCGCTGGAAGACGGCGACGAAGACGTGACGGTCAATTAGCGCTAGTCGTGAGTTCGGGAACTGTAGCGGCCCCGAAAGCTTTCGGGGCAGATGAAAAACCGGTAACGCGCCTGCAACGCACCACGAAGGTCGGCATGATTAGCCTCGGTTGCGCTAAGAACCTTGTAGATGCAGAGATCATGTTGGGAAGTGTTTTACAACGCGGGATGGAAATTACATCGCACCCAGAGGACGCCGATGTCCTGGTCGTTAACACGTGTGCATTCATTGATTCAGCCAAGGAAGAATCGATCGGAGCGATTCTGGAAGCGCATCAGCAACGCGGCTTGAGCAGACGACCGGATCAGAAACTGATTGTGAGCGGCTGTATGTCGCAGCGATTCGCGACAGAACTACGGCAGGAGATGCCGGAGGTGGATGCATTTATTGGGTTGGATCAGGTCAATGAGCTTGGGAGGATTGTTGAACGCATTTTGGGAAAACGCTCAACGCCCAACGTCCAACGCCGAGCGCTCAACGGAGACAACGACGAACTCGATCTGTCATTTGCGGACAGGCGGCCCACTTACATCCCCGATTACGACACACCGCGCTTCAGGCTTACGCCGGCACATTTTGCTTATGTAAAAATTGCCGAAGGGTGCAATCACCCATGCAGTTTTTGCGTGATTCCCCAAATGCGCGGCAAACATCGCAGCCGCACCCCGCAATCAGTGATAGCAGAAATTCGCAGCCTCGTTAGTGATGGTGTGCGCGAAATCAACCTGATCAGCCAGGACACTACGTACTACGGCATGGATTTGTGGCCGACGAAAGCAGGGCCGCGCCAGCCGATCGATTCGACCCGCGGGCCGACGCTCGCAGCGCTGCTTCATGAGATTCAACAAATTGAAGGCGAATTCTGGGTGCGTCTGCTTTACACTCACCCGGCGCATTGGAGCGATGAACTGATTAAGACTATCGCACACTGCGATAAGGTCGCGCGCTATGTCGATATTCCTCTGCAACATATCGATCATTTCGTGTTGCAACGGATGCGACGAGAAACATCGCGAGCGCACATCGAAAATTTGATTCATAAACTGCGCGCTGGAATTCCCGGCCTTACCTTACGGACTACTTTCATCGTTGGATTTCCCGGCGAAACGGATGCGGAATTCGCGGAGCTTCTTGATTTCATTCGCTGCGCTCGATTCGAACGGCTGGGGATATTCAAGTATTCGCACGAAGAAGGCTCGCGCGCGGCCAAAATGCCTGGACAGATTCCTGCAAAAATTAAGAACGCGCGTTACCGAGCTACGATGTCGGTTCAACAAGCGATTGCTCATGAACTTGCGCGGCAGAAAATTGGGGCCGAACTGAAATTACTGGTCGAACAGCCGCATATCGCCCGAAGCGAAGGCGATGCTCCGGACGTCGATGCCCGCGTTGTCTTGTCGAAGGCTGCGCCTGTCGGCGAATTTATTTGGCGTAGGATCACTGCCACGCGCGGCTACGATCTGCTTGCGTAGAGGGTGCGGCGTTTTCCTCCGAGGGAAAAGTTAACTAGTGACAAACCGACCACTTTTGATCAATTAATTCCGCGATTGATTGCTTCGCTCTATGGCAGGCCCCAACGAACCCAAAACCGAGACGGTTCGCACTGACTTGCCGCTTTCCACCGCTGGGAAATTCCCAGATCAAAACATAAAAGAAACAGTGCGAATTCAGTTGCCGGTTCGTGAGTCTCAGTCCAAGCCTCCCTCATTTTCGGATCCGTTATCCGCGTTAGTGAGGCCGGCCCCGGATTCGCCCTCTTCAGGACCGAAAAAGGAGACGATACGCGTGCCGCCGATAACGAATCCAGTTCCGTCTGCTCGTCAGATGGAAAACACTCAATCAGTTGTCGGCCTTCCAGGGGTTGCTTCGCAAAATTCCTTAGTCGCTGTAGGACGCCGAGAAAAAAACCCAATGCTGCTGTGGTGGATGCTGCTCGGCGTTTCGGTCGTGATTTTGATTATTCAGATTTGGACTTACTTTTCTTAAAGCTATGGAAAATTCCGTTGTTATCAGTCTTAATGAATCCAATTTTGACCGCGAAGTAACGCAAGGTGATAAGCCTGTAATCGTCGATTTCTGGGCCGAATGGTGCGGGCCCTGCAAAATGATCGCGCCGCTGCTGGATGAGATCGCTCGCGAAAAAGTGGATACCGTCAAAGTAGCGAAGGTTAACGTCGACGAAAATCAGAGTCTTTCTTTCAAGTACAATATTCGCGCGATCCCGGCTCTTCTCTTTTTTAAGAACGGCCAACTGCGCGACCAGGTGACTGGAGTCACGAGCAAAAAAGATTTGCTTAGCCGAATCGAAGCGCTGGGTTAAGCAAATTCTCGAAAATTTCTGAGCGACTAGAGTTGCTGTGGCCTGCGGTAGCAGCCTTTAGCATAGCGGGTAGAGCCTTCGCGATTCGCAATGCCGGTCTTTAGAAGCTGATCTTTAGGATGCGACCATCCGTGCCGACCAGCCATCCAGCTTTGGGACTGGCAAAAGCTACGGCCCAGTAGCCGCTTACTCCGGGCAAACTGAACCAGGTGTTACCCTCATCGGGGGTCCAGGCTGCGCCTCCGTCATTAGCCGTGATCGCCACTGCGCGGCCGAGATTGTCTCCGGCGCCAGCTCCGGTGTGACCCACGTAGCTGAGTCCGAAGATTGCCCCCGTCACGGGAGGAGCGGTTGTGAGAATCCATGTTTGACCGCCATCACTTGAAGTTGCGGTGCGCGCGTTATTCGGATCGCCTGGATCCAAATCACCGCCGCCTACGATACCGTGGAACGGATCACGAAAAGCAACAGTAAAGGCGCCTGCACTGGGCGAACTTATCAGGGGAGTGTCATACGCATTCCACGTGTCGCCTCCGTCCCTGGTGGCCAGGACCCGGGCTATCGTCGAACCGCCGGTTGCTATCCATGCGTTTCTCCCACCTTGAGTTGTCACGCAAGTGCCACTCGACGCGAAAGAAGCTTCGCCCGGCAATGCCGGCGGCATATTGTTACTGATATCCTGCCAAGTCGTGCCGTCGGTGGTGCGCAGATCGGGGAACACTCCATTCACCGAGTCGCTGTGCGCGATGCCGCGCAACGGACTCCAGAACGCGAAGCCGTCATAGAAAGCATTCGGGTCCTGGTTTTCAAACTGTATCGTCCAAGTAGCGCCGCCGTCAGTCGTCTTGTAGATGCGAAAATCTGTTGCGTTCGCTCCAATGGACATCAGGTAGGCGACGTCAGCGCTGAAGGCTTGTACATCGCGGAATTGCAGCGCTTCGGCGCCTGGCACGACATTGGCTGACCATGTCTGTCCGCCATCGGTGGTGACGGTGAATGTGCCATTGCGACCGGATGCCCAGACCACCTGTGGGTTCACAGGCCAGACTGAGATCAGCCCGCTGGTCGTGCCGCTGTTTTGCGGAGTCAGTGTTGGTTGATGAATTGGCGTGATCTCCTGCGCACTCAGGATTGCGCAAGCGAACTTCGAAATCAGTAGAGCAGTCAATAATCGTTTCAACATGGTAATTCCTCCAAATCAGGTTCGTGCGGGAAGCGCCCGGCGGTCGCGCCCTAGCGAAAATGCGCCCGGCGGGGGTCGAACCCACAACCTTTGGCTCCGGAGGCCAACGCTCTATCCAGTTGAGCTACGGGCGCGATTGAGAACGGGAATTAGCCACAGATTCCGCAGAGTTTCACAGATAATTTCTACGTAGGCTCCTACTCGTGATCGTACTCGTGCTCGAGTTCCCGAGGGCCATGAGGAGCACGAATTCAAGTTGCAAAGTCGACACCTCCGAATGAGAGTGTGCGCCCGCAGTCGCGTGGCCTGTACGAGCTTATGAACCAGATCATCGATGCTATCGAGAAAGAACAGGAAAAAGGCGATCTGACGCAGTTTTCTGTTGGCGATAGCGTACGCGTTCACACGCGAGTCGTGGAAGGAGACAAAGAAAGAATCCAGATATTTACTGGCGTTGTGATTGGTCGCAAAGGACGCGGACTCAACGAAACATTCACTGTGCGCCGCATCTCCTACGGCGAGGGTGTCGAGAGGGTTTTTCCTCTCCATTCGCCGCGGATCGCAAAGGTAGAAGTGGAGCAACAAGGACGCGCGCGTCGCGCGAAATTGAATTATCTTCGCGGTCGGAAGGGCAAGGAAGCGACAGCAGTGCGGGAGTAACACGGATTCTTTCCGTCCACAGGTTTCGCAGATTCACGCAGATTTCCAGAGGGGAGCCTGCTGTGCAAAAAAATTTCTATGAAAATCTGTGCAATCTGCGGATAACTTCTGCCGATGTCCTATCGGCGCTGCGGATTTCGTCACGAAAAGAAACTCCGTGCCATCGGAGTCGCGCGCATTGCGGGCATTGACGAAGCTGGCCGCGGAGCCTTAGCCGGTCCGGTCGTCGCTGCCGCAGTGGTTCTTCCCGAAAAATTTCGCCATCGTCACCTGAACGATTCCAAACAACTCGCGCCGGAATTGCGTGAGGAAATCTATTGCGAACTGGCTGCTAATCGCGAAATCAGATGGACAGTTGGCATTGTTGATTCCATCGAGATCGATCGGATAAACATTTTGCGTGCGAGCCACCGCGCCATGCGCGTCGCGATCGAAGCACTGATCGATCCGCCCGACCACGTCTTAATTGACGGGCTGCCTGTTATCCCTTTTCCACTTCCGCAGACCGCGATCGTCGATGGCGATTGTATCAGCTTGAGCATCGCTGCCGCCAGCGTGATTGCCAAAGTTACGCGCGACCGGATGATGCGTGACTTTTGCGCCCAGTTCCCGCAATATTGTTTCAGCCAACACAAAGGTTACGGAACCGAACTGCATCTGCTCAAGCTTCATGAATTCGGCCCTTGCCCAATCCATCGTCGATCTTTCGAACCGGTGGCGCAACCACTTCTCGCGTTTGAGGAGCTCGTCCAAATCCGGTCATCTTCGGCGCGGCGCGCGCGGCGAGAAGTTAGCGTGCCGCTATCTGAAGCGTAGCGGCTACAAAATCCTATTGCGCAATTTTCGCGGCCGCAGCGGCGGTGAAATAGACGTTGTCTGTCGTGACAATGACACGCTGGTATTTGTGGAGGTGAAGACGCGCGCACGCGAAGACTTCGGTCGACCGTTCGCAGCAGTAGATCGGGAGAAACAGAAACGAATCTCGCGCGGCGCGCTGGCCTGGCTGCGGATGCTCGATAACCCCGATATTCTTTTCCGATTCGATGTCGTCGAGATAATCATTGCGGGCGATGCGAAACCACGCGTTGAATT
>DATLPS010000157.1:0-2906 GCA_035535575.1 Candidatus Limnocylindria bacterium
TCGACCGGATCGCCGGTTTTCCAACTCGCGCGCACCGGCTCCAGCTTCGGGTTGTCCTTTTGCACCTGCGTATGGCAGTTCATGCAGGTCTGGGTATTGGGCACATTCGACTGCGCCGCCATCTCCACGAAACTGTGACAATACCGGCAATCCATTCCTAGCTGTGTAACGTGAATGTCATGTGGAAAAGGCACCGGTTGGATCGGTTGATAGCGGACTTTGGTGTATTTTGGTGTGACGTAATACCACGTGGCGCCGGTCAATCCACACACGAGCAGGATGCCACAGACCACGAGCTTGATCGGCACCCAATTCGTCCACCGTGGAAAGAAATTTGCCATAGTCAGTAATCGCCAGCCGGGCTGGCGCACGTGGATCGCTGCGCTGCCAATAAAACGAAACTGAGCTCAGGAACTATCCGGTTCAGACGCTGCAAAGGGTTAAGGTTAATCGCTTGTCCGAGGAGTAACGGATTCTATAAATGGGCTGCGGAAGGGCAAAATAAATTTCGATATTCATGTCGATCCAGAATTGCGTCGCGCGATCCGATCACGTCAAAACTTCGGCAACGCGTCAAGCCCAGAAGTCAGGATCGTCTCGAAGTTTTGCAGGCGAAGCTGTCGGTTTGCCACAGAAAAGTAAATAAGATGAAAAGACCTCGAGCGGCGCAACAGTTGTTTCTCTCGCTTGCCGCACCTTCTGTGGCCGATTTCACCATTCTCTCGCAGGACATCATGAAAATCCCGGAAGGAGAAGTCCTAAAGACCCGCTGCGAGATGACAATCATCGGCGGCGAAGTCGTCTTCGAATCCGGAGAATAACGTTTGGAACGACACGCTCCGTGATTTTTTCGTGTCGTGAGAGCTTCAGAGAAACGGAAGCGGAACCACTGTGACTGAGATCGCGTTCGGCTTTTGCGCGGGCGAATCTGCTGCCACGAGCGCATCTAATTTCGTGCCCGCGTTGTTGAAGCCGCGTTTCACATATCCGAGCGCGATTTGTTTTCCCAGTCGGTTGCTGTGCGTTGCACTTGTGATCCAACCGACCTCTCTCGCGTCAGTTGAAGGAGCGAGAAGTTTCATTCGCTGCTGGAGCGGAACATCATCCAGCGAAATCAACCCGCATAAGCGTTTGTTGGTTTGGCCTGACATCTTAATTCTCGAGATCACTTCCTGGCCAATGTAGCAGCCCTTTTGGTAATCGATCGTGCGTTCTTCCAGATTGGCTTCAATCGGGATAATGTCCTCTGTCAGCTCCAAACCCCAGCGGGGAATACCTTGCTCGATTCGCATCACCTCTGCGGCGGCAGAATCGAGAAACGAAAATGCCGTAGACAATCGTTCAGCATCGGGCCTTGTCGGCTCGCTCCATATGTCCCAACCTAAGTCGGCAAAACGGCGCGCGGAAACAATCCGCCCAAACTCTGGCGCCGGTGATTCTTCTGCCAAAACGTGAAACAGCGAGAATTGGTCGGTGACATCCTCGATCTGAACGTCGTCGGCAATGACATACCGCTCCAGCCTGGCTTGCAATGTTTGTCGAAGGTCCGGCTCAGCATCCAACAGAAAGGAATCACCCTGTGCAGCCATAAAAATGTGCGCATTCACTTTGCCTTTGGCGTTGAGCAGGCATGCCTCGATCGCAATTGTTTCGCTCGCTTTGCGCAAATCATTCGTGATTTGCCCGTTGACGAATCGAAAACGTTCCGTCCCAGTAATGCGAAGTTTCGCGCGCGCGGAGAGATCGAGAAACCTGGCCTGGCCGGCTTGGGACGGCTGGGTCATTCTTGCCCAGACGAGAGCCGGCTCAGAAGTTGTTTGAGAAAGCCACGGCGGGATCGCGTCGTTGTGCCAGCCGCTGCGATACCTGTCTCTCCGAAAGCGAGCACAGCCTGGGGTGAATCCGCGACGCCCGCATCTTCTGGTCCCAGCTTTTTCGCCTCGGATTCTGGTGGGCCAATGATCGGTTCCCCGGCGTCGGCTTGCTCCCTCTGCTCTTCCGTGTGCGGTTCCTCGTAAGATGCTGGCACCGAGTCGTGCAAATATTTGCGCGCAACGGACGAATAATCGTCATCTCCGTGCCCCCACTGCATTTGCTCAACCAACTGGTCGCCCGCAGCGGCGGTCACGCCGAGGTCCAGGTAATGCGATAAAGCAATCTGACTGGCGAGCTGGATGTCCTTCAGCATGTGTTTAACAGAGAATTGCGGCTCAAAATCGCGACTAAGAACTTTGGGCAGCTTCATCGCCAGCGTTCCGGAGTAACTGGCATTGACGCGCATCGCCTCGACAAATTTCTCCAGCGGCACCCCTAATGCTTGGACCAACGCAATAGCCTCCGCAGCCGCCTGCACGCTTGCGGCAGTAATGATATTCGTTGCGATCTTGATGGCGCTCGCCTGGCCGACAGCTCCGATGTGGACGATCTCTTTGCTGCTCGCCTCAAGGATCGGGCGCGCTTCCCGCAACGCCGCATCGGTTCCACCGACGTAGTAAACCAGCTCGCCTTTTTCGGCTGCGGGTTTGCTCCCGGTAAATGACGCCTCGACGAACCGCGCTCCTCGACGCTCGACGATTTCCGCCGCCGCACGCATTGAATCCGGAGCGACCGTTGAATGGGCAAGGACGAGGTGGCGCGGCGTGAGGCTTTCGCTTAGCCGCTTGACGGTCTGCAACAGAGCTTCGTCGTGGGACACAAAGATCTGGATGTAATTGCAAATCCCTGCCAGTTCTCCAGGCGAACCGACAAAATTTGGAACAGGCCGCGGCGACCGGTTCCAAACAAAAACGGGAAACCCTTTGTGGCGAAGATTCCCGACCACTGCGCGACCGATGATCCCAAGGCCGATCACCCCAATGTTCTTATGCGTTGGATGGGACATAGATGCGAGGCGCTCCATTCACGCG
>DATLPS010000158.1:0-22759 GCA_035535575.1 Candidatus Limnocylindria bacterium
AAAATCCGTAGGAAAACAATCCGGCGACGGCGACAACAAAACCAACCCAGAGTAGCCAGTTCCATTTTCGTTTCATGCCGATCTTGCAGTGGCCATTCGCAAGATCCACCGGTAGAGCAGGAATGCGATAACCGCGAACGCGAGCCCGCCGATAAAAACGCCGGCTACCTCAAATCCAGGACCCACCAGGCCGAGCGGCGCGGCCTTGCCAGAAAATACGACGATTGCGGAAAGGATAACGCCGATGATGCTCTCCCCGACGATCAATCCCGACGCGAGAAGCACGCCAAGCTGTTTCGCCGCTTCGGGCTTTGGAGTGCGATTAGCACGTTGGTCGAAGAACCAGCTGACAATCGCGCCAACGACGATCATCAATGTGCTTTGCGTTGGCAGATAGATTCCGAGACCAACAGCCAACGGTGGAACGCGCATGTGTTTCGTAGTGCGGGCAAGAATTTCGTCCAACAAGATGATACCAATCCCGATGAATCCGCCGATCCGGATCAAGCTCCAGTCAATGTCTGCGGCTATAACGCCTTGAGCCAAAGAGGAAATGAGCCCAGCCTGAGGCGCCGGCAGCGGATGGGGACGCAACTCTGCTCCCGGTGCGCCGACAAAACCATAAGCATGATTCACCAGATCGAGCACCGGCGGAATCACAAACGCGCCAGCAATGACACCGATGACCAGCGCCACCTGCTGTTTCCAAGGTGTTGCATCAACTAATTGACCGGTCTTGAGATCCTGAAGGTTGTTATTCGCGATCGCAGCAACGTTGAAGATGACTGCTGTAGTGAATAGAGCGAAGGCCATCAGTGATTTGGCTGCATCTGGCGGCACGTACGGTTTCAGGCCAATCACAAGCAGCAATGCAGCGCCGATCACCACCAGAATACCAATTCCCGACAATGGGCTGTTAGACGAACCGATTAAGCCTGCCATGTAACCGCAGACCGCTGAGACGAAAAAGCTCATCAACACGACGTACGCGACGCCGCCAATGATGAGCGTTGGGAGATGCGCGCCGAGGCCGCTTGTGTTGCCGAAATAACCGAGTAACCAACCGATCGGTAGCATACACGCCAGCGTGACAAGGCCGACAATGCCGATAGGGATATCGCGCTCGGTGATCGGCAGCGTGTCGGCTTTACCGGCTTTGCGCGCGCGTGAGGCAGCCATCGCACTTGCCAGGCCGCTCGCAACCGGCTTCACCAACTTCAGCAGCGTCCAGATCGCCGAAACACCGATCGCGCCGGCGCCGACGAAACGCACTTTCGTGCTCCAGGTTTTCTGCGCGAGCGTGGCTGCAGCGGTGGTGAGATCGCCCGCGATGGCCGAAAAATGCGGAACGCCCCAACCCCAACCAATCAGCGCGCCAATCAACATCGCGATTCCAACTGAAAGACCGACCAGGTGCCCGATCGCAAGAAGCGCGAACGACAGCGCGAAATCATAGCCGCTGACAGCGCCGCGTCTGCCAATTCGAAAAGTCTGCGCGACGTCTGCCGCGAAAATTTGAGTGCCAACGATCACCGCGAAGACGGCGGAAACGATCGATCCCCACAACACCGCGAGCAGACCGGCGCGGCCGTGTTCGACATCGGACGCGTGGGCTGAGTCGCGGCTGCTGCCAACCTTGAGCACTTCAGCGCAAGCGACACCTTCCGGATACGGTAAGTCGGAAGTCGTCACCAGTGCGCGACGCAGCGGGATTGAATACATAACTCCCAGAATTCCGCCGAGCGCGCAGATCCAAAACGAGGTCCAGAACGGAAATTCTGTCCAATAGCCGATCATGATCAAACCGGGTAACACAAAGATGATCGATGACAGCGTCCCCGCCGCAGACGCGACTGTCTGCACGATGTTATTTTCCTGAATCGTCGCGTCGCGGAAGCCGCGCAGGATCGCCATGGAAATCACCGCCGCCGGAATCGATGTCGAAAACGTGAGGCCAGCCTTGAGGCCGAAGTACACGTTGGCGGCAGTGAACACGAGCGTGATGACGACGCCTACAATCAGGCCGCGAACGGTGAGTTCGGCACGCGTGCTCTCGCCGATTTGTCGGTTAGCGTTCACGGTTCAGTAAAGCCGCCGTGGTTTGTTCCCGACGACGCGAGCGGAGGATAGTGCGGAACCGTGTTAAGGGTCAAGACGCGTGCGCCGGCTTACGCGCTGACTACGGTTCCTGATCAGAACATCTCCACAGGCGACCGTTGGATATTTTGGGGCGTTGTTTGCCTCGCGCGTTCTTCGCCGATAACAGCCACGCGCAATTCCCAGATTTCATTGTTGATCGTGCGAAATGCGCTTTCCGAAAATGAATCCGGCACTGAAAGCTTTTCCTTAAAGCGCGCAACGCTCTCTCTCGCGCGATCAGTTTGGTTGCGTGGCAACGCGGCCAGAATCCGATGCACGTTCTCGATCTCGGGAATGCGATGGCAGATCATGACAAGATCATTTCCGGCCGCAATGGCCAGACGAATTGTATCTTCGAGCCGGTAACCGGTGAGAATCGCACCCATATCGAGATCGTCGGTCATGATGAGACCGTCGAAACCAAGTTCGTCGCTCAGCAAATCTGTAACAATCCGCCGCGATAAAGTGGCTGGAGTTTTCTCAGGCTCAAAACAGGGATACCAGCCGTGGCAAACCATCATACTATCGACGTCGCGAACGAATTCGCGAAACACAGCCAATTCATTCTGATCAAGTTCTTCACGCGTGCGATCAATTCGCGGCAATTGATAATGAGCATCTGAAGTTGCCGCCGAGTAGCCGGGAAAGTGTTTGCCGCAGCTCGAGATCCCCTGCCCTCTCATCGCTTCGTTAAATGCACCGGCATTTCGAAGGACTTGTTCGACGGTCTTGCCGTAGCAACGGCCGCGCAACGAATTGTCGGAGTCGTCGTCAAAGGAGATGTCGAGCACGGGGCATAAATCCAAATTGAACCCGAAGAGGCGGAGCAAACGCCCGGTGATGTCGCCGTGACGCCTAATCAACTCGACATCGTCCTTATCTCGGAGTTGTTGAGCATTCGGCGGTTCGTTGCCGATCAAGCGTAATCGCGAAACGCGCCCGCCCTCCTGGTCGATGGTGATGATCGGTTGGACCTCGCTCAGGTCGCGCAAATCATCGATGAGCTTCCGGAGTTGGGCAGAGCTCTCGATGTTACGGCCAAAAAGAATGAACGCACCCGGCTGCACCCGCCGGAACAACTGTGCCGTTTTCCCGTCCAGTTCCTTGCCGGGCACACCGGTCATGATCAGTTGACCCAGCGAATTGGCCTTCATAGGTTCGCAACTTAGATGTCGATCTCCGCGGCGGAAAACAAAAAACTAAGAAAGATCGCGATCTATGGCGGAATGTTCGACCCGGTTCATCATGCGCATTTGATTCTTGCTCGCAACGCTCTCGAGACGCTCGGGCTCGATGAAGTGATTTTTGTGCCGGCGGCGACTTCCCCTCTCAAGAAGGCCGCTCCTATTGCGAGCGGCGAATCACGATTAGCAATGTTGCGGGCGGCGATTGACGGCGAGCCGAAGTTTGCTGTAGACGACTGCGAACTGCGTCGCCCACCACCCTCCTACACAATCGACACCGTTGAAGAAGTTCGACGACGGAACAGTCATACAGTCATTTACTGCCTGGTTGGCGAAGATAACGTGGACAGGCTTACGAAATGGCATCGCTTTGCCGAGTTGGAAAAAATGGTCCATTTCATTGTTCTCGATCGCACCGGCCAGTCGGCCACCCGCTCTTACCCCGTCATTGATCGTAAAATCGACATCTCGGCTACGGAAATAAGAAAGCGAGTTGCCTCTGGTGGATCTATTCGTTATCTCGTACCGCCAGCAGTGGAAGAAATCATCTGTCGCGAGAAAATTTACCTGGAGCATTCGAAATAACCCCGGAAAACTTAGCAACGACCTGCGCGGAACTCGCCTCGAACAAAAAGGCGGAAAACATTGTTGTGCTGGATTTGCGCGGCATCTCGACGTTTACGGATTTCTTTGTGATCTGCTCCGGCACGTCTGAACCTCAACTGAAAGCGATTGCGAACGAAATCGAAACGCGATTACGAGAGAACCATTCTGTGCGGCCAGTAGCAATCGATGGATTTCCCGCCAGCCAATGGATGGTGCTCGACTTCCTGCAGGTCGTTGTCCACATTTTTCACCAGGACAAGCGCGGGTTCTACAGCCTCGAAGACTTATGGGGCGACGCGCCCCGGATACAATGGGAAACGGCAGCGGTTCGCTGACCAACGTTTCTTGACGCGCAGCTACGTCGATCCCTACGGCTTTTGATCGAAGCTACGGAGTCGGACCTCCTGCGTTTGCCTGGCGGCCAAAACCGTGACGGTTATTTGGGCGATGGCGAGGACGGCGGAGTACCCTTTGTCGCGGCCGGCGACGTCGCTCCCGCCGGGGCGGGTGCTGGAGGCGGTTTAGCGTCCATTAGTTCTACTTCAAAAATCAGGGTAGCGTTGGGACCGATCTCCGCGCTGACGGAGCGTTCGCCATATGCAAGGTTCGATGGAATCCACAACTGATATTTTGATCCGACTTTCATCAGTTGAAGCGCTTCCGTCCATCCCTTGATGACGCCGTTAACTGGAAACGTGGCCGGCTGCCCGCGCTTGTATGAACTGTCGAACTCAGTGCCGTCAATCAGCGTGCCGCGATAATTTACGGTCACCATGTCGGTCGCTTTGGGCTGGGGTCCTGTTCCCTCTTTAATGGGTTTATATTCCAGCCCACTGGCAGTTGTTTTTACGCCCGGTTTCTTTTTGTTTTCCTCGAGGAACTTTCCGCCCTCGGTTTTGTTTTTCTCTCCGGCTTGCTTTTGTTTTTGTTCCATGTCTTTCTCGAATTGCGCCATGATGTCCTTCACCTGGTCTTGCGTCAGTTGCGGTTTACCAGCGATGGCGTCTTTAATTCCGGCGGCGAGGAGCTCGGGATTAATATCCACCTTCTGCCGGCTGAGGTTAAATCCAATATTCATGCCGATGCTGTAGCTGACCTTGTCCTTTTGGTCTTTGAGTTGTGGTGATTTCTCTTGCCCGAACAACGGCAATGCAAGTAAGGATGCGCTGACAATAAGAGTAAAATGCTTCATAAGATAATAGTTTCCGCGCCGGGTTTAATTAAATTAATCGCCGCAGAAAGTCGCACGCTAATGGATAAATGCCGCCCGTCAAGAAAACACCATTACTGGCAATCCAGGCACCGTTTTCTGTTGGTCCTGTCGCTCAGCACGTGGACGATTCCACCGTGGCCGCACAGTTTGTGTGCTATCAATCTGTCGCATACCGACGTTCAGAGAATCGGAAAAAGAATCTGGCAAAACGAATGTAATGGGACTATCTCCGGGCTTACTTCATGGAATGAAGGCGAAGATTTTGCATCGCTCGGCATCGGCCATTTCATCTGGTATCCGAAGGGACGCCGCGGACCGTTTGAAGAAAGTTTCCCCAAAGTGGTAAGTTTCATTTCAAAACGAGGCGGGAAACTGCCAACACTGCTTTTGCGAAGCGGAGAACAGCCATGTCCATGGAACTCGCGTGCGGAGTTTCTTCGAGCGCAACACACCGTGGAGATGAATCAATTACGCCAGTTCCTCGCCGACACGATCGATCTTCAGGCCGAATTCCTTATTGCCCGGTTGGACGGCGCTCTGCCTAAAATGCTGGACGAAACGGCGCCTGCCGATCGACCCAACGTGCAGCAACAGTTCGACCGTGTGTCGAGAACTGCACACGGGTGCTACGCCCTTGTCGATTACGTAAACTTTAAAGGGGAAGGCGTCCTGCATACGGAGCGTTATCAAGGTCAGGGATGGGGCTTGCTTCAGGTCCTCGAAGCGATGCATGGAACTTCCGACGCTGCTGCGGTTGATGAATTCTCGCGCGCCGCGAAAGCGATATTGACTCGACGCGTGCACAACGCCCCGGCGGAACGTCACGAATCGCGATGGCTTATGGGTTGGATTCGGCGCGTGAACAGCTACAATGGCGGCTAACTTTATGCTCTCAAGAGTTTCCATACTGGTTTGCGCGTCTTTGCTGACTGTTTTCACGTGTTCAATCAACGGTCAGTTTCGTCTCTTTGGACCAAAGTCGACGCCACAACCAAAACAAATGCGCACGGCGTCGCAGCTTATTAGCAGGCAGGCACCAGTGAAGGTGGATCAAGGTTTGCTCCAACAGGCGACGCCGGACAACACACGTATCGTCGTGTCCATTCCGAAGCAGCGCGCTTACCTCATGATCGGCGACCAGATCGTGGCTGACGGTCCGATCTCATCAGGCAAACGCGGTCACGGTACACCGACCGGCCATTTCACTGTGATGGAAAAGGACCCGAATCATCATTCCAGTCTGTACGGCAATTTTGTGGACAGTTCAGGGCGCATCGTACGCGGCGGGGTGAGCGCCCGGGTCGATTCCGCGCCGAGCGGAACACACTTCGCCGGCGCGCCCATGAAATGGTTCCTTCGGCTAACTGGCGAAGGTGTAGGAATGCACGTCGGAATTTTGCCTGGCTACCCCGCCTCGCATGGCTGCATCCGTGAATCCGATGACGGGGCGAAATTATTTTACGACCACGTGAAGGTGGGCACACCCGTCAACGTGGGAGATTATTGAAACAAGGAGCGACGGGTTGGGCAGGTCGATTCGAACTGACAGCTGAGAAGCCGTCATTCCTTGATAATTTTCCGTCGCAACAGATCAAAAGCCACCTGGGCAGCCACTTGCTTGAATGTCTCGCGGTCGCTCGGAAAAAATAATTTCTTCACGACGATTTCAGCCGACGCGGCCAGTGCAACGTAAATCGTTCCCACTGGTTTTTCTGGCGACCCACCGGACGGCCCGGCAATTCCGGTTGTGGCGAGGCCATATGTTGATCGTGCACGAATGCGGGCACATTCGGCAAGAGCGTGCGCGACCGGCTCGCTGACGGCACCGTGTTTCTCGATCAATTTTGGGTCGATATTCAACATATCGATCTTGGCTTCGTTCGCATAACAAACGTATCCAGCGAGGAAAACCGACGACGCGCCTGGAACATTTGTGATGCGATTCGCCAGCAACCCACCCGTGCACGACTCCGCGATCGCCAGCGTCTCCTTTCGGCCGGTGAGTAGCTTTACGAGTACTTCCTCGAGGGTTTCCTCATTCGCAGAGAAGATCGAAGAACCCAGCTCTTTCTTGATGATCGTTTCAGCGTGCGAGACGACATCGGGTTCGCCGACGATCCGAACTTCGACTTCGGCTGGTCTCGCACAATAGCCGAGCTCAATCCCGGGAATTGCCTGGACCTTTCTGCCGATTGCTTCTTCAACCAGCGACTCACCTACTCCGGCAATCCTATACAGCCGCCGCTCCCGTAACGCCGAAGCCGGTACGATCGAGCGCAAGATAGGCATAACAGATGTTCGGAACGTCGGCTGAAGCTCGCGCGGCGGGCCTGGCAGGACAAAAATATGCGGCGATGGAATGAGCACATTTATATTCGACCTCAAATAGAATCCCGGTGCGCTGCCGTTTTCGTTCGGAAGAACCTGCGCGCCTGCCGGGACATCGGCTTGGCGGGCAATTCCCGCAGCCCATTTGATTCCGCGTGTTCGAAGTCTTTGCTTCAGCGAACTCAGTAGTTGCGGATCCTGACGCAGTTGTAATCCGAGTACATCAGCAACCATTTCTCGCGTGATATCATCGTCAGTGGGACCCAAACCGCCAGTCACGAAAAGAATTTCACAAGCCGAAAGCAAGTCACTCACCGTTCGCCTGATGGTCTCGGTGTCTGGAACCGTGCGCCGCTCCTCGATGCGAAGACCTACAGGAAAGATCTCCCGTGCGATGAACGCCAGGTGCGCGTCCTGAACGTCGCCGAGCAAAAGCTCGGTGCCGGTATTAATGAGAACCGTTCGCATGAGCAGGAAACGCTCAACGTTCAACGCTCAACACTCAACATCCAATTAGCTCTGAATTGAACGTTCAAAGTTGAACGTTGAGCGTCGGACGTTTGGCGGCAATTGCTATGCCGCCGTTTTGTCCTGTTTCTTGCGAATCAGGGGAAGCTTTTTGCCCTCTACCACCGCTCGATTGATTGTGACTTCGGCGATATCTTCGCGGCTCGGCACATCGTACATGATATCGAGCATGATCCGCTCGAGCACCGAGCGCAGAGCGCGAGCGCCTGTTCCCTTTGTAACGGCCTGCGCGGCGAGAGCGCGCAGGGCATCTTTGGTGACTGATAGACGCACGCCCTCCATTGAGAAAAGCTTCGTGTACTGCTTCACCATTGCGTTCTTGGTCTCAGTCAGAATCGCTACCATTTCGTCCTCAGTTAGCGCATCCAGCGAACTGAGGACCGGCAGGCGTCCAACGAATTCGGGAATCATTCCAAAAGCGAGCAAGTCTTCCGGTTCGACGTGACGGATTGCTTGTTTTCGCAATGCTTCCTCGACTTCGAGCGTCGGACTGCCAAAACCCATCACTTTTTGGCCGATGCGCTTTTGAATGATTTTGTCGAGGCCAATAAACGCGCCACCACAAATGAAGAGAATCTTCTCGGTATTAACTTGGATGTATTCCTGATGCGGATGTTTGCGGCCGCCTTGAGGCGGAACATTGCAGGTGCTGCCCTCTAAAATTTTCAAAAGCGCTTGCTGCACGCCTTCGCCTGATACATCACGCGTGATGCTCACGTTGTCGGTTTTGCGTCCGATCTTGTCGATCTCGTCGATGTAAACGATGCCGATCTCTGCTCGTTTCACGTCATAATCGGCATTTTGAAGCAGTCGCAGAATGATGTTTTCGACGTCTTCGCCGACATAGCCGGCTTCGGTCAGCGTTGTCGCGTCAGCGATGCAAAACGGCACATCCAGGATTCTGGCGAGTGTCTTGGCCAGCAGCGTTTTGCCGGAACCAGTCGGTCCGATTAGCAAAATGTTACTCTTCTCAATTTCAACATCCGCAAGCGGATCGGGCTGAAATGCAGAGGACGCCTCACCCGGCGAGGTGGTTTGCAGCACTCGCTTGTAATGGTTATGCACCGCCACAGAAAGCGTCTTTTTCGCGACGTCCTGGCCAACCACATATTGATCAAGAGCGCGCCGGATTTCTGCCGGCTTAGGTACGCGGATATTGGAAGATTGGCGCCGAGCGTCTTCGTTGAGCTCCTTATCAAGAATGCTCTTGCAAACATTGATGCAGCTATCGCAGATATAAACGCCAGGTCCGGCGATTAGCTTGCGCACCTCGGCGTGGCTCTTGCCACAAAACGAGCACATGGTGAGATTGGAAGCGCGGGCCATATGCGGTTTTACAAAAAAGTCGGCGTCATCCCGCGACCTTACGCGGCAAAGCCACCTCCGCGATTTCTACCGACCGATCGCTGGAAGGCGGCGTCACGCCGTCGAGCAACTTAACTTCCTTTCGGGACTTAATGACTTCATCCACCAAACCATATGCCTTCGCCTCTTCCGCGGACATATAATAATCGCGGTCTGAATCGACCCGGACTTGCTCCTCGGTTTTTCCAGTGTGTTGCGCGATGATTCGGATCAGGCGTTTCTTCAGCTTAAACATGTAATCAACCTGGCGTTCCACATCGCTAGCCGCTCCCTGTGCGCCGCCGGAAACCTGATGGATCATGATATCGGAATTCGGCAGCGCAAAGCGTTTGCCCTTCGTCCCGGAACAAAGCAGGACCGCCGCCATGCTCGCTGCCATCCCGAGGCAATACGTCGTAACGTCGCACGTGAGAAACTGCATCGTATCATAGACCGCGAGTCCTGCAGTGACCGAACCACCCGGCGAATTGATATAGATGTTGATGTCTTTTTTTGAGTCTTCCATCTGCAGGAACAGCAACTGTGCGATGACAAGGTTAGCAATGTGATCGTCCATGGGCGTTCCGATGAAAACGATCCGATCCTTGAGCAGTCGCGAGTAAATATCGTAGCTGCGCTCGCCACGCCCAGTCTGCTCCACGACCATCGGGATCAGCACCTGGGAAATATTTTCGTCCGATACGCTCATGATTTTTCTTCTGTAACAAAGGGTCCTTGCGCCGGTTCGACGCTAACATTCGCCTTTAGGAAATCAAGAGTCTTGCCCAGTAGAATCTGTTCAGCGATGTCATCCAAAGCGTCTCTTTGTTGCAGTTCCTTGCGCATTTTCTCCGGCGAGATTTCATAACGCGCCGCCTCCTGCTTAACTCGAAGGTCAACGTCCTCCTTCGTTACCTGGATTTTTTCGCGCTCCGCGATGCGGTGGAGAATGAAATTTGTTTTCAGCCGGTGCGTCGCTAGACTCGCTGCGCCGTCGATCAGCTCTTTTTCTTTTTCCTTTAGCATCTCATCTGTGACGCCCCGGTCACGATTTCGTTGCACCAATTCGGCCAGCGCACGGCGCGTTTCATTTTGCAGGAGCGCCGGAGGCAACTCGAACTGAACCTGCTCATGCAAATACTTGACGATCTGTGATTCCTTCGCTCGCTCCATATCATGCTGTTTCGCATGTTCAATATCGTGCTTGATCGCCTGGCGAAGATCGGCAAGGGTTTTCCCGGAAAGCATTTTGGCTGCAAACGCATCATCGAGTGCTGGCAAAACCTTCTCCTTGATCTCACGCAGGGTGACGGCGTAATCCGCTTTTTTTCCCGCTAATTCCTTGACCGGAAAATCATCTGGAAAATGCACGATCACGAGGCGCGTTTCGCCGGGCTTTTGTCCAATCAACTGCTCACAAAATTTCGGCAGAAAATTGTCAGCTGCGAGATGCAGCCAGAATTTCTTGCCGCCTTGCAAATTCTTGCTGGCTTGCGGCACGATTTCGCTGATCGGCTTGCTCTCTACTGAACCTTCGAAATCAAGCACTGCAAAGTCGTTCATCTCCAGTCCACGTTCCGGGACATCCACAAAATCGGCTGATTGATCCCGCAAACGCTCGAGCGACTCATCGACCTCGGCATCGGAAACTTTTGTGTCCGGCACTTGCGCGGGAATATGCTTGTAATCCGGCAACTCAAAGTCAGGTGCGGTAACGACGGTCGCGCGAAAGCGCATCGATTTGTCCTCGCCGAACTGGACGTCTTCGATGTTGGTCAACGAAGCCACGCGTAATTGCTCCCGTTCGACTGCTTCGTGATAACTTTTGGAGACGAGTTTTTTGGTCAGTTCGTCCTGGATTTCCTTGCGAAATCTTTTGTCGATCACGGCACGCGGAGCCTTCCCCGGGCGGTAACCTGGGATCTTGGCAAATCGCGCAAAGCTATTGGCGATCGCATCCCACTCCTTCGCCACTTCATCGGGCGGCAATTCAATCTGGAGCCTCGACACGGAGCCGGGCTGCTTTTCCACTTCAACCTTCATTGTGACAAAGCCACGATGTAGCGGCGCTTGTGTCAAGCGCCGGCGACGCGTTCGCCCTTCACGTAAACTGAATGCGTCTGGGGAATTCCAAACCAGTACGCCAACTCGCGATAATCTTCGCAATCGAAGATCGAAAAGTTCGCGAGCTTGCCTGGCTCAAATGAACCGATTGTGTTTCCGCGATTGAGACTGTAAGCAGCATTGATCGTCGCCGCCGTGATTGCTTCCGAAGGTGACATTTTCATCTGTGTGCACGCGAGAGACAAAATCGTCGGTATGCTTGGGGTCGGCGAAGAGCCGGGATTGAAATCGGTTGCGATCACAACCGCAAGTCCGGCCTCGATCATTTCACGTGCATGCGGATAATCTGGTGAACCGAGCGCATAGACCGAACCCGGCAACAGCACCGGTTGTACACCGGCGGATTTCATGGCCGCAATTCCGTGCTCATCTGTTTTCTCCAAATGATCTGCCGTCGTCGCTTTCATCTCCCCTGCAAGTTGGGCGCCGCCAAAATTGGTAAGTTGATCGGCATGAATTCGCAGCCTCAACCCCACATTCCTGGCGGCCGTCAAAATTCTTTTCGATTGTTCAACGTCGAAATAAGTACGCTCGCAAAACACGTCACAAAATTCCGCCAGCTTTGCGCTCGCGACCTGCGGCAACATCTCATCGATCACAAGCGCGATGTATTCATCAGCGTCCATTCCGCGCGGCACCGCATGTGCCCCGAGAAACGTCGACACAATCTCTAGCGGCATTTCTTTGTTGAGCCGCTGTATCACGCGCAAAATCTTTAATTCGTCGTCCACCGTTAATCCGTACCCAGATTTTGTTTCGATGGTTGTCGTTCCACAGCGCAAAAACCACTCTGCGTGTTTCTGAGCTGCGATGAAAAGTTCTTCGCTGCTGGCCGCTCGCGTCTTTTCTACTGTTGACCAAATTCCGCCGCCGGCCTTCGCGATTTGTTCGTATGTCTCACCGCGGGCGCGGCGCTCGAAATCACCCAGGCGGCTTCCGGCAAAAACCAGGTGTGTATGCGCATCGACAAACCCAGGGAGAACAACACGCCCGCCGGCATCGACGATTTCCACATCCCCTGCGATTTTTCCGATCTCATCGCTCGACCCTACGACATCGATCTTGCCTTCGCGGATCAGCATTCCGCCATCGCAAATGATTCCGAGTGCAGACATCTCCCGGCCAACGCGCGGTCGCTTCCCCCCGGCCAGTGTGACGAGTTGCGAAGCGTGAAGAACAGCCAGTGACTTCACGATTTGCTTAGCTTGCCTTCGACAATCTGAATGATTGTTTTGAACTGCGCTTCGGAATCGGCGCTGATTTTTCGCACTTTCTCTTGAATATCCGCTTTGAATTTCTCGGTCTTCAATTGACCGAGATTGATTCGCACGTTCAACGCCGCACCCTCGATGCACGCGCGAGTGGCTAGCGCGCCGACACCGACATCGGAGACCGAGGCCGGATTTCCTCTTTCGGCCATTTCGATCAGCAACCCGTAGGATTTAGACGCCGTTTCCATGACCTTCAAGGGAACTTCTGCTGCATATTTTGTCGCCTCCTCAATTGCCGCGGTACGCGCAACTTTTTCTTCTGTCGATTCTTTGGACAACCCGAATGCGTCTATCACTCTGTTGAACGCGGCAGTATCTTCATCCACGAGCGACAGCAGTTCATCCTTGAGTTGCTGCGCTTTCACTGCCCAATCGCTGAAATACTCGAGCTTATCATCCCAACCGCGTTTTCCTGCGGAAAGATTTGCTACCATTCCTCCTAGCGACGCACCCAAGGCGCCCATCAACGCTGCCACGGACCCGCCACCCGGCGCGGGCGAATCGCTCAAGGTTTCATTGCAAAACTCGATCAAATTCATTTTTACGAGGGAGTCCTTCGGCGCAGCAGATTCGATTTTGAATTCAATCACTTTTTCATTCGGATCGAAAGGTTTCAGTTCGCTCAAGCCCATCGAGCGAATCGCCATGTCAATCAATTCCCCTTCCGAAGCGCCCTCCGAGCATTGCTGTTTGCGAAGAAAATAACGGCCGGCATCCACCAGAGATTTTTTCGGAACCATCCCCACAATCTCGGAGCCGGTCACGCGCAATCCGCGCTTCGTTGCCGATTCCACGCACGCATCAAACGCAACGTGCAAAGGAGTTTCTTCGATGTTGGTCAGGTTCATCGACACCTGCGCGATTTCGTATTCCTTCACGAACCAGCCGATAGCCTTCACATGTTTCAACATGCCGGGAATCCGAACCGGTTCGCCGTTTGAATCCAGAACGGGTTTACCTGAAGGCGTGCCATCTTCGGTCTTCACCCTCCCCTGCTCTCGCACATCAAACGCGACTGAGGTCCCGCGACGCACTGATTTTGTGTTCAGGTTCGCATTGTAAGCCACAAGAAAATCGCGAACGCCGATAACTGTTGCGCCTGATTTCTCATTGAAAACGGCTGGCCCGAAATCTGGTTTCCATTCGGGTCGCTTGATTTTTTCAAAAAATCCTTCGTATTCGCCTGCGCGAATAACTGAAAGGTTCGTGCGTGATTTATCTTTCGCCGCTTTTTCGTAGAGATACACCGGAATCTTCAATTCTTCGCCGACGCGTTTTCCGAGGCGAATAGTGCACTCGACTGCTTCTTCCCAGCTAACATTGCTGACGGGAATGAATGGACAAACATCCGTCGCGCCCATGCGGGGATGCGCGCCTTTGTGTTTGCGCATGTCGATCAGCTCCGCCGCCTTTTTGATCCCGCGAAATGCCGCTTCCACCGCGGCATCCGGCGAGCCGACAAAAGTCACCACTGTTCGGTTCGTGCTCGCCCCGGGATCGACGTCCAGCAACGAAACGCCATCCACCGATTCAATGGCATCGGTAATCTGCCGAATCACATTTTGATCGCGCCCCTCAGAAAAATTCGGCACGCATTCAATTAGTTTTTTCATTGGCGCCTGATTCCAATGGACGGGTGCCTGCTATGATGACGGACGACGAGGATTCGAACCACATCGCTAACAATTCGGAAAAGAAAGTGATAAGGAAAT
This sequence comes from Candidatus Limnocylindria bacterium, assembly GCA_035535575.1. GTDB lineage: Bacteria > Verrucomicrobiota > Verrucomicrobiia > Chthoniobacterales > UBA10450 > Udaeobacter. Next base: position 14,450 of record DATLPS010000158.1, read on the forward strand.
CGACGAAGATTCACTCGGCGAATATCGCGTTCACGAACCGCGAAGGATTCGGGTCGCTCCGATGCCTCCGCCATGAAATCGCGCAATTCTGCATAAAATTCGTTGGCAAACTCAGGCGTAGCCACTTCCTCGTAATAGGCCATGATCCTGTCGATGTCCGAGTAAACCTTCGGATGAAGGACAAGCCGCATCAGCCTTTACGGCGACATTCGATTTGTTTGTCGAGCTGTTTTAACGAACTGCCTAGCGAGGGATCCGTATCGAGCTCCGCGTCCCGCCGCAGCGCCTCAGCGATTCCGTCATCTTCATCATCGAGAACGGGCGGGAGCGATCCAAGCAGATGCGCCGCAAGGACAGCCCTCTCGCCTTCAGGCAAATCGAGCGCGAGTTTCTCGACTTCAGTGATTGTCGGCACGAACGGCAGTATAATGGGGGCGGCTTGTCGAGCAAGCGTTCCCAATTACTTCAATCCCGCGTTTGCAGCTGCATCGGGATCTCGATCTTGTGCGTCCGGGCGAAGTCAATCGCGCGGGAGTAGCCTGCGTCGGCGTGGCGAAGGACGCCGGTACCGGGGTCGCTCGTCAGGACGCGTTCCAAGCGGCGTTTGGAGTTCTCGGTGCCGTCGGCGACGACGACCATTCCGGCGTGTTGCGAAAAGCCGATCCCGACACCGCCACCGTTGTGAATGGACACCCATGATGCGCCCGCCGCTGTGTTAACCAGGGCGTTGAGTAGCGGCCAGTCAGCGATTGCGTCGCTGCCGTCGAGCATGCCTTCAGTTTCGCGATTAGGCGACGCGACGGACCCGGAATCGAGATGGTCGCGGCCGATGACGACGGGCGCTTTGAGTTCGCCACGTTTCACCAGTTCATTCATCGCGAGACCAAACTCTGCACGTTCGCCGTAGCCGAGCCAGCAAATCCGCGCAGGCAATCCTTGAAATTGAATTCGGTCCACCGCGAGCTTCATCCAGCGCGCGAGCGTTTGATTTTTCGGAAATAGTTCGAGCGCGAGTTTGTCGGTGCGAGTGATGTCTTCCGCGTCGCCACTCAAGGCGACCCACCGAAATGGACCACATCCTTCGCAAAACAGCGGCCGAATGTACTCGGGAACAAAACCGGGGATGTCGAATGCGTTTTCCACACCAGCCTTTTTTGCTTGCGCTCGAATATTGTTTCCATAATCGAACGTGACCGCGCCTTTTTTTTGCAACGCGAGCATGGCTTCGACGTGCACAGCCATCGAATGCATCGCGCGCTCGATATATTCGTCGGGATTTTTCCGGCGCAACGCGAGCGCATCTTGGAGCGACATTTCATGCGGCACATAGCCGTTTAACGCATCGTGCGCGCTCGTTTGATCGGTGAGGACGTCAGGGACTACTCCCCGCTTCACGATTTCAGGTAGAACATCGGCGCAATTGCCGACCAACCCTACGGAAATCGATTTTCGATCTTTGCGTGCCTGATCGATTAACTTCAGTGCTTCGTCCAGCGAGTGCGCGATCTCGTCGCAATATCCGCTCTTCAGTCTCTTTTCGATCCGCGCAGGATTGACGTCAACTCCGAGAAAAATTGCGCCGTTCATGGTCGCGGCTAGCGGCTGCGCACCGCCCATCCCTCCGAGACCGCCACTTAGTACGAATTTGCCGTCGAGCGATCCGGCGAAATGTTTGCGGCCAGCGGCGGCAAAAGTTTCGAATGTTCCCTGCACAATCCCCTGGCTGCCGATATAGATCCACGAACCGGCGGTCATCTGGCCGTACATCGTTAGCCCCATTCTTTCGAGCCGATTGAACTCAGAGTAATTATTCCATTGTCCGACCAGATTGGAGTTGGCGATCAGAACGCGCGGGGCTTCGTCATGCGTGCGGAATTTGCCGACTGGCTTTCCCGATTGCACCAGAAGCGTCTCATCGTTTTCTAGCTCGCGCAGCGAGCGAACAATCGCGTCGAACGCTTCCCAGCTTCGGGCAGCCCGTCCTGTCCCGCCGTAAACGACCAGCTGATCCGGATTCTCTGCGACAGCGGGATCAAGGTTATTCATCAGCATCCGCATTGCGGCTTCCTGATTCCAGCCTTTGCAGGTGCGCTCGCTGCCGCGCGGGGCATGGATCACTCGTTTTCCACTCACTTTTCGGCCTCGTCGTCAAAATCCCCCTGGCGAACTGCTTCGGCAACACGCGCGATGTCGCCCGAGAGCGGACGGTCCTGCGTGAGCGGCGGCGCGATCTCCCGCACAGCAGCGAATGCGCGCTCGACGCCTATTCCAGCTTTCAACGGTCTGCGATGTCCTAAGCCTTCCGCAGCAGCAAGCAGCTCGATCGCCAGCAAATTCTCCGCGAGATCGACAATCGACCGAAACTTTAGCGCGCTCGTCATTCCCATCGAAACGTGATCTTCCTTTCCACCCGAGGTGGTAATGTTGTCAGCGCTTGCCGGGTGTGCCAGCACGCGCGCTTCATTGACCAACGAAGCGGCGGCCACCTGCGCAGTCATGAAGCCGGACTCCACGCCGGGATGTCGTGCGAGAAATGCGGGCAGGCCTTCGTTCTTATCTGGATTAACCAGCCGATCAGTTCGTCGTTCGCTCATGTTCATCAGATCCGTAATCGCGATCGCAGCATAATCGAACGCGAAGGCAAGCGGCGCACCGTGAAAGTTGCCGCCGGAAATCACCTCACCGCTGCCCGCAAATACAAGAGGATTATCAGTGGCTGACGCAGATTCAATCAGCAAGACATCTTCGCAATGTGCCAGCGCGCCACGAACTGCTCCGTGCACTTGGGGCATGCAACGCAGGCTGTATGCATCTTGGACACGCGGATCGCCCTCGAGATGTGACTGTCGAATTTCGCTGTCCTCCAGCAGCGACAAGAGATGTTTGGCCGCGGCTTTCTGGCCGGGGTGAGGTCGCGCTTCCTGTAACCGCAAATCGAACGCGGCAGGCGTGCCTTTCAGTGCTTCGAGACTCATCGCACCTGCGACATCAGCAACACGCGCGAGACGTTGCGCGCGCAAAAGCGCGAGACCGCCGACTGCGTGCATCGCCTGGGTACCGTTGAGCAGTGCCAGGCCTTCTTTTGCTTCGAGTTGCAGCGGTGTTAGCTCAACGCGCCTCAATGCTTCGGCGCTCGGCATCCGCTGCGCTTGCAAAAATACTTCGCCTTCACCGATGAGAGTTAGTGCCAAATGCGCAAGCGGAGCGAGATCACCGCTCGCACCGACCGAACCTTTTTCTGGAACGACCGGATGGACTCGCCGGTTGAGCATCTCACAAAGCAACTCGACGACCTCGCAACGGACGCCACTCAAACCGAGAGCCAGGACATTCGCACGCAGCACCATCATCGCGCGCACCTCGGCCTCAGATAACGGATTTCCAATTCCGCACGCGTGGCTACGGACAAGGTTCAATTGAAGCTGGCGCAATTCGCCACGCGGAATCCGGACATCGGAGAGCTTACCGAATCCGGTCGTCACTCCGTACACCACTGCATCGCGCCCAAGAATTTGTTCAATCAGTTTGCGTGATGCGAGAATACGCGGACGCGCCAGAGAAGAAAGGTGAACGGCCTCGGCCCCGAGAGCGACGGCCGCAAGTCCTCTGAGGGAGATCTGCTCGCCCTGCAATTCCATTCACGTAGCCTAACGGGAAACCGATGAGATGTGAAGCGAGTCAGGCATTACTTGCATATGTCTTTCGGTCGCCCTGAGCATGTGGGGGCTGACATTCAGGAGGCAAAAAAGGCCAGGCCGGAATACGACCTGGCCTCTTGGGCGAATCCGCCCAGATTAAATTGCCGGGTGCCGGAACTATTTTCCGGTTTTCCCCATAGGTGGAGTCACAACCTCCTTGTGTTGCGCACAAGCCCCGAGTCCCAAAGCGCTGACCAGAACAGCCACGACCAACATCGTTTTCAATAGTTTCAATCTATCTCGCCTCCTTTCGCCGCAAGTTGCTCCGGTCTGTTTATGCAGGGAACAACGGGGAAGCAATGCTTTTTCTTAACTTTTTTGGATGTATCACAAACAGGGAGCCGGATTTATTTCGAGTATCCGGTCGTTCCCGCGCTTGTGGTCACGGTCTCTTTTCTTTGAGCGCAAGCACCAAAACTCAAAGCAGTGGCCAGAATAGCCACAATCATGATCGCTCTTATAATTTTCAATCTATATCGCCTCCTTTCGCCGCAAGCTGCAGGTACCCGTCTAGGATTATACGGGAAGCAACGTTTCTCTTGCGTTTTTTGGATGTATTGCTGCCACGATTTGTATTTGCTGCAGGCGACATCTTCAGCTGTTCGCGACGCCGTTGCAACCGGCAGGAGCGTAATTTCACGGCTCAATTTCAACCGGCGTGCCCTCGTCAACGAGATCGAACAGCTCGATTACATCCGCGTTCCGCATCCTGACGCAACCGCAGCTGTCCGGCGTGCCGATCTTGTGCTCGTGTTTGGTGCCATGGATATAGATGAAGCGGTCGCGCGTGTTGGCATTCTGCTCGTCTGCTCCGTCGAGCCATAAAATACGCGACATGACCAGATCTTCAGTTGGAGGAAGCGCATCGCTGGGCTTAAGGGGCACGCGGCTCTGGAAAATTGTGCCGCTCGGCATTTCGCCGCCAATTTTCTTCGCCACCGAAAACCGACCCGATGGCGTTTTCATGCTGTCTTCCTCGGTGCCAACACCGAACCGCGAAGTGGACACCGGGTAAGATCGAATCGGGGTTTCATCCTCCTTCAATGTCAGTCGCTGATTGCGAATTGATACATGGATGCTCTTCATTTCTACTGTTCGGTCAGTGCAGATCTTACATGTAACACTGAATAGTGCTTAATGGTCAGAGCGAATTCTCATTGAAGGGTGCGATACTCGGCACAATTCGTTTCCGATGTCGATTCTCAGTCTCGCTTCCCGCTTTTCGGAATCCCAAAATCTCATCACCCCATCTTACACTTCCGAAACGTTCTCACGTCCTTGGCGAAGCACACGCGCCATCCAGATCAACTCATCTAGGAATTTACGCACCCGCCGAACGTAATTGTTATCGACCATATTACCCTGCTCATCAAACAATGCCTCAACGTTCCCAAAATTGACGTCTTCGAAAATTGTAACCAGACCGAGCTCACGCATTACCGGTAGGAGCCCCTCGATCACGCGCGAGCCACCAAACGGCCCCGCCGATACGCCGCAAATCCCGACCGCCTTGTGAATGTATTCTTTCAAATTCATGTCGAGCGCGTGTTTCAGAAGCCCGGGATACCCATGATTGTATTCCGGCGTCACAATGATGAGTCCGTCGCAACGCTGGATGGTCGCTGAGAAATTTGGGTCCTTCATTTGTTCTCCGGCGTCATCGAGCCGCATCGGAAGTTTGCGTACATCGATGAGTTCCGTCTCGACATCTGCGCGCTTCTTCGTCTGCTCAAAAACAAAACGCGCGACGTTCTCGCTTTGCCTCCCCTGACGGGCTGTCCCAAGAATGATCGGAATAAAAAGCGGGCGCTCCGGTTTGGCTGACATGTCTATCTTCTCGGGATATTGATTTCAGTCTGACTTTCCGCTTTTCGCAATCCGAAATCCACGACTCCGATGAATCGCGAGCATGCGACAAAGGTCGGCGTCGGAATGCCGATGGCCGGACTCGAACCGGCACGGGCCTGTTATGGCCCAACGGATTTTAAGTCCGTTGCGTCTACCATTCCGCCACATCGGCTTTTGCGCTGGGCATTTTAAACTTGTTATGCGGTCGGCGAAAACGAATTTCGCGGTTGCTGGTCTACACCGCAGCGACGGTTGTGCTTTGCTATAGCGGTTTGTACATCAGTAAAGCAGTGCCGAAACGGGTTTGCGTCGTGCCAAACGCCTGAAATCCACAGGACCGGTAAAAGCCTTCCGCGTGTGGATTTCCCATCACGTGAATCGCGGATGAACCCTTACCTTTGGCTACCTGCACACAGTAGTTTACCAAACTGCGACCAATTCCACGACGCCACGCATCGGGCTCAACGAACAGCGCATCCAGTTCGATATTTCCGTCTTCACGTGAGGCGATGCCGGCAAAGCCGACTATTGCTCCCTCAATGTGCGCTACAAAGACGAAGCCATTAGAAATTTGTTCTTTAGAGACTGAAATCACTTCTGGATTCGCAAGCAGCGCCTCCCGGTCGCCAGGATTGCCAACGGACGCACGCCATTGGAGTGCCTCGAGTTCTTTCTGCTCGTTCGGGAGCGCCACTCGAACTACAACTTGCTTCATAAGAATTGAGCGCCAACGACCACCTCGCCTCTGCGCCACTAACAGAGCAGACTGCGATAATCCGAACGCTTGTCGGTGCGTACTCGGATCTCATAGACGTGCATCAACTGGCGTCGTACAAGTTTTCCGTAAATAACGAAGCCGGTGACAAGCAGGATCACGGAAAGCGCCATTGAGCCAAGCTGAATGCGCAATGCTCCTGACTGGGGAAATAACAGGACGCTAATAGAACTTAACGTGACGTGAATGGTGAATAACGCGATGTAAGTCCAAAAGATAAGCCCCCGAAAATCTAGATTGATCCAATTACCGCCGCTCGGTCGGAGGGCGGCCTCATCCAGGAAGTAGATAGGAATCGCCAGCAGCCCAAGAAACAGAGAAATCATCAAATGTCTCTGCCAACTGGCCTTCATAGAAGGAAGGGCGACGTGATGTGAGTAAATTTCACGACTCTCTGGACTTGCCAGCTCACTGTGCGTTTCGATCGCATGGCGCGAAGCGTATTCGTTAGCTGATCCTTTGGGCAGGCACAATGACAGTGACGCCCTTTGGTACAAAACTGATTTCCGCCTTCTTACCTACCTTCACTCTTTCTCCATCGAGAAACATCGGGATATCTTTGCTTGATTGCACAGCCATTCGCTTCGTCTTGCTGAGGCTTATGTTTTGGCCATGGCGCCATTTGCCAATAGCAGCGGCAGTGGCAACGCCGATTAATTCGGCCGCGTTCTCTACATTAATGGCAGCTGCTTCAAGCGCTTGCTCCGAGTCAGACATTTCTTTCGATACGAGCGGGCAGATAACAACGACGACTTCAGCTTCCCCTTTTGTTTCCGATGAAATGAAATACTGAAGCTTGGTGTCGAACATTTCCTGGAAAGCGACAGCCCCCTTTTCGATAACATCAGCAATATCAGCTTTACGAATAGATTCGCGGGCCTCCACCCACAACGCGGGCGCGCCCACAATGGCAGCGACAAAAAACTGGCTGTCTTCGACGCGACCTCCAGAAAGGACCTTTGTTACGGGATCAGCCAGCGTATTTTTAAGCGCGTTTTCCCATGACACATCTCCATACAATGCTCGAGGGAGCATATTCATTGTGCCGCCGGGCAGCGGCAAAAGATACGCGCCGCGTCTACTACATGCTTCTGCAGCGGTCCGAATGGTGCCGTCACCTCCAAGCACGATGAGGGCATGGAGTTTCTGCGCCGCCGCCTCCGCGAACGCCCGCTCCATTTGATCCGCCTGTCCACACCACGTTTTGCACTCAGTCACGCCCGAACCTTCAAGAACGTTAAGCAACTCTGCCTCAGATGCGGAGTCGCAGCCCCCGCTTGAGGTGTTGATTATGACTCCAAAATTTAATTCTGATAAACGGATGGCGGTCGATTCCATACACAGATCTAATCCAATCTAATCTAATTGGACCATTTGTTCATGTGAACGGCTGCAAAACCTCGCGTAGCCGATTCCATTGCTAATGAATCGATTTTCACAATTTTATGCGCTTGGTGCGACGCTCTTGGCCTTGAGCGGCTGTAGCACTGTGACCGACCTGATCACGTCGAACCTACCGGAGAGTCATTCCGGCCGGCCATCGATCGTCGTGAGCTTACGGGAGCAAGAAGCCTATCTCTACCGTGGAGGGTATACAGTCGCGTCGTCTCGGATATCAAGCGGCCGAGAAGGATACCGCACTCCCTCTGGTCACTTTCAGGTCATTCGTAAGGACGAAGATCATCGCTCCAGTCTCTATGGTGACTACGTTGACGATTCGGGCCACGTTGTGAAGGCCAACGTCGACAGCAGGCGTGACCGCAGACCGCCGCATTCGCACTTCGTGGGCACCCCGATGCCGTACTTTGTAGAATTCTCGCCGGGCTACGGATTGCATCAGGGTTACCTGCCTGGGGTGCCCGCATCGCATGGATGCATCAGGATGCCCTATTGGAAAGCGCGTCAGTTTTACAACGCCGCTCACATCGGCACACCCGTGGTGGTAAAACCCTAGCGAAAGCGCGCACGGCTGCATCGCCTGGTTAGACT
>DATLPS010000159.1:0-3220 GCA_035535575.1 Candidatus Limnocylindria bacterium
TCGCCGGAGAATCTCCACATCTACGATTACGATTGGTCGCCCGACGACAAAGCGTTTGTTGCAACAGCCGCACCAGGACCCGGCGACAACAATTGGTGGATCGCGCAGATCTACACTATCGACATCGCTAAGGGCGACTCGAAATCCATCTATAAACCGTCCCTTCAAGTCGCGGTTCCGCGCTGGTCACCGGATGGCAAGTCGATCGCGTTTATCGAAGGCTTGATGAGCGATGAAGGATTTCACGGTGGCAATCTATTCACAGTATCGGCTGGAGGCAGCGATGTAGTGAATCGCACGTCGAGCCGAAAAACATCGATCAATTCATTCTTCTGGCAGGAGCCCGATCGCATTGTGCTAATCGAGTACGTCGGTGGCGGCAGCGCTATTTCCGAGTTGCACTTGTCGAACAATTCCGCACAAACAATTTGGAAAGGGCCAGAAGGCATTCACGCGTTTGGCAATTTTCCGAACTTCGCGTTGTCGAGGGACGGCAAGGTCGCAGCGGCAGTTCGTAGCACTTACAACTCGCCGCCTGAAGTGTTCGCTGGCCCGCTCGGTGAATGGCGGCAACTCACCAAAGACAACGCCACATTGCTGGCCGATTGGGGTAAAGCGGAAAGCGTCGAGTGGGCGAATGAAGGATTTAACATTCAGGGCTGGTTAGTACCGCCGGCGAAAGTCGAGCCCGGCAAAAAATATCCGATGGTCGTGCTCATTCACGGCGGACCATCCAGCGTGACAACGTCAGAGTGGCCGGCGTCGTTTGGAATGTCTCGCGCGATTATCGCCGCGCTGTCCGTGCGTGGTTATTACGTACTCCTTCCCAATCCCCGCGGCAGTTACGGCCAGGGCGAAGAATTTACCCGCGCAAACGTGAAAGATTTCGGGCACGGCGATCTGCGCGACACACTGGCCGGCCTCGATGTAGTGACAAAGAAACATCTAATCGACCCTGCGCGACTCGGCGTGACTGGTTGGAGCTACGGCGGCTTCATGACCATGTGGACTGTCACGCAAACAGACCGTTTCCGTGCCGCTGTGGCTGGTGCTGGGATCGCCAATTGGCAAAGCTATTATGGCCAAAACCTGATCGATCAATGGATGATCCCGTTTTTCGGCGCGTCAGTTTACGATGATCCGTCCGTTTACGAGAAAAGTTCTCCGATTCGGTTTATCAAAAACGTGAAGACCCCCACCCTCGTTATTGCCGGTGAGCGCGATGCGGAATGCCCTGCGTCGCAGTCCTACGAATTCTGGCATGCGTTAAAGACGCTCGGTGTGCCGACACAGCTAATCATTTATCCAGGCGAAGGCCATCTTTTCGTCGAACCGAAGAACCAGGCCGACCGAATGGATCAGAGCGTCGCATGGTTCGACAAGTACCTACGCTAGCTTCTCTTCCGTTTTCGGCTTTCCTCTTCGCGATTTAGTTTTCTTGCTTTGGTGAACGATTTCCGTGTATCTCGACCATTCGTAACAGCGTTATGAGAAAAACATCGAAGGTTGTGTTCATCGGTGGCCTGTGCTTAGCCGCTGTCTCAATTGTTACGCTGCGCGCCGGGAGCAACACGAGTGTCACGGCCGCTCAGGTCAACGGCACCTGGAAGATAAAAGGCGGCGAATTCAAAATCTGGGCGTTGGGTCACCAACGTCTTCAGGTCGAATTTTCAGGCGTTTACGAATACAAAACGACTCAAGGCCCAACGGCCAATACGGGCGAAGGCAGCGGCATTGCGACGATTGAGGGCGATACCGCCATCTTCAAACCCGAGGGTGCGGAAGAGGAATGCCGGATCACGCTAAAGTTCACCGGCGGCAAACTTGTGGTCACTCAAACCGGCATTTGCGGATTCGGCAACAACGTGACCGCCGCAGGAACTTACAAAAAAATTTCCGCCAAGAAACCGAAGTTCGACTCGGACTGACGTCTGCCTTCGAGCGAGTAGCCAGGCGAAAGAAGTCGCACGTTTGCATCGACTCCGAAGCGGCTCTTATTTTTCCCGTCTCGTCACCGGCCACCTGTCATTCGTCACTGCATTAAATCATGCCCAAGCATCTCGTTATCAGCACCAGCGGCAATCCCGCCAGCAATAGCCGCCGCATGGGACGCGTCGCTTTTGCGCATCTGCAAAAGAAGAAAGCTGATTGCGAATGGGTCGACATCCGCGAAATGGACCTGCCACTCTGCGATGCAGATAAGTGTTACGGTATGCCAGGTTCAAAGAAGTTGAGCGCGACGATTGAACGCGCTCAGGGCATTCTCATTGCTGCACCGGTTTACAATTACGACGTTGCTGCCGCGACGAAGAACATGATCGAGCTCACCGGCAACGCGTGGCAAGATAAAATCGTCGGCTTCGTTTGCGCTGCCGGAGGCCACGCGAGTTACATGTCAGTGATGGCGTATGCGAACAGTCTCATGCTCGATTTTCGTTGCGTGATTATTCCGCGGTTCGCCTTTGCCACGAGCGACTCTTTCGACGGCGAGCGCATCACCGACAAGAAAATCACGCAGCGAATCGAACAAGTCGCCGACGAACTCGTTCGCTTTACTAAAGCGCTCCGCAGCTGAATCGCTAACGAAAACAGGAAGTCAGGACAAAATCAGAGTCGGGTTACCCAGGGAGGGCACGGAGCATACACAGGAATTCTTTTTCTGCGTCTCTCCCGTGAATTGCGATCCCTGCAGCGAAAGTTGAAACTGCCGATCGAATTCCTGCTTTCCTGCGTTCCTTAGAGATCCTTAGGATTATTTGCCGACGAAAATAAAGATACCGGCAGCTAGCGCCACAAGATAGAGTAGGAAGATGGCTGGGCCCAGGTTCAACCCGAATCCTAAAAGGCCATCGATGATCAAGTACACCGCGAGCAAAAGCATGCCGATATTTTTCGTGATTTTCATGAGGTCGATCTTGTAGATTGCTTCGCGAGATAACAATCGAGGAGTTGGGAACGACGAGATGCACGGCACAGCCGCGAGGGTAGCGGAGAGCGACTCGGGAGAGGCGCGAATGAATCTAAATGATGACAGAATAAGAAATTGGCAATGAATAAGACTGTTTTGTTAGATCCTGTGAACCACATTTCCCGCCTCATTACGGCCGCCGTAATCGTCATGGTTTTGGTTTCACCAGTTGGTGCTCAGGCCGGTCCGCGATCTCGCCCGATGGATGAAGATGCTGCCCTGGCGTTGCTCGTTCGCACCCTTAAGCACGAC
>DATLPS010000160.1:0-10110 GCA_035535575.1 Candidatus Limnocylindria bacterium
GCGAACTGGCAAGCAGCACGGCGATTCGTCAAGCCGTGGAAGCAGGCGATCTGGCAAAGGCGGCACGGATGCTTGGCCGCGAATACACAATCCTTGGAACTGTTGTGAGCGGTGACAATCGAGGAAAAAAGATTGGATTCCCAACGGCAAACTTGAGCGCTCACAATGAACAGTTCCCACCGAACGGCGTCTATTTCGCCCAAGCGAAGCTCGAGGAAGTCAATTATCCCGGGGTGGTGAACCTCGGTTATCGGCCAACCGTGGGCGCCTGCAAATCTGAGCGCACTCTCGAGATCCACCTTTTCGATTTCGAGCGCGATATTTACGGAAAAGACCTCGAGGTGCGATTCATTCGCTATCTCCGGCCGGAGAAAAAATTCGAAAGTGTCGAGGCGCTCGCCCGCCAGATCGATCTCGATGTTAAGCAGGCGCGCGAGTTATCCACCGCCTAACCGAAACGCCATTTCAAAACCGCAGCCGGGCTACATCACGCACCTCTGGGGTTTTGCGAACGGCAACTATGACAGCGAAGGCGCCAACCACAAGGCCGCAACCGAACGCGAACACGAGCAACAGCCAGATCGGGAAGTCCGACAACTGAATCACGCCTTCGCGAACGAAACGGCCGCCACCGGAAACTAAGTAGGCAACTGCGCTTCCGAGCAATGTCAGCCCGAGGAGAATCATGGCCCGCAGCCACCGCGGTTCGCGCCGCGCCGCAGGCAACCTTGCCATGACGCGCGCGGTGAACCCTTCGTCGTCAATATACGGCATCGCTTCGCGCAATTGTCGGTCTAGCGTTTCGTCGTCGATCATTGGGTTCATTGTATCAATTCGGTCCCCACGCGGCGAGTGTGCGTTTTAGTTTTTCGCGTCCTCTGAGCACATTCGTTTTTACCGTACCGAGCGGAATATCGAGGACGCGCGCAGCTTCATCATGCGATAATCCTTTCTGACAGCAAAGCACAACAGCCGTGCGCTCGTGCAAGGGAAGTAAACTCAGGGCGTGCATAAGATCATGTCTCAAACCGGCATCGACAGTCTGCGGATCGTGTTCAGCCTGCAATTGCGCCTCATCCACGCCGACAAGGTCCTTCCGCTTGCGTGCGTCCTCGCGAAAACAATTGTACGCGATGCGGTAAAGCCATGTGGAAAACCGCGCTTCACCGCGAAAGCTCCGAATGTTCTTGTAAGCGCGAATGAAGGCTTCCTGCGCGAGATCGTCGGCCAACGCGAGGTCTGTGCGGGTGAGTTGCCGCAGCAGGCCACGCACACTGGATTGATGCCGGCGCACGAGCTCGCCGAATGCGTACTGATCGTCATCGAGAAGAACTCGCGCAACAAGATCCGCATCAGTTAACTCCACGGCCGGAGATTACGACGCCGGCGGTAGGTTGTCTTTCTTCGTCTCGAGCTTCCATATAATCAAGTAACCCAGCCCGATCAGGAACGGAATGAGTCCTAATGACCAAACGCCACTTTCCCACTCGTTTACAGCGCCGAAAAAGATCATCGCTCCGAGCCCGATCATAGCCCAGATAACTCCGCGCCTTAGATCGGACCGTCGGCGCACCGCTCCCCTGGCAGGTACAAGCAGTTCTGCGGGAACCGGCTGACCCTTCTCCACCATCATCCGAACGGTTCGCTGCCGCATACGACTTATTAAAAGAGCGAACATGCCTATCATAATAACGATCAGCACAGGCGCGCCGAATATCGACAGAAACACGATCGCCACGATCGGAATCGCGACAAATTCATGCATTTTTCGAAGATCGGCATCTTCGTCTTTATCACCTGTATCAATGGTGATTCCGTGGTGTCCGCGAAGCTTTTTCTCCAGCTTCTGGTGAATTCTGTCCGCTAGATCGGATGGAGACATACTGGCGCTTGCCGTTGGTGTAGAGGTTGCTGCGGCGGCCGTTGCTGCTACAGCTGCCGGGAGGCTAGCGTCCGGCGAGGCCGTTGGCGTCTGCGCAAACAAGCTAATCGCGAGGGCTAAGGAGCAAATACAGAGGAGGAGTAATTTGTTCATAATAGTGCTTTGCTCATAGGATGCGCTTTGCGCCCAATTTGGATTCAACGATTTCACACCCGGAGGAGCAATTAAAAGGTTGCGTCTGGCGGGCGGCTGGACATTATTATTCGCTCTCAAAAATGCGGGTGTAGCTCAGTTGGTAGAGCACCACCTTGCCAAGGTGGACGTCGCGAGTTCGAGCCTCGTCACCCGCTGATTTTTGTAGCCGCCTTTGCTCTGCGAAGCGCCTCCCTCACGTGCTAACCACACGCACATTTCGTCGGCCATAGGCCGACGGCTACAACCTGCCAGCGCCGCTAAATCGGCTTTTTGAAAACGCGATTCGGGGATAAATTGTGCAGCATGAAAATCAAATTGCTCTTCTCCTGCGTGGTTGTTGCAGGTCTCTTCACCCACGCCGCACCCGCGCGAGCTGCGAACGAGCCAAAAGACAAAACACCGTGGAAGATCACTGGTCAGCTCGAAGAAGCCTGCTCGTGCGATGCCGCATGTCCATGTTGGTTTAACTCCAAGCCAACGAAAATGACTTGCAGCGGCGGACAAGTTCTCCTCATCGAAAAGGGAAACTACGGCAACACAAAGCTCGACGGGCTCGCTGTCGCGACGATGGGTCAAAGTCCAGAGGGCAAGACGATGATGGAATCGTATGGCAACTGGACTTTTGCGTTTTACTACATCGATGAGAAGGCTAACCCGGAGCAGCGCAAAGCGTTACAAGCCATCGCCGGCGCGGTATTGACGCCTGGCGTGTCAAAGAACACTGAGACACGTTACGTGCCGATCACCCGAAACATCGCAGGTAAGGAGCACCAGATCACCATTGGGCAATACGGCACGTTCCATGGCCACCTGGTCGAAGGTGGCATGGGCGGTGCGGCGAAAATTGTGAACCCGCCGGGCGCCGATCCGCTGCATCACCAGTACGAGCAAGGACGCACGACAGTGATGACTTACAACGATGCGGACCAGAATTGGTCATGGAGCAATTCCAATTATATGTTCGGCACTTTCACAGTCGACAATGTTCAGTACGAGAAATTCGCAGCCGGTCTCGCGCAAAAGATGGCCGGCATGGAAAACGAGCGATCGTCTGGGAAGAAATAAAATCAGCGGTGTAGCTTCGCCAAGCGATCTCAGAGCGCCCAAACTACGGATGCGCGATGGGCGAGCTTTCGCTGCAGTCTTGGGAAAACAAAAATTTGCGCGCCTGAACGCTGCCAGATACTTTTGATCAGCCTTGGCGGCTTAGGTTTCTCTGCATCCCACGCGGTTTAATCACGAGACGCGCGGCAGAAACCATGCAGAACGAACAACTCTCTTACGCCATCGTCACGCCGTACTCGATCCGCAAATCGCGCACCGGCGGCATCGTGGCACGGTTGATTTCTCGCACGGGACTTGATCTGGTCGGAGGACGCATGTTTGCGCCGAGCTCTGAACTGGCAAAGCGCTACGCGGACACTATCGTGACTGAAACCGATCCGCGCCATCGGGCGACGCAAGAGTTAATTCGCGAGTACATCCTGAAAAACTTTACGGGCGAAAAGAACGGCCAACGTCCACGTGTTTTATTCCTCATTTTTCGCGGACCTGACGCGGTTGAAAAGATTCATCACACGGTAGGCCACATCGTGCATGAACGCACCAGCGGTGAAACAATTCGCGATACCTATGGCGATTACATCACAGATGATTCAGGCAAAGCGACTTACTTCGAGCCCGGCGTGCTGGCGGCATTCGATCCAAAAGCAGTCGAGCGCGATTTGAACCTCTGGGCTGAATTTTCTGATTCCGACGGCGGCATCCTGGATCGTGCCGTCCCTTATCCCGCCGACGCGCAGGTCGAAAAGACACTCGTCCTCATCAAGCCCGACAACTTCAAATTCCCAAATTTGCGACCGGGCGGAGTTATCGAGGTGTTTTCCCGGTCGGGTTTGAGCATCATCGGCTTTAAGGTGCACTGCATGAGCGTTGCGCAAGCGAAGGAGTTCTACGGGCCTGTGCTGCCAGTTCTTGAAGAAAAACTGGGCCCAAAAAGCGGCCGCGAAAACTGGGAAAGCATCGTCGAGTTTATGGCGGGTCGAAAGCCGAGTGAATGTCCGTCGGAGGAACATGACGCTCCCGGCACGGAAAAATCGATCGCCATTGTTTATCAAGGCGTGGATGCAGTGCGGAAGATCCGAGACGTGCTTGGCCCAACTGATCCGGCCAAAGCCCCGCCAGGATCGATTCGCCGGGAATTCGGACAGACGATTATGATCAACGCGGCGCATGCGTCGGATTCTCCTGAGAACGCGAAACGCGAAATGACGATTGTCCAATTCGATGAAAATAATTTTAAACCTCTGATTGAAAACTTCTATCGCCACCAATAGTTTGCGCTCCCATTTTGAATAAGCTCACCACCATGGAAATTTCCGAACGCGCGGCCCAACTGACACCTTCGCTCACTCTGTCGATCGACAGCAAAGCCAAAGCTATGAAGGCTGAAGGCATTGATGTGTGTGGCTTCGGTGCGGGCGAACCGGATTTCGATACTCCCGAACACATAAAAAAGGCGGCGATCGACGCATTGGAGGCCGGTTTTACGAAATACACACCCAGCGCTGGCATCCCCGAGCTGCGCCAGGCAATTGCCGAAAAATTGGCCGCCGACAATGGCCTGAATTATCGCCCCGCGCAGGTGATCGTAAGTAACGGCGCAAAGCATTCGTGCTATAACGCGATCCTCGCAACATGCCAGCCCGGCGACGAAGTCATTATCCCGGCGCCGTATTGGGTCAGTTACCCGGACATGGTCAGATTGGTCGGTGCCGAACCAGTGATCGTGCCCACCAGTGAGCGCAACGCTTGGAAAATGCGCGCGGAAGATTTTGAAAATGCGATGACCCCGCGCACGAAGATGTTGATCATGAACAGCCCGGGCAATCCGACTGGTTCTGTTTATACACGGGAGGAACTGCAGGCAATCGTTGATGTCGCTGCCGAGGAAGATATTTACATTTTGTCCGATGAGATTTACGAGAAACTCGTCTATGACGATGCCAAACATGTGAGCATCGCATCGCTTTCGGAAGAAGCGTACGATCTCACGATCACGATCAACGGATTCAGTAAATCCTATGCGATGACAGGTTGGCGGCTCGGTTACCTGGCGGCGACGGAAGCGGTGGCCAAAGCGGTCGATTCGATCCAGAGCCATACCACCTCTAATCCGTCCTCGTTTTCGCAGTACGGCGCGCTCGCCGCATTACGAGGTGATCAACAACCGCTCGCCGATATGCGCGAGGAGTTCGATATGCGTCGCAATTACATGTTCGACCGCGTCTCGAAGATTTCCAACGTCACTGCGATGAAACCTGAGGGCGCATTTTACGTTCTGGTGAACATCAGCCAGCTTGGGCTCACTTCCCAGAATTTCGCCGACCGTTTGCTGAGCAAAGCCAGCGTCGCCGTCGTTCCGGGAGCTGCGTTTGGCGACGACCGCACCATCCGGCTCAGCTACGCCACCAGCTTGGACGTGATCAAGAAAGGCTTGGATCGATTCCAGGATTTTTGCCGCACGTTGTAGGTGGAACGCGTTCTCCACAACGCGTTGCCAAAATACCTGCGTCTTCGGCGGCAAATTGACACCGTCTCGGAGAAACCGATCCACCTTGCGCTATTGTCTGGTGGCCCTCTAGTTTTTCGCAATGCTGGGTTATCTCGCGCTCATTCTCCATGCGCATCTTCCTTTCGTTCGGCATCCGGAGCACGAACACTTCCTTGAAGAAGATTGGTTCTTCGAGGCGGTGACCGAAAGTTACATTCCACTGCTGCGCATGATGCAGCGTTTGGTGGACGATTCTCTGCCGTTCAAGCTCACGATGTCTCTCACGCCAACGCTATGCGCCATGCTTCAGGATGAGCTTTTGCGCGAGCGTTACGCGCAGCACCTCGATAATTTAATCGATCTCTCTGGGCGCGAACAAAAGCGGAACCGCAATCATCCGCAGCTCCGCGAGCTCGCAGATTTTTACTTCGAGCTGTTCTCGGAGAGGCGTCGTGTCTTTGTCGATGAATGGAAATGCGATCTGATCTCGGTATTTCGCGAAGTGCGAGACTCGGGCGCACTCGAAATCATCGCCAGCGCAGCCACGCACGGCTTGCTCCCGATTGTTCAGCAGCAATCCGTCCAAGCGGCGCGTGCGCAGGTTTTGATTGGCCGGGACGTGTATGTCGATCTCTTCGACGCAGAGCCTACCGGATTCTGGCTGCCCGAATGCGCTTACGCGCCGGGATTGGAAGTAATTTTGCAGGAAGCAAACATTCGCTGGTTCGTTCTCGACGCGCACGGCGTGTTGTTTGGAAGACCGCGGCCGTGCCGATCAATCTACGCCCCCTGCTACACGCCTGCGGCCCCAGCAGCGTTTGCGCGCGACAGCGATTCAAGCCGGCAAGTCTGGAGCGCGCAAGAAGGATATCCGGGAGATCCGGCCTACCGGGAATTTTACCGCGACGTCGGTTTCGATCTTCCCATGGAACACCTGGGTCCGGTCGCCCGCGGGACGAGAAAATTCTCTGGTGTAAAATATCACCGGATCACCGGACGCGGGGATGAAAAACAGTTGTATGATCGCGCGGCGGCGGAAAATGCTGCTGTAAAACACGCCAGTCACTTTCTGGAACAGCGTCGGCAGCAGATTCGCGGAATCAGCGAGTGTGGTTTCGACCCGATTCTTGTCGCTCCGTTTGACGCAGAATTGTTTGGGCACTGGTGGTTCGAAGGACCACGTTTCCTTGAGCAATTTGTTCGCCAAGTGGCCAATGAACGGGATTTTCGGCTTACCACGCCGAGTGAATATCTCGCGGCCTATCCCACGCAGCAGATCGTTGAGCCTGCGGCTTCAACATGGGGTGAAAACGGGCATCTGGGCGTCTGGCTCGATCCTAGTAATGCGTGGATTTATCCGCATCTGCACACTGCGACACAGCGAATGAGTGAAGTTGCGCGCAGCCATGAACAAAACTGTAGCTCACTTGCGCATCGTGTACTCAAACAGCTCACCCGCGAACTTCTGCTGGCGCAATCCAGTGATTGGGCGTTTTTGATGAAAACTGGGACCGCGTGTGAATACGCAACGAAGCGCATCACAGATCATCTTGTCCGATTCAATCGGCTGCACGATCAGTTTGTCACAAATCGTATCGATGAAGAATTCCTCAGCGACTGCGAATGGCGCGACAACCTTTTTCCAAATGTGAACTGGCGCTATTACATATAGGCCACTTGTCATTCCGAGCGAAGTCGAGGAATCTCTCGATACTCGCTGAGAAGACCAGGAGATGTCTCGATTTCGCTCGACATGATAAGAACCGTCAGCATCGCGTTTGTGGCAGCTCTTTTGGCTTCTGTCGCTGCCGCACAGGAATCACCAAGTCCGACTCCCTCGGTAACACCCGAAGAATCACCTGCTCTCTCAATCTCGCCCGAACAATCCTTCACAGCTCCCCCTGCTGCAGTGCAAACGCCATCCGCCTCACCGGCGAGAAGCGTCCGCGTCAGCTTCGTTCCTCCGCCATTGGAAGGAACTATCAGTCTTGGCATTTACGACCCGACAGGAAAACTGGTGCGCGTTCTGCATCAGGAAGCTCAATTGAACGAATTTACAATCGGCGCTGACGCACTGGTAACGCAGTGGGACGGAAAAAACGACGACTGTGAGGATCTACCCGCCGGAAAATATCGAGCTCGTGGTTACCTCGTTGGTGCGCTTAAAGTGGAGGATCTCGGCCAAGTGGCAGAGTCTCCGCCGCAAGACAGCCCGGGCGCCACTGTGAAAGTGAAACTTATGCCAAATCCGCTCCGTAACGACAAACGATCCATAATCGATGTAGGCGCGGGATTTGACGGCGACGGAGGCTACTTGAAAACGGCAGACGGCCTGCCGTTGTTTACGGTAAGTGAGTCACCGAATTTGACTCGCGTTCTGGTTGCCAAGGATGGCGAGAAGTCGATTCAGATTTGGCAGGATGATGGCGCAGGTTTGCATCGATTTCGCATCTCAAATGTTCACAAAATGATGGCTTTCGATTGCGGTGAACTTGAATTGAAATAAGCCGCTCGCTGTAGGGTCGCCCTGTGCCGACGTAACACCCTGCATTCTTAGGTCACTGAGCGCACTTCGCACAGCGAAGCGGCTACAACGGCTGGTCACGAGGCAAAATCTCTGCTAGTTAAACGCCCATGGCTGCTATGCCCGAGCTTCAACAGACAGTTGGTAAAGTCGCAAGTTTTAGCGGTACCGCACTGCACACAGGCGAAAAAGTCACGCTCAAGCTTCAGCCCGCGCCCGTCGACCACGGAATTAAATTCAAACGCAAGGATTTACAGGACGAACCGACGATCGACGCGAGGATCGAAAATCTGAAGACAGTCGAACGCGCGACAACGATCGGCGAAGGCTCCGTCCGCGTGCACACAGTCGAGCACGTACTGGCCGCGCTTTGGGCGATGGGCGTTGACAATGCCGTTGTGGAAATGGACGCAAATGAACCGCCGATCGGCGACGGCAGCGCTCAAGCGTACGTCGATCTGATCAGGAAAACCGGTGTAACGGCTCAGGAGGAGCCGCGAAAATTTTTCGACGTGCGAGACACGATGCATGTGGAGTCTAAAGCCGGCGGGCTACTAGTTCTATTGCCGGACGACAAGTTTCGCATCTCGTGTACCCAAGCCGGGCCAAACAATCAGTTCTCACAATTCTACTCGATGGAGGTCACGCCGCCACTGTTCGAGCGCGAGATTGCTCCAGCACGGACATTTGTTTATTACGAAGATGTTAAGCCGCTGATGGACAAAAATCTCATCAAAGGCGGCAGCCTCGAAAACGCAATCGTCGTGCGGGGTGAAGCGGTGCTAAGCAAGGAACCGTTGCGCTTCACTGATGAATTCGTCCGGCACAAAATCCTCGACATTATCGGCGACCTCGCTCTGGTCGGACGGCGTATTCGCGGTCATGTGGTGGCGGTGAAACCTGGTCATGCTACCAATGCGCAGCTGGCGCGTTCAATCACGCGTGAGCAGACGCGCCGAAGTGCGTTGGCCACGCCCCGAACAATCCCAAGCGGCGACGGAGGACTCGATACTGATCAGGTGATGGAGATTTTACCGCACCGTTTCCCGTTTCTCATGGTCGATCGCATTATCAGTTTCGAAACCGAGACGAAATGTATCGGCGTGAAAACGGTCACGATTAACGAGCCCTTCTTTCAAGGACATTTCCCGGGCCACCCGGTGATGCCCGGCGTTATGCAGGTGGAAGCGATGGCGCAGGTGGCCAGCATTTTGTTGTTTAAACTGGCGAAAACGACCAGTCGAATCGGTTATTTCATGAGCGCAGACGAAGTGAAATTTCGCAAACCGGTTTTGCCGGGTGACACCATTTTCATCCACGCCGAGCTCACCAAATCGCGCGGCGAACGTCTGGCGAAAGCGCAATGTCATTGCGTTGTTAATGACGCAATCGTCTCCGAAGCCGAACTGATGTTCACCTTTTTGGATAAATGAAAGGAACGAACCCTCACCCTCCCCTCTCCCTTGAAAACGGCGAGGCGTCAAAGCGTGCGGGCAATGCAGAATACGCGAGAACACAGCGCATAGCTCTTCCGCCTCTCCCCTTATGCCAAGGGGAGAGGACTGAGGTGAGGGGTTCATGCATATGAGCGACGTGCAGATTCATCCGACGGCGATTATCGATCCTGCAGCGGAAATTGGGGCGGGAACAATTGTCGGACCTTACTGCGTGATAGGTGCTAGCGTTGTACTTGGCCCAAATTGCTGGCTACAACATCACGTCACGCTCTGCGGCCCGACGAAGGCCGGCGCGAAGAACAAATTTTACGCTTACTGCTCGATTGGGCAGCAAACGCAGGATTTAAAATATCGCGGCGAACCGACGTACCTCGAGATCGGCGACGAAAACACGTTTCGCGAATTTGTAACGGCAAGCCGCAGTACCACGAGCGAAGGCAAAACGCGGATTGGCAACTGCGGAAACTTTCTCGCCTACAGTCATATCGGGCACGATTGC
>DATLPS010000161.1:0-11686 GCA_035535575.1 Candidatus Limnocylindria bacterium
TCCAGATGACAGGAAAAACAGGCGAAAAATGCGTGTCCAGCGGCAAGTATCACTGCCAGACACATACGACCAACGTTATATCGATGGAGCAAGGTAAAACTTTTCCCAAGTGCAATCCTCCCGTCGGCGGGCCTGCTCACGATACGACGTGGGTGAAACCCGACACGACTTGATCGGAACGCAAAGGGACAACGTTGTCCTTTGGAGTTGTGACTTTAGCGTGCGACCTTGGTACGATTTCGTACCAAGGTGAGCCTTGATCTTGGCAACCTTCCGTTAGACTCGACGGAAGGTGTTCTTCAACTTTCGGCCTTGTCATCCTCCTCAGGTTCCACCCGTTTGGCGAAAGGATTGTATCGCATTTCATCGTCACGTCTGCTCGCGCTGTCGTGATCCTGTTCCAACAGTTTGCTGCACGGCGAACACAAGCGACCTCGCTTAGGAGAAGCTCAGGTCGCCCACTACCACAACGTCGAATTTCGTATTGTGGTTCTTACCAGGAGATGCGGAAGTCGGCCGGAAGACACGCTCGCTTGTCCTAAATCTGTCCTAAATATTTCCCTCGGGGCTTTCGAAACGGCCTTTTCTATAGGTAAAAATAGAAGTGCTCGGGGCGGGACTTGAACCCGCATGCCTTTCGGCATACGCCCCTCAAACGTACGTGTCTGCCATTCCACCACCCGAGCTTATTGCGGCGAGCGTCAAACTTTCCGCATCCGGCAGGGGCTTGCAAGTGGCGCTTGTATTCCTAGCAGTGCTCGCATTGCCGGTCGGTCAAAACCTCGGCTACGTATGAAATCCCGATGATTCGCGATTAGGTTTTGGAATTCGAGCATGAGCATGAGCATGAGCACCCACCTTCGCACAGCTACGGCGCGGCACGCGAGCACGACCAAAGAACACGACTGGATCAAAATCGATCTGCATATTCACACTCTCGATGATCCCAAAGACGCGGTGGATTATTCCGCCCATCAATTGCTGGAACGCGCGCATTCCCTCGGGTTTCGGGTTCTGGCGATAACACTTCACGATGCAGTGTTTGAGCGGAAGGAAGTGTACGCTGACGCGGCGGCAATGGGCATTTTGCTCATCCCCGCCGCCGAGGTGCGATTGTGCGGCGCGGATGTCATCGTGCTGAATGTGACTTCCGAAGAAGTCGGCGAGTTAACAAATTTCGACGACCTGCGACGACTGCGAGCGCAACGAGGGACTTCTATCTTCACTATTGCGCCGCATCCGTTTTACGTTTTCGGCAGCTCGATCGGATCGCGACTGCTTGCAGAAATAGATTGTTTCGACGCCATTGAGTTCTGCCATTTTCACATTGGCCTGTTCAATCCAAATCGCCGCGCAAGAAGAGTAGCATCCCGGTTTGGCAAGCCGTTGATTGCCACCTCTGACGCGCATCGGCTGCATGCCTTTGGGCGGCATTATACTGGTATCCCCATGCCGCCTGCTCTCACTGTGGAAAACGTTTTCGAGACGTTGCGCAATGGTCCGCTGCGCCTAACCAGTCCTCCCTGCAGTTTCACCGATTTTGTGAACGCGATCTATTTTGTTTTCCTTGCACATCCCTTCCGAGTACGGCGGAAAGTCGCCGCCTCCATCAAGCATTCATCGACGCCGAACACACCCATCGCACGCTAGTGCTGAGGTGCTGGCGTGTTCAGATCGTAGATTGCACCCCAATCGCCGGACGCCACGAGAAAGGACGCGGCTTCCCACGGGCGGCTGCTTGATTGGTAGTTCGTCTTTTCGTCCTGGCCCCAGAAGATGTAGCGGACGCCCAAAGCTTTAGCGGCCTCGCGCCAGTTTGCAGCTCCATTCATCAACGCTGTTAGCCGATTGTTTGCGTCGCCGGAATTGAATCCTTCCGTCCAGAGATGACCCGGATATCCCAGCACGACTTTCCGGCCCTGCAGCAATACCGGATGATTGTAGGTAGGGTAAGCGGCGAATCGCGCTTCTACCGGCAAAGGCCGAAGCGCCGCGCCGGTATGGTCGAGTTTCGCGCGCTCGATAAGTCCAAAGCCCGGGTGTCCGGCAGAGAGTCCACCCAGCAAAGTAACAAACCCGGAGCCGAAAAGTGCAATGCACATCGCCGCCCGTTCGGGAAAGGCCCACCGGCCAATGATGTCGCTCCATAGAAAAGGCAGAATGAGGAAGTAGCCCCAAACCATCAGCTTGAGGTTGTCCCAATCCCAAGGCGCAGTTTTCACAAAATAACCAACGACGAAGATCACAATGGCGGGTAGAACAAAGGCGATGTCCGCTGGAGGTCTGTTACCCCAACGCCACCCAGCCTTCCAGATACGCCAGCCGCACAATCCCACCAGCGCCAACGCCAAAGGAATCCATAAGCCGAAGTTTGGTAGCCAAAATTGAAAGAAAGGTGCGATGACGCCGTTCCATGTTTTTTGTAATAGCAGGCCAAACGCAGTCGAAGATCCAAAATTCGCAGCTCCGCCAATTCGGAAGAAAGGAGCGGCGAAGTCCGCCGAATCTTGCGCCCAGCCGGGGTGCCATTCAAATATCGATGCCGCGCGAAAATGATCGCTGACAAGCCAGACAAAAAAGCTTGCTGGAATCAAGGCAGATGCCAGCAAGGCTGCGGCGTGTCTGCGAACCGGCGCACCGCGGAAAATTTCGGACCAAATCGTTGGGTGCGAAATCAACCGGCCGATTCCGGAGCCACCTTCTTTGCGAGCCAGATCGACGATAAACGTTAGTTCACTGGGGCGTTCAAACAGAAGCGCAACGAACAGAACGATCGTCAGCGCGAGAAACGTATGGACGTGGAAAAATGGCATTGACGCGTAGAGTGACAGCTCGACCCAGAAGGGCAGGGGGCCTCTCGTGTAGGCGCGGGCGTGGATCGCGGCGGATTGGCTGGGATCATCCGCCTTCGCTGAGGCTGCGGCGGACAGGTCGGCTCCGGCTACAGAGCTTTCACGGAAGAATTTCTCCCGCCAGTGCCAAAGCAAAACCAAACCTGCCGGGATCGCGTAGAGCCATCCACGTTGGGTAACGAACATTGCCAAGGGAATGCTTTTCCAAGCGATCTTGTTGCCACCCTGATAGTCCAAAAACTTAAACGTTTGGAAGAATTGGAAGCCGGCTATTCCGCCGTTAAACAAGAAACCTGCAACGGCGAACGTGCGGCCCCAGCGGAAAAATGCATAAAAGGTTGCGAGCGACGCAACCAAACCAACCCAAACCAGTCCCGTTAGCAGATCAACGTGGACCAGGCATAACAGCGCGTTGAACAAGTCCATTCCTGCCGGATACTGCAGTTTGCTAAAGACATAGATTGGGTTATCCGGCCAGAGCTGCACGCCATTCGCAAAATTTTTGATCAACGTGATATGCAGCGACACGTCGCCCAGGTTATTTGGGGATTGGATCTTCAAATCACTGCCGTCGATGTAAAGGAGCCAGCAAAACGATCGTATAGCGAAGATCGCGAAGAACACTGCCACTGCCCAGAACCACACATGACGATAGCGCATCAATGCCGACCAAATAGCTGGATTCGGTGTGGTTTCCTCGTCTGACAGCTTTTGAGACCTTCGTTCTGACGGCGGATGATTTGCGACCTTTTTCCGAACCGCCGTATCAGAAGTGCCCAGGTAAGCTGCAACTGCAAATGCGGCCCCGCATACCAGTGCCAGCGAGGCGCTCACCACATTTAAGCCTCTTCCGGCCATTCCGAGAAGCAGACCGCAAATCACCGACAAATTGACGAAAGTGAGAATAGCCGAAAGCCACTTCATCGAAACGCGCTACGCCTAGCCCGGTGGTTTCCCGACAAAATCCGGTGCTTTGCCTGGGAAGAATTCTTTGAAAATCTTGGCGCTCAAATAAAGCTTCGACGGGTCCTGATAATTCCGAATCGTGACAGTGTCGGTGTAGTACGCGTTTTTCAACTTCGATTCGACGTCTTTGATTTTGTCTTGCTGCACGAGGAGAAAATCGCCATCAAGGTTTGCTGGCATATTCCCTCCTTCGTAGTAGCCGACGCGATCGAAATCGCCCAGCATCCACGGAAGCGGGTAAACGCTGGAGCGGATCAAGTGCCCGGTGAGGTGGTAGTAGGCCGGGTCCCGTTTTGCTAGCTTCAGTAGCGGTCTGGTTAGTTTGAAGATGTCGTTGTACGTCTGAACGTACGCGTAAGGCTCGGTAGGCGACGAACACCGGAAATAGTTCAGCGAAATGGATCGGCCGAGTGAAATGCACAAAAGAATGCCGATCGTGACGTATACTTTCCGGAGATTTTTTGGGCGCACGAGCAGGATCGCCGCGCCAAAGATAAACAGGAACGGCCAGCCAAAACTGACAATACACCACGGAGTCTTGTATTTGACATAGCTGTATGCAATCAGGCTTCCCACGCCATAAATCGCCAGATAACGCAAACTGAGGTTCTTAAATTTTTGGCAAAACAGGCACAGAATTAATCCAGCCAGCATCGGCAATTCGTATCCAGAAAAATTAGTTCCGCCCGCTTCCCAAGATGGCCCCATCAATTTGAACCAATAATCCCACGCTTTTTCATGGCCGTGACCAGCGGCGCCAGTCTCGGTCCACGCCTTGAACGCCAGATACAGACCTTTGACGCCACTCCAGTTGAAGAAAGTTCCAGAGTAGAAAAAAATGACCGCCGCTGCGCCGACAACCAGTACCATCGCAAGATCGATATAGCTCCAGGTTTGCTTTGCCGGCTTAGCATCCGGGACGCGGCTTAGCGCATAGGAAACCGCCAGAGCTGGAATGGCAAGCACCGCGCAAGCGAGATGGATAGCGTACGTTTCCTTGGTCAGAATCATACCAGCTAGCCCCATCCCTGCGTACCAGAGGTAATTCAACCTGCCCAATCTCCACAGACCGAGCAGTCCCAGGATGAACATCGTCGAGAAGAATTGCAGCCACACTTCGTGAATTGCGTAGCGTCCGTAGAAAACGAATCCCGGCGAGACTGCCATGGCAAGCGTGGCTATTCGGCTAACGTTTCGTCCTACCAAGGGCTCGAACTTCAGCGCCAACCAAACACAAGCAATGCTTACGAGCACGACAGGCAGCCGCAATGCCCAGACATTTCGGCCAAACAAACTCTCGAAGAGCAGCAGCACATAGAAGTGAAGCGGACCGTGATAGTTCGTCGGGTCGTACCGGTAAAACCCATTCTTCATCACCTGATCGACGAACCACCCATTGATGCCTTCATCGAAGTGGGGCGGCTTAATGCCCAGCAGGAAAACGCGCAGGAACACCGCCAGGCCCATAATCGCCCAGGGCACCCAGTCGCTTTCCGCGACGCGCACCTTCCATTGTGCAAAGTGATCGCGCAGCGCTGGAAATTCTGCTGGCGCGGCGCGCTCGGCGCTGCTAGTACGCGCTGCCATGCGCATCCTTGTAACCGGTGGCTGCGGATTCATCGGGAGCAACTTTATTCGATATATCTTGCAACATTACAAGCCGGCGTTCGTGACCAACGTGGATGTGCTCACTTACGCAGGCAATCTCGCCAATCTCGATGGCGTGGTCGAGGAACATGGCGAGCGTTACGAATTTTTCAAAGCCGATATCGCGAACGCAGACCAAATGGACGCGCTGATGACCGAGCATCGGTTTTACGCGATCATCAATTTCGCAGCAGAATCGCACGTCGACCGCAGCATCAACGATCCTCTCAATTTCATTCATACAAACATCATCGGCACAAGCGTGCTGTTGGATTGCGCGCGGCGCCACGGTGTTCAGCGATTCATCCAAATCTCGACCGACGAGGTGTATGGCTCGCTTGGGTCAGGCGGCAAATTTACCGAGCAATCGTCGCTCGATCCCAGTTCGCCGTATTCAGCAAGCAAAGCGGGTGCTGATCTTCTGGTGATCGCCTCTTACAAGACTTACGGCCAGGAGGTGCTGGTGACCCGATGCTCAAACAATTACGGTCCGTATCAGTTCCCGGAGAAACTGATTCCGCTCATGATCATCAAGGCGCTCCGTGATGAGCCGCTACCGGTCTATGGCGATGGCATGAACGTGCGTGACTGGATCCATGTGAGCGATCATTGTGCCGCTATTGTCGCCGCACTTTTCGAAGGGAAGTCCGGCCAGACTTACAATTTTGGCGGCGACAGCGAGATGGCGAATCTCGATGTGGTAAGAACGATTCTCGATAAACTTGGCAAACCACACAGCCTCGTTTCGTTTGTGCCAGACAGACTTGGTCACGATCGCCGCTATGCCATTGACTCTGCATTCGCGCAACGTGAATTGAACTGGAAACCGCGCCGTAATTTCAAGGAAGGCTTGGAGGAGACAATCCAGTGGTACGTTGACAATCCGTCCTGGTGGCAACCGTTGCTCGAACGTGCGGGGAGGTATTGAACTCTCGCTGCAGTCTGCGACGGCAGCTGTTAGGGAGCGACGACCAGCGATCGCTTTATAAGCCATGAAAATGGTGATTATCGGCGCAGGCGGGCGCCTCGGCGCGGCGCTCGTGCGCGAATATCGCGACGAGTACGACATCTCTGGTTTCGATCACGCGGAACTCGAGTTATCGAATTTGGATGATGTGCGCAAAAAATTGTCCGCGGCGCATTTCGATGTTCTTATCAACGCTGCGGCATTCACTAACGTCGATCGTTGCGAGGCCGAGCGGGACCGCGCCTATCTGATTAACGCCGAAGCGCCGGGCGTTCTTGCGAAAATTTGCGCGGATAAAAGGGCAAAGCTCATTCACTTCAGTACTGATTACGTCTACGACGGCGAGAAACGCGCGCCGTACACTGAAGAGGATAAAGCGAATCCGATCAGCGTTTACGGCGCGTCCAAGCTCGCTGGAGAAAGGAATGTGCTCGCCGCGGAAAGCCGGCATCTTGTTATCCGCGTCTCCTGGGTTTTTGGCCCTGACCGGCCGAGTTTTATCGACGGAATAATCAAGCGAGCACAGGAGACTCAACAAGTCGATGCAATCGCAGATAAATTTTCAACACCTACTTACACGCTGGATATCGCCAAAGTGCTGCCGCAGTTTTTCAATGCCGACATTGAAGGCGGCATTCTGCATTTGGCCAACGCCGGTGAATGCAGTTGGCAGCAATACGCACAATGGGCTGTGGATTGTTGTCACCAAACAGGCCTTCTGCTGAAAGCGACTACCGTTGGCGCACTCGAACTAAAGGATATGACCGATTGGGTTGCGCGCCGGCCCGTCTATTCTGTGCTTTCCACTGCGAAATACACGAAGCTGACAAGCGCGCCACCTCGCACTTGGCGGGACGCGGTTGCTGATTATATTACGCGTTTCTATCCCAAAAAATGAAAACACACATCTTTGCTTTTGCCCTGTCGATCCTCATCAGCCTTAGCGCACGCGCCGAATTAAAATGGGAGCAGACCACGGTCGAGCTGCATCCAACACCTGCCGACAAACAGGCGATAGGCCATTTCAAATATCAGAACCCCGGAAAGACACCAGTGCGATTTAAGTCTGTTCACGCTTCCTGCGGTTGCACCACTGCGCAAACCCAGAAGGACGAAGTTCCCCCAGGCGGGACCGGCGAGATTACAGCCACTTTTAACATCGGCGATCGCACCGGCACTCAGGTGAAAACGGTGACCGTGGAAACCGATGACCCCGCGAATACCAAGACGGTCCTCACGCTCAGGACCATTATCCCGCAGCAATTGGAGATTAACCCGACGTTTGTTTTTTGGAAGCAAGGCGATAAGCCTGACCCGAAGACGATCACGGTGAAGGTCGGCAAAGAATTTACGGTCAAACATATCAAGGTCACCTCATCGAGTCCGGATTTTCAAACCAAAGTCGAGGAAACCGGTAAGGGCGAGTTCAAAGTCGATGTCCAACCCAAGGAAACGAACAACCTTGTTGCTTCGACTCTGACGATTCAACCGGAGGATTCACAGAAGGTATTTTACGCAACTGCGCGCATCACCAATTCCCCGGTCGTTCAATAGCTAGTGAGATCTTCGCTGGTCCGCCAGATTCTTATTCTGGCAGTGCTTGCGCTCGTTCCCGCGGTGGGTGAGGCGATTTATTTCCGCCACAAGATATCGTGGCGATCGGCTATTCTCCCGTCGGAAATGGTCACTGTCGATCAAGCGCGCGCATGGGGCGAAAACGTTATCTGGGTGGATGCGCGCCCGGACGAGGAGTTCGCGCGCGATCACATTCCGGCCGCGCTGTCGTTGAATGAAGACCGGTGGAATGAGTTGCTGCCGCAATTCTTGGCAGCATGGTCGCCGGGAAAGAAAATCGTTGTCTACTGCAGCAGCCTCGGTTGTAACGCCAGCCGGGAAGTTGCCCGACGGCTGCGCAGGGAAGCGCAGCTTCCGGATGTGTTCGTGCTCAAAGGCGGATGGGAGGGGTGGCTGAAGACGAGATGAGTGCAACGCCCAACTCCGAAAGTATTCGCGAGCAAGGCGCTGAACGCCCAACACCGAATGCGGAGCTTCGCACCGCCGGGAGCATTCCGGATTTCAAAGGTCGAACATCAAAGATCCTGTGGCGCACTGTCGATCTTAAGTGCGTTGATCCTGGTCTTCTCGCTTATAACCATCGCGGCAAAACTTCGCGGACTCGACATCACTTGTGGCTGTTTCGGTCACGCCAGCCAGAACTGGAGCTTCCCTGCTCACCTGGCAACCAATCTCGTAATTCTCGCCGCCCTCCTTGTGCTTTGGCTTTCGAATCGCTTGGCGAAGCCTTTGTAGGTTGCGCGCTCAGTCTGCGTATCCTTAATTCGCCAACCGAAGTGGTTGCCTAACGATTCAACACGCGGAGTCCGTTTTGCCTGCGAATACATCGATGGAGCATGATCAGGAAACTGAAATCCGGCAGGTATCGGCTGTATTCCCGCAAGAAAAATCCGCGGACGGGGAAAAGAAGAAATCTCGGCACGTTCAACACAAAGGCTGCGGCGAAGAAACACGAACGCGCCGTTCAATATTTCAAGCGGAATTAGCCATGCCAGCTTGATCAAACAGCGATCCGTGTTGCAGACTATTTTCCCTTGAACCCTCAATGAAACAGTTGCGGTTGATCGTTCGATATGCGCTGTGGCTGACTGTGTTTGCGAGTCTGACCTGCGTGCAAAAGTCGACGAGTCAGGTTGTCAGGTCGCCCGGGCCGCAGTCGTCATCACTGCCACGGAAAGCTACTGCGACTCAATCGCAGAGCGTCGTCCCGTCAGTCACCCCTTCGCCGGAAGCAAAACCTGGTCAACCCGCGTCGTCCGACTTGACGAAAGTGGAAACAGCGGTCCGGCCTGCGGTAATTTGGGTCACGGTCTTTGATGCAAAGGGCAATTTGTTGCGGACTGAGAGCGGCTTTTTTATTTCCGCCGATGGCAGAGTCGTTACCACAGCGCGAGCGATCGAAGGCGGAGTCAATGCTGTTGCAAAAACCGCCGACGGCGGAATCCACAACGTCACCGGAATTCTCGCGGCTTCGAAAGAATTGGATCTGGCAATTCTGCAGGCCGATGTGAAGAAGGTTCCATTTCTTGAGCTAAACAAAAACAGTAATCCGCAAGTTGGCCCAAATGTTGTAGTGGTTGGCAGTGGATTGGCTGGAAGTGACGGTAGCGCTCGTCAAATGACGATTGCTGCTCAACAACCCGATCGCTTGGAAATTAGTGGAGCAAGTTCAGCCAGTTCCGTCGGATCTCCTGTTGTAAACGAGACTGGCGAAGTCATTGGTGTGGTCACAACCTCTGGGGAAAAGACTATTGCTCATCCTTCGGCTACGCTCGAATCATTGTCATCTCGCGTGGCGGCTGATACCCAGGCCCGGTGGCCGGCTACAGCCGAAACGCGCCCCACACCAAAAGCCACGCCGAGACCGCGACTGGTCTATGCGCCGGCGCCAGCCTTTCCACCCGGTGTTTCTCAAGCCGGTGTTTCGGGAACAGGTCGCTTCCATCTAAGTTTCGATACAAGTGGAAACGTAACGAATGTGCAAGTCGTCAAATCCACGGGCAATCCGTACTTTGATCAGGCTGCAATCAAAACGCTTCAGCAATGGAAATCTGCGCCGGGCCAAGGGTGGGCGGTCACGGTGCCCGTAACATTTCAAACGAGATGAAGGCGCAAACCGCCGCGCTCGGCTTCCGAGTAAAATCCGGCTGGGCGGCCGCAGTGCTGCTAAGCGGCCCAGCTAGTTCGCCGCGGCTCAGCGATGTCCGGCGGATCGATTTGTCCGACCCGCGGCTTCCTGAAACTCGACAGCCTTATCACGCCGCGATGGGGAAACTGGAAACCGACACAACACAAATAGAGCGGAGGACGCGCGTCGTTCGCCGTGTTGCCCAACAGTCGATCACAAAGCTTCTCGCGAGCTATCGGCAAGAGGGCCACACGGTGAGGCGCGCAATACTCGTGATCGGAAGCGAGATCCTTCCGGATTCGATCGCAAATCCGCACATCCGCGCGCATGCTTTAGAAGGCCAATTATTTCGTTCCGTCTTGCAGCACGCGTTGGAGGGACACCGCATCACCACTGACTTTATCATCGAGCGTGATGCGTATGCTCACGCGGCCGCGCAATTGAAACAATCGAGTGACGCCGTCAAAGGAGCGATACAAAATCTCGGCCGAAGTGCTCCGGCAGTTGCTGTCACGTGGCGCGCGGAACAGAAATTTGCCGCGATCGCTGCGTGGCTTGCGCTTTGTTAGTCGCTCGATTGCGCCAACTGACCGTGATTTGCCCTGCAGTTTTCCATGACCAGTGATGACCGTACGTGCTGCAACCGAAGCGGATCGTGAGGTTATCTGGAATATTTTTCATCAGATCGTCGCGGCGGGCGATACCTACGCGTTCGATCCCGAGATGTCGCGCGAGGATGCGCTGGCTTACTGGTTTCGCGCCGATACGCAAACTTACGTCGCGGAAAAAGGTGGAAGCGTTGTCGGCACTTACATTCTCAGACCGAATCAGCTCGGTCCCGGCTCTCATGTCGCCAACGCCGCTTTCATGGTCGCACCAGGCGCGCAGGGCTTGGGAGTGGGAAGCAGAATGGCCGAGCATTGTTTGAGCGAAGCGCGTCAGATGGGTTTTCGCGCCATGCAATTCAATTTCGTGGTTTCTACGAACACGCCAGCTATCCATCTTTGGAAGCAGCTCGGTTTCAAAATCGTCGGGACGTTGCCAGGCGCGTTTCGCCATCCCGAAAAAGGATTTGTCGATGTTTACGTCATGTACCGCTCGCTGCTTAATGATTAGATGTCGCCGCGCCTTTTTTAAAGAAGCGTTGCAAACGGACTGATTTCCTGCTGAACCTAAGCGTGAAATGCAGACGGTGATTCAAGTTATCACCAGCGGACGCGGATCTTTACGCAACAAGATCATGGGCGATCCGCAGCTCGAGCGTAAATTCAAGCTGATTCCAACGGAGCACCAGAGACCCGGGCGCCCACATGGCTGGGCCAAAATTCACAGCGCGCGCGAAGCGCATGGCGTGATCAATCTGGAATGGCATGGACGCACCGGCGTGCTCATCTGCCGGGTGGTCACCAAATTTGGCAACAAGCCGAACTCGATCATTGGCGACTTTATCGATTATCTGCTGGCGCGTCATCAGAGCCGCATTCTCGCCATCCATATCATGCGGCGATGACAATCGCGAAGCAAGTAAGGCAAAGCTAAGACGAACGTCAT
>DATLPS010000162.1:0-12230 GCA_035535575.1 Candidatus Limnocylindria bacterium
CCACGTTCGGATCGATTCCACCGCTGCCGGACGCCAGCGCTGTTTTGAGCCGAACGACTCTGGAAGCTTCGGTATAATATTCTCGTGGTGATGCGGCGTTACGACGCAATTTGTGCATTAGCTCAGCCGCTTCATGCTGCAACGCAGCGATGCGCCGCGCCTCGCGATTATCGATTCTTCTTTGACGAATGTTCCAACCGGCGAATGCGATGAGTGCAAGCAACGGCACCAACTGCGCGCTCCAAAAAACCGGACGTGTATAAAGCGGCGTAAATGATTCTGCCGTTGCTGGCCGATCCGTGAGTTGATACAAGATATCCTGCGGTTTTGCTGGCTGCGTCGCAGAAGGCGCGCGGTTTGCTGTCGACGGGGTCGCTGATCCCGTTTGGCTCGTCGCCACATTTTGTGTGGCTGCCGCTCCACCCTGCACAGTGATCGCAATCGGCTCGCTGCGGAGTATCACGTATTGCTCTTTTCCGGGATCGAAATACGAAAATGCGAGCACTGGCAGAGCTTGCTTTCTCTCGTTGGGCGAAAGCACTGTGTCGAAAGTTTTGGTACCACTGATACCGACCTCGTCGTCCTGCTTGAATTTCGAAGACGGTGGATATTTATGCCAGCCTCGTTCGTCTTCAACCACTGGCGCGTTGACGCGATCGAAATTGCCGCGGCCCGAGATTGCGGTTGTGACAGTTATCGGATCGCCCACCTGCACACTCTTTGGCTTTGCATCCGTTGTCATCGCAAAATTCCCAATTGCGCCTGAAAAACTCGGCGGCGCGTTTAGCGGCAACGCTTTTACTTCCAGCGCCACGGGGTCGCTCTTGATCTCTACCTCTCTTCGCTCACCAACTTGAGCAAATGGATTGCTGAAGAATGGATCGGAGAACGGGTCATCGAGATCAAACAGGTCGAACGGCGAGCGCCCGCGAGACCGCGGCGCACTTCGTGCTCGAGGAACTATGACTTGTGCCTTCGCCGTAACCGGCCCAATCTCGAATTTTCCAGCGCGCGCCGCAGCGATCGCCGTCTTATATGTCACTACGTCGTACGGTCTGCCATTGATCGTTTCTGTCGTTTGCCCGGATTGCTGTAATTTCTGGGCGGTAAATCCTTGTCCAGTGATTTCAGGTGGCTCGATGAGTCTTGGGCGAATGCGTGGGTCAAATCCCATTCGAATCTGAACAGGAACAACCTCGCCGACATAGGCAATCTTCTTCGGCACAATCAATTCGGCAAAAATCAGATCGCGCGCGCTGACTGACTGGCTTTGTGAGCCACGACTCGGCCGCACGCCAGCGCCAGAGGAACGGCCAGCCGCGTCTGCGACGTTTAATATCAACTCAGGGGTTCGCAGCAATTTGCCGCCGGCGCTGACTGTTTGCGGCGGGATCGTGTACCGGCCGGCCCGGAGCGGCAGGACCGTATAATTGTACGTCACACTCGAATTTGTTGCGAAATTGTGTATTTCGAACTGTCGCGATGTTCCGGTGGCGTGAATCTCCAAACCATCAACTGAAATTTCGTCCGGCGGTCTCGCATCTCCGGGGCCCGTTACTTTAATCTGTAACTCAACCGTTTCGCCGACCACTGCCTCCGAATTGCTCAACACTGCGGTGACGCTCGGAGCGTCGGCAAACGTGGAGTTAGCCGCGAGAATTGCAGCGACCGCCCCAATAAAAAATACGCGTCCCATTTTCGCTCAAATCTCAAACATCAAACCACAAACTTCCAGTCACCAGTCGTTATAGACACGGCGCCTGACTTTGCGTTCATCAAGTTGAACCCGCGCCTCTTCATCTTTCATTGATTCAAGGAGCGCCAGCGCCTGCCGCTCGCTCATCTGGCCCTCTTTCTCCGATTCAGCCTCGGCCATCTGCGCGTTTTTGTCCGGCGGCTTCTGAAATTTATCTTCTGCCGCACCTTTCACTTCTCCGGCAAATTTCTTTTGCGGCGACTCCGCCGGACTAGCAGATGGCGTCGCGTTTTCGTCCTCACCTTCTCCCGGCGACGGCGAGGGCATCTCATTTTCTCCTTCGCCTGGCGTCGGTGATTCTTCAGCTTTTCGTTCTCCAGGCGATGGGGAAGGCTGGTTGGCCTGCTGCTTTTCCGCGCCTGGCGACGGAGAAGGGCTCTCGCCGGGCTGTTGCTGTTGTTGTTTTTGCGGCTCGTTCTTCGCCTGGGATTGATCGTTTTGCTTTTCTTGTTTCTGCTCTTTGTCGCTAGGCGATTGGTTTTGCGACTGTTGATTCTGTGATTGCTGCTGCTGATCCTTTTTCTCTTGCTGGCCCTGGCCTTGCTGCTGTTGTTGCTGCTGGTTCTGCTGTTGCTGGTCTTGTTGTTGCTGTTGATTCTGCTGCGACTGTTTTTGCTGCTGTTGATCTTGATTTTGCTGCTGCTGTTGCTGCTGCTGATCCTGCTTGTTCTGTTGATTCTGTTTGTTTTTTTGCTGCGGAGATGGTGACGGAGAAGGGGAAGGTTGTTGTTGCGATTTCTTGTTCTTTAACTCTTCGATCTTCTTCTTGACGTAATCGTAATTGTCTTTGGCCTCTCTGTTTTGCGGATCGAGCTTGAGCGTTTGTTCATAATGGTTGAGCGCGTTCGTCCAGTCGCTGAGCTTCTTTTCGTCACTTTTTTCCGTTTCGCCGCGCTGATAAAGAGTGTTGCCGAGATTGTAATGGCCCCTACTTTGCAAACCAGTATCACGCGTGAGCAAGGCCTGACTGAACGATTCCAACGCTTTATTGTAATCCTTTAATTTGTAAGCGGCAGCGCCCGAATCGAACTGAAGTTTGTCCTCGGCGCGCGATTCTGGATGCGATTTCAACGTCTGTTGAAATTGACTGTAGGCGTCTTCGAATTTCCCTTCGTGATAAGCGTCAATTCCCGGGGCGGTGGCAAACGAGAAAGACGTGAGCAAAATCAGTAGCGCGGCCGTCGCTCCCGCAGTCCTGACGGCGGCAGGAACATAACGGCGTTCGCGCGCGCGTTTCCGCTCCGGGATCAGAATTGATAACGCGAGAGCAAGCAACGCCGCGCTCAGCGGCCATTCGTAACGCTCAATCGGCCTGCGCGAAAGACGCACATCCATTTCCGCGGCCTGCATCTTGGCCAATCCTTCATTTTGAACTTGCTGCATCGTCCGGAGCCCGCTTTCCAAATGAACGTAAAACCCACCTGTAGCCTCCGCGATTTCGCGCAAACGTTTGTCATCCAGTTTTGATTTGACTACCTGGCCGGCCGAGTCCTTGACGAAGGCGGTCTGACCATCATCACCCGTTACAGGAATAAGCGAGCCCTGCGGTGTTCCGACGCCGACCGTAAAAATCCGCACGCCCGCGTCAGCTGCTTCTTTTGCGGTTTTTACAGCGTCTCCGCTTAATTCCTCGCCGTCGGTAAAGATGATGAGTGCGCGATTTCCGGTTGCACTCTTACCGAAGCTCTGAGTGGCAAGCGTAATTGCGCTGGAGATATTGGTTCCGCCCTCGGGAATGGTTTTAGTGTCCAAATCGTTGATCGCTTCAACTACGGCGTCGTAATCAATCGTAAGAGGGGCCTGCAAGAACGCGCGGCCTGCAAAAGCAATCAAACCGACGCGATCGCCTTGGAGTTCATTGATCAAATCCTGGACCGCAAGCTTCACGCGATCGAGTCGGTTCGGCTGGACGTCGTTCGAAAGCATGCTGCGCGATGTGTCCACGGCGATCAGTAAATCGAGCCCTTTACGTTTAACGTCTTCAAATGTGTAACCCCAGCGCGGCTGAGCGAGACTGACAAGCGCCAGGGCAAGCCCAAGCAGCTGGAATCCAAATCTCGTTATGCGCCGCGGCCGATTTACAGTTGCAGCAAGCTGGGGCAGCAGTCGCGCTGAAACAAATTCCTGCAGCCGCCGATGGCCGCGACGCTCCGCGCGGACAAAGAGCGCGATTAAGAGCGGGATAAGCAACAAACCCCAAAGCCATTCTGGTGCGCCGAAGCTCATACCTTCGTTGAAATGTTGAAGGGTGGAAGCGTTAAACCGTTACGCATTGTTGTCATTCTGAGCGAAGCGAAGAATCTCTGACTGCTCGCTCGGGCAATGCTTAAAGTGAAGCTTCGAGATGTTTCGCTTCGCTCAACATGACACGATCTATGGTTTAACGCGGTATTCACGGTAATTTTTTCCACACCGTCTGCGACAGGACCAGTTGCGCCAGCAACAGCCCGCATCCACTCATGAGGCACAACGGAAACAGATCGCGGTATTGCTGATACTTCTTTACGCTGACCGTCGATTTCTCGAGGCTGTCTATGTCGCTGTAAATTTGTTCGAGCGATTTCGTGTCAGTGGCTCGAAAGAATTTCCCGTCCGCAATTTTTGCGACCTCTCTCAGACCCGCTTCATTGAACTCTACGCGCTGGTTTTCGTAGAGGACGTTGCCCAGCGCATCGGTTAACGGTCCTCGGTTAGTGAAGATCGGCGCCGGTGCAATTCCATTGATGCCAGCCCCAATGGCATAGAAATGAATCTTTAGTGCTTTCACTGCCTCGGCGGCAGTGTTTGGTGGAATTTTGCCGGCATTATTCTCGCCGTCGGTCAACAGAACGAGCACGTGGCTTTTTGAGCGTTTGTCGTTCAGTCGATTTGCAGCCGCTGCAATGGCTGATCCAATCGCCGTGCCGTCTTCCACGAGCCCGATCCGCACTCGATCCAGATTTTGCAAAAGCCAATCGTGATCGAGCGTCATCGGGCTGACTACATACGGCCGACCGGCGAATGCGATAATTCCGATGCGATCGTTCGGGCGTCCTTCAATAAATTTGCGCGTGACCTCTCGGATCGCATCCACTCGCGTCGCTTCCTGGCCGCCTATCGTAAAATCTTTCGTCAGCATCGACCCGGAGACATCGAGCACGAGTATGATGTCAATCCCGCTCGCCTCGATCTGCGTCAGACTTTTGCCGAGCTGCGGACGCGCGAGTCCAACCACGAACAACGCAAGCGAAGCCAGCAGCAGTGTCCGCAGAATTTTCCCTGCGCGCGCGGCGCTTCGTTTTCCAATTACCCGAAGGCTCGCTGTCGACGAATAAGTCAGCGCCGCTGCCGGGCCACGTTTTCCGCGCAAATACGCCAGCAACGGGATCGCGAGAAGCAACAGGAGCAGCCACGGACGCGCGAACGTCAACGCGCTGTTTGCCGGCCACCAATCAAATAGTTTTGTCATGTCGAGCGAAGTCGAGACATCTCTCGACAGTGCCAGCAATAATACGAAGCAGATAACTAGAGATTCCTCCACTTCGGTCGGAATGACAGAATAGGACAGGCCACCAATCAAACAGTCGCAAGTTGAGCTCCTTTCACAAAACGAATCGCTTCCTGCAGTAGTAATTCACTGTCCGACGTTGTCGCTTCGTATCGTGCGAATTTGATCAGATCGCACCGGTTCAAAAAATCTTCGAGCAACGATTTTTCTTCTGGGGAGAAAGGTGACGCCTTTGCCAATGCGGTCAGAAATTCGATCGAAGTTTGTCGCGTTGCGGGAAGGCCGTACTGCTGCGTCACATATTTTCGCAGAATGTCGGACACACGAAT
Organism: Candidatus Limnocylindria bacterium; assembly: GCA_035535575.1. Lineage (GTDB taxonomy): Bacteria > Verrucomicrobiota > Verrucomicrobiia > Chthoniobacterales > UBA10450 > Udaeobacter. Next base: position 5,573 of record DATLPS010000162.1, read on the forward strand.
GCTGAATTGATATGGGGTCATGGTTTCAATTTCGCCACTAATCCGTTCGAGCTCTTCGAGCGCGATCTCTCGCGGCAACTTCGGCGGCACGGGCGGTCTGCGGCGCTTCGCGAACAACCACACCACGAGGCCGAGAACGAAGAGCGTAACGAATGCGATCACAAAAATCAGCCAGGGCGGAATGAGTGAATAATCCACCGGTGGCGCAATATCGTGAAATTCCTCGGCGAGCATCAGCAGCGCGGGAGCGATGGAGTACTGAAGTGCTGGAGTGTTGGCACGCGAACTCATCTCATTACTCCAGCACTCCATTGCTCCATTACTCCGCTACTGTTCATCGAACCCCGAGCCGGCGTCCCCGTTGTTTGAAAAACGAGCGGAGTGCCGGCAAGTAATCCTTTCCGGTTTGCAGCGTGATCGCATCAATATTATTGCGTCGAAGCGTGCGGGAAAGTTCTGTGTCATGCTCCCGGACGAGGTCCATAAAGGAAGCACGCGTTTTGCGATCAGCTGTATTGATCTCTACCTGTTCACCCGTCTCGGCATCCTCCAACGTAATAATGCCTATGTTCGGCAACACCTTTTCTCGTTCATCATTAATGTGGATCGCCACGAAATCGTGTCGCTGCCCACTCACTGCGAGCGAACGCGAAAAATCGGCTGCCTGAAAATCCGATATGAAAAAAACGACCGCGCGGCGTGTGACGATCTTGTTCAGGTAATCGAGAGCCAGCGCCGGCTCTGTGCCGCGTCCGTGCGGTTGGAAAAACAGAATCTCGCGAATAAGTCGCAGCGTGTGCGACCGACCTTTTTTGGGGGGAATAAAAAGCTCGACGCGATCAGTGAAGAGGATCAGCCCGACCTTGTCATTATTTCTAATCGCGCTGAATGCGAGCAGACAGGCAACCTCCGCCGCCAACTCGCGTTTAGATTGTGTTGTGCTGCCAAAATTCCCTGAAGCGCTTACATCTACAACCAGCATAACTGTCAGCTCTCGTTCCTCAGTGAACTTTTTTATAAACGCAGTGCCCATCCGTGCCGTGACGTTCCAATCAATTGAGCGGATCTCATCGCCCGGCTGGTATTCGCGCACATCTTCAAAATTCATACCCCGGCCTTTGAAGACGCTGTGATAATCGCCGGCGAAGGCGGTTTCGACCAGTCCGCGAGTCTTGATCTCGAGTGTCCTGATCTTTTTAAGAATGTCGGCTGCGTCCATGAGAGGTGATCGGTGATCAGTGATCTGTGAACGGAGAATCTTCGTCCTCGCGTGTGACGGAGCGGTAATCAGTCGCAGGCGCGTGTTTACAGAAATCATCTGCGCGGTCGATCATTCGCGAGAGCATGCCGCCGATTGCATCGTAGCGCCTGTCCAGATCCTCGAATTCCTGCTTGGAAAGATTTGTACTATCCACTGCATCGTCCAACCACGATTGCGTCTCGTATGCTTCACCGAGAGCCTCATCGATCTTGTTCACGAAAGCGGCTTTGTATCGGCGACGCGCCCACGCTTCGGCTAACATAGCCTTTACCGCTCGAGGGCTTCGGCGGATTTGATCCGTTAGCGAATATCTCTCGTCCCGCGGGAAATTTTTGGAGAGCTCAAAAATGACCCGGGCCGCCTCCCGTGCGGCTTGATAGACTTTTAGATCTCGAAAAGACTTTGCGGGGGTCATCCTGATCACTGTTCACTGGTCACCGATCATTTTCGAAAAATCACGGCACCGGCAAACCTGCGAAGATCCGTTCGATGATCGTCTCGCTGGTCACCGCTTCCGCCTCGGCTTCGTAACTGACAATGATGCGATGCCGCAACACGTCGGGTCCGATACTTTTCACGTCCTGTGGCGTGACGTAACCGCGGCCATTCAGGAACGCGTGAGCGCGCGCGCCGAGGGCGAGATAGATAGTCGCACGCGGCGAGGCGCCGTAACGAATGAGACCTTCCAGTCGCAGGTTATATGCCGCTGGCTGTCGCGTCGCCCAGACAACATCCACGATGTAATCTTTTACGCGGTCGTCGATGTAGATGCTGTTAACGACGTCACGTGCCGCGATGATTTGCTTTGGCTCAATCACTGAATCGACTCGCAAATCGGGCGCCGAGGTCGCCATTAAGTCGAGGATATTTCGCTCCTCTGATTTTTGTGGATAACCGATATTCAACTTGAACATGAACCGATCGAGCTGTGCCTCGGGCAATTGGTAAGTGCCTTCCTGTTCGATCGGGTTTTGCGTCGCCAAAACCAGGAATGGATCCGAAAGAGGATATGTTTTTTCGCCGATCGTTACCTGCCGTTCCTGCATCGCCTCGAGCAATGCACTCTGCACCTTGGCCGGCGCGCGGTTGATTTCGTCAGCCAAAATCAAGTTCGAAAAAATCGGGCCGAGTTTGGTTGTAAATTCGCCAGTGCGCGGATTGTAAATCAGCGTGCCTATCAAATCCGCAGGCAAAAGATCGGGCGTGAACTGTAACCTTTGAAATCCTGTTTGGATGCAAGCGGCCATCGTTTTAACTGTGAGTGTTTTCGCAAGGCCGGGAACGCCTTCGAGCAGGAGATGACCGTTGGCGAGCAGTCCGAGCATAAGGCGGTCTACCAAGTACTTCTGTCCCACAACAACGTGAGCGACTTGCTGACGGAGCGCCGGAATCCACTGGCCGAGCTCGCGCACTTCCTGCGTAATTTCCTGGGTCGATTTCATACGGTCTGGTGAGACACGCAGTTGCTAAAGAATGTTCGATCAAATGTGCTCGCCAGCCATTCGTGCAGAATAACCATCGTTCGCGGCGTCGAGATGATCGGAGGTTCGGATCTAACTTTCTGTGGCGCTGGAGAAACGTGGTAAAAGTTGACTCGCTCAATGTTAGTTCTTCATAAATCCTGGCAGCGAGCGATTGCGATGTTCGCATTCGCCGGCGCGGCGATGCTGATCCTGGCATGGATCGCGCGGACCGATCCGGCAATCAATTTCCTGCCGCGTGATCGACGTGCGGAGTGGATTGTTTTTCCCACTGCGGTTGAGGCCCGCGGTCATAGCGGTGCCAGCGTCGATGCAACGTTCCGACGCGAATTAATTCTAAATAAGCCACCCGCCACGGCGCATTTGAGCGTTCGCGCAATGCGTCGCGCAGACGTGAGAATCAACGGCGATTTGGTTCTGTTGCAGCCACACCGCAACTGGAAAGACAACATGAGTGTCGACGTCTCCGAACAATTACACGCAGGGCCAAACGTGATCGAGGCGCACGTGTTTAATGACAATGGGCCGCCGGCGCTCTGGCTCAATTTAAGTACCGATCAACTGATCTTGCGCAGCGACAAGAGTTGGGAAGCATCCATTGCCGGTTCGTCATGGCGCCATGCCGCGCTCGCTGCGGCGGCGAAGACGCCCGGGCCCGGCAATCCCATTGCTGGCAGCGAACGCACCTTTGATGCGGTGCAAAGAATTTGGCCGTTCTGGATTGTTCTTATCGTGATCGCTTCTGTATTCATCTTGTTCCTGAGCGTCAGCCTTAAGAAGCTCCCAAAACGATGGCCGGAGCCAACGCTCCTATTCTTCATTGCCGGCCTGTGGTTGTTGTTATTCTGGAATAACGCGCGGCTGTTGCCGTTCCATGCCGGCTTCGATTCAAAGGAGCATCTCAAATACATCAACTACATCCAGGAACATCGGGCGCTGCCGCTGCCGACTGAGGGCTGGGAAATGTATCAGCCGCCGCTCTATTATTTGATAGCTGCGGCAAGCCTTTCAGCCGGCAAAATGTCAACGAACGAGCCTGCCTCGATCGTCGTTCTGCGGTTCCTCAGCGGATTTTTCGGCGTTGCGCAATTCGTTTTGGTTTTTTTGAGTTTGCGCCTGCTGCTCCCGGTGCGAGCCGCATTCATCGGACTTTTGCTGGCGGCGTTTCTCCCGATGCATTTGTATCTGGCGCATTATGTGACGAACGAAATGCTGGCCGCCGTTCTGGCCACAGCGACGCTTTATCTCTGTTTACGTCTGCTGAAGGACGACACTCCGCGCGCGTCGCAGTTTGCCTGGCTCGGATTGGCGCTTGGGGCGGCGATGCTTGCGAAAGCGACCGGCGTTTTGATACTGCCGATCGTAATCATTGCGATCGCAGGAAAGCTTGCTTACGCGGGAGCGCCCATAGCAATCTCGTTACGCAACCTCGTGTTACTGCTCGCGATTTGTTTCGCTGTATGCGGGTGGCATTATGCGCGTATCTGGTTGGAATTCGGAACGCCGCTGCTTGGCAATTGGGACGTAGTCAGCGGTTTCACCTGGTGGCAGGACCCCGGCTATCATACCGCAGCTGATTATCTTCGTTTCGGTCGATCGTTACTGTATCCGCTCTTCAGCGGGTTCGCCGGATTTGCCGATGGAATTTACTCCACCCTCTGGGGCGACGGGCTGTGCGGTGGTGCACCGAGCTTAACAACTGCCTGGAACCACGAGCCAATGGTTACCGGCTATTTGTGGGCGCTCATACCCACGGCGCTTATTCTCGGCGGCGCGGGCATTGCGATTGTTCAATTCATTCGCAGGCCTTCGAGCGAACTGTTCCTGTTGCTCGCTTTCTGTGCCGTCATTGCGCTCGGTTTGGTTTTCATGACGCTAAAAGTTCCATCCTATGCGCAAGCGAAAGCGTTTTACGGGTTGTCCGTTCTCACGCCGATTTGTTTCTTTGGCGCGCTCGCTTGGGAAAGGCTGACACGTGGGCGTGCGCGTTTGCAGCTTATTCTCGGCGTACTCGCGTTAATTTGGGCAATGAACAGTTTCGCCAGTTTCTGGATTGTTCCTTCGGCGCCGCAGCATCTCTATGCCGCAAGAGCTTTAGGCATCCAGGGCAAGGTCGACGGAGCCGCCGCCCAAGCGCTTAAGGCCGTAGAGGCGGATCCCTCGAATCCAATAGCGCGAGGCCTTCACGCGCTGAGCTTGAGCGAACTAGGGCAAGATGAGGAAGCCGTCAAGGAAGCAGAGCGCGCAATTGAATTAAATCCAACCCGCTCTGCTGCTCACCTGGATCTAGCCATGTCGGTAAAGCGTAGCGACATGGAGCGCGCAATCGCGGAAGCTCGGCGTGCCATTGATCTTGGTCCGGAAAATTCTTCCGCGTACCAATTTCTGATGCGTTGTCTTTTCGAAATGCAACGCTACAACGATGCGAGCGATCTCGGACACGAATGGCTGGCAATGTCACCGTATGACGTAGCTGCACATTCTGCGTTGGCTTCGGCTACGGCCGAAACCGGCGATCTCGCATCAGCTGCGCAGCAGCTCGGTTACGTAATGATATTACGGCCAGAATTCGAACAAGCGCATGCGCAACTGCGGCAGATTTTGGTGTCGTTGGCCAAGGACCCGGATGCATTACAGCGACTCCGCGCTATCGCCGCAAGTGCGCCGGATTCACCACGAATGCTGGACGAACTAGCGTGGCTGCTTGCGACGTATCCCGATCCGAGATCGCGTGATGGAGTCGAGGCAGTTCGACTGGCCGAGCGCGCTTGCACTCTGACCGAACGACGAATCCCGGTTATCCTCGACACGCTAGGTGCGGCTTACGCTGAAGCGGGAGATTTCCGGCGTGCAACCAGCGCTATCGAGGAAGCGTTGAAGCGCGCTCACGCCTCGGGCGATAGCGATGCCGTCAACCTGAGCGAAAAGATTCTCGCATCACTTACTGCAAATCTCCCGTATCGGGAGGCGCCGAAATAGTCGAGGGGCCGGTGGTATTTGAAAATCGGCGGCCTTTTCGTCGAACGCGCGATGGTTGCCCGACGCTTTTTGCGCGTGGCCGCAGCGTTAGAATTATCGGCAGGCCGGGATACGGTGCGGCTTTGCGAATGCGAGCTTCAAGATAACGACGGTAAGTTTCATTCATCAGCCTCGGATCATTGACGAAAAGAACGAACTCTGGAGCCTGGAGGCGCGAGCTCCCGCGAGCCCGTTCCCGAATTTTTACCTCACGCGGGAGTTCTGGCGTCGCTGGACCGCCGCCGTCCACCAGGCGATCTTCTTTTCCTCTGGATTGGGCGGCATAAAAGAGCTTGAGTCGGCGGCCTCTCACCAGCGGCGGCGGGTTTGCTTCAAACGCCTGACGCAGCAATCGGTTTAGGACCCCGGTGCCGATGCGTTGCTGTGCTGCGCGCTGGACTGTTTCGATCGAGGCAAACAACTTCTCGACATTTTCTCCGGTCAGCGCAGATGTGATCAGCGTCGGCGCATATTCGAGAAAAAAAATTCTCGCATGCGTTTCTTCGACAAGTTGCCTTGCCGCTTGTTTTTCTCCGCGTCTCGGGCTGACTAAGTCCCATTTGTTCAGAACAACGATCGCTGGCTTCCGCGCCTGTTGAATCAATCCGGCGATCCGTTTGTCCTGGGCTGTTACGCCCATAGTGACATCGACAATCAGCACACACACATCAGCGCGGCGGATGCTGCGCTCTGCGCGCATAACGCTGAAAACCTCGACCGAGCTCGAATGTTTTCCGCGCCGACGCATTCCCGCGGTGTCAATGAAAACGAACTTCCGTCCATCATGCGCGTAGAGAATGTCGACGGCATCACGGGTGGTCCCTGGTAATTCACTCACAATCGCGCGCTCTCCGCGTACGATGGAATTGATGAGCGAAGATTTACCAACATTTGGCCG
>DATLPS010000163.1:0-24957 GCA_035535575.1 Candidatus Limnocylindria bacterium
GCGGCGCCGAGCGCCGTCACACCGCTTTTTCGCCGATCTCTTCCGTTCGGATGCGTACCGCGTGTTCCACCGGAAGAACGAAAACTTTTCCATCGCCAATCTTGCCCGTCTTGGCTGCGGCGACCACGACATTCACCGCCCTTTCCACCATATCGTCCGCCATAACCACTTCCACTTTCACTTTCGGCAAGAAATCTACCGTGTACTCGCTCCCCCGGTAAATTTCAGTGTGTCCCTTTTGCCGGCCAAACCCTTTAACTTCGGTGACAGTCATCCCTTCGATGCCAAGCTCTGCCAGCGCCTCTTTAACCTCTTCGAGCTTGAACGGTTTGATGATGGCTTCCAGTTTTTTCATGTGAGAGTAAACTCAGCGTCGCGCGGTGCCTTGCAATCGAAAGCTACGCGCAGCACGCGCTCTCTTAGCAATGGCGCGATGCGAATGCAAGCACTGTTTGATGCCATTAAAAGCGTTGAAGCGATGATACGTTGAAGCGGCTCACATCGAGCCAGTAATTCCGCTCCACCGCTGCAACTCTTTAACGCTTTAACGGTGCACACGAAGGCAAATTTGCCAAATTTTCTTGACGCTTAATACTGCAAACAGAAATGGCTCGCGACTCTTTCGTTCATCTGCATCTGCACACTGAATACTCGCTGCTGGATGGCAGTATCCGGATGAAAGAGCTGATGAAAAAGGCGGCTGAATTCAAAATGCCTGCCGTAGCGATGACCGATCATGGCAATTTATTTGGCGCGATTGAATTTTATCAGGAAGCGCTGCGCGCCGGGGTGAAACCGATCATTGGTTGCGAAGCCTACATTGCCCCTGGATCGCATAAGGATCGGCCGCCCTCACGGCGCGATTCGGCGTATCACATCACTCTCTTAGCCGAGAACGAGACGGGCTACCGAAATCTCGTCAAACTGATAACGACGGCGCATTTGGATGGTTTTCATTACGCGCCGAGGATCGACAAAGAACTGCTCACACAGCGGTCGGCCGGCCTAATTGGATTAAGCGGCTGTCTCGCTGGGGAAATCAACAGCGCGATTCAGGCAAACAACATTGAAAAGGCAAAACAGAGCGCCGCCGAGTATCGAGACATCCTCGGGTCGGAAAACTTTTTCATTGAACTGCATGACCACGGAATAGAGGCGCAGCGCACGTGCAACAGGGTCTTGCCCCAGATCGCGCGAGACCTCGGCGTTGGTTTAGTTGCGGCAAACGATGTGCACTTCCTGCGCCGGAGCGATCACCAGGCGCACGACGTAATGCTTTGCATCGGCACTGGCAAGATGGTGCAGGACGAAAACCGGATGCGCTATGTTCCGGAGTTGTATTTCAAATCGCCGGATGAAATGCGCGAGGTGTTCCGCGATTTTTCGCAGGCGATTCAGAACACGCTCAAGATTGGTGAACGTTGCCATCTCGACCTTGAATTTGGGCGCTCCAAATATCCGGAATATCCGGTCCCGGCCGGCAAGACGCGCGAAAGTTTTTTGCGCGAACTTTGTTATAGCGGTTTGCGGCAGCGTTACGGTGAACGGGCAGCGAACGATGCGGAGTTGATCCGGCGGCTCGATTATGAGCTGGGCGTTCTGGAAAAGACGGAATTCGTCAGTTATTTGCTGATCGTTTGGGACTTTATTCATTTTGCGAAGGAGAGAGGCATTCCTGTCGGGCCGGGACGCGGTTCGGCTGCGGGTTCGATGGTTGCCTACGTTCTCGGAATTACGGATATCGATCCGCTGCAGTACGGTCTTATTTTCGAGCGCTTTTTAAATCCGGACCGCGTTTCTCCACCCGATATCGATGTTGATTTCTGCGAAGCGCGCCGTGGCGAAGTCCTCGAATACGTTCGGCAAAAGTACGGGGAACGCCGCGTCGCGCAGATCATCACTTTTGGCAAACTCAAAGCGAAGAGCGTGGTGCGCGACGTCGGCCGAGTAATGGGCTGGAGCTATCGCGATGCCGATCGCATCGCGAAGATGATTCCAAATGAATTGAACATCACGCTGGATTCAGCAGTGGAAAAAAATCCGGAACTCAAACGAGCTGTGGCCACGGAACCGGCAACCCGGCAGCTTTTCGATTACGCCAAAGTTCTCGAAGGTTTGTCGCGCAACGCCGGAGTTCACGCTGCAGGCGTGGTGATCGCGGACCGCGATTTGTCTGATTACATCCCCCTTTGTCGCGACATGAAAGGCAATGATGTGATCAGCCAATATTCGATGGGACCGCTCAACGATCTTGGCCTGCTAAAAATGGATTTCCTCGGATTGAAAACGCTGACCGTGATCGAGGACACGCTGGCCCTAATTCGCAAACGAGAGCCGGACTTTTCGCTGAAGAATATTCCACTCGATGATCCCGCTGCATTCGCCCTCTATAATCGTGGCGAAACGATTGGCCTTTTTCAGATGGAATCCGGCGGGATGACCGGTTTATCGAAGCAGTTCGATGTGAAGAAGCTCGATGACATCATCGCCTTGATCGCCCTTTATCGGCCTGGCCCGATGGAACTCATCCCGGAATACGTGAAAGCGAAAAAGGGGATCACGCCGATCAAATATCTGCACCCATTGCTCGAAGACATCTGCGCCGACACGTACGGCGTGATGATTTACCAGGAACAGGTAATGGCGGCTGCGAGCAAACTTGCCGGCTACTCACTCGCGCAGGCCGATCTTCTCCGGCGAGCCATGGGCAAGAAAGACAAGGAGAAGATGGCGAAGGAGAGAAAAAACTTCATCGAAGGCTGCGCGCGCACGAACAAAATCCCCGAGAAAAAAGCAAACGCCATTTTCGATTTGCTGGAAAAATTCGCCGGTTACGGATTCAACAAAAGCCACAGCGCGGCCTATGGCGTGATCAGTTATCAAACGGCCTATCTGAAGGCGCATTACCCGGTGGAATTCATGGCGGGTCTTCTGAGCAACGAAATCAATAACACGGAAAAGATTTCAGTTTTCGTCGGCGAATGCAGACGCATGGGTGTTTGCATTCTGCCGCCGGACATTAACAAGAGCGGCCTGAAATTCACGCCCGAAACTGTAGCCGGCATCGATGATGCCGGCAGCCGCGCGCGAGAATCACAGGCCGGGATCACCGATCCCGGCTACAGGGCCATTCGTTATGGCCTAGCCGCGATCAAACACGTCGGCGAAATCGCCATGGAAGCCGTGATTCGCGAGCGCGAACACCGAGGGGACTTCATTTTACTGGAAGATTTCTGCACGCGGCTGGACTCGCGCATTGCTAGCCGCAAGATGTTGGAAAGCCTCGTCAAGTCCGGCGCCTTTGATTTTCTTGGCTGTGATCGTGCCGAACTCTTTGGCTGCATCGATGACGCAGTGAGCGCGTCGATCGCAGCGCAGCGGGACCGTTTGGCCGGCCAGGTTTCACTTTTTGATGAGGCAACTGCTTCAAGCACATCGAGAAAGAGACTGGCTACCCGGTGGAGCGAACATGAAAAGCTTTCGTATGAGAAAGAGCTTCTCGGTTTTTACGTCAGCGGACATCCCTTGGACGCTTACGCGGACTTGTTTGCAGCGAAAAAGTACCGATCGATTGCCTCATTAAGCGAGCTCGACGATCGCGCGCCGTTCAAGATCGCCGGAGCCATTGTGAACGTGGAAAAAAAATTTACCAGACGGGAGGGCAAACCGTTCGCGGTAGTTTGGCTCGAAGACCTGACGCAGATGCTAGAGGTGGTCGTTTGGAACGAGGTATATCTTAAAGTCTCGGATGCGCTTGCATCGGGACGCGTTATCGAGATAAAGGGAACCCTGGACAAACGCGAGGAAGTCCTTCGCGCCACGGCTACGGAAATCCGATTGCTCGCGCCCGGCAAAACTAATGGGGCGAAGGAACAATCGACAGACGCATTTGAGGAGTCCCCGGTGCTCCTCCAATTTTCTTCCGCTACAACGGGCGACGAGCTACGCGAGGTGCGCGATCTTCTGGTGAGCTCGCCGGGGCGCCGGACGGTTCAATTGTTGTTCGATCGCGCAAATGGCAATTCGTTACGCCTCGATGCGGGCGCGGAGTTTCGCGTGAATCTTACCCCCGCTCTTGAAGAAAAGCTTTCGCGCTGGCTCGCTACAGCAAAACGGTAACAGCGTCGCTGAAATCTCCCAGCTGGCGCGCTATCGCCGCTTCTCTTCTTTCTTTGAACGTGTGGTCTCGCCGCGTGTTTCAGGACGCGGGAGACCACCAAGCAGCAGTGTTTTTTCTTCAGAGCTCGTGCTCAGACAGAGCGGAAGGTTGCGAGCAACACCGTCCGGGTCTGACATCGCCGATGACTCAAGACCGGTGCTTTCGTGTAGGCTCACCGTCCAGCCGGGCTGGAAAAGCCCACCGCAAAATTCGAACTCGGTTACGGCAGGCGCGAGGGTCAACACGGCTGGCGCAACTTTGATTTTGTTCACGCAATCGATCTGTTGGGAGGTTAGGTCGAAGATCGGCGTCGCTCCGCTTATCCTGACCGTCACATCATTGGTATCCTCAAAATCAATTTCGCCGCGCAGTGAAAGATCCACATCCTTGCTCGCGACGTTTAGAAACTCCACTGATGCGCGATTTCCTCCAAAAGCAATCCGGCCGCTCGCTTCGACAAAATTGAAAGGAGTCCAGATGTCGCCTGACAATTTTGCGTTCACAAGCTGCACGTCGCCATTGATGTGCGGATGTTGGAGCGTTTCGGAAACAGAAATGCTTCCGCTCACAATCCCGTCCTGGAGAATTGCAGGGTGAAAAAGCTGAGGCGCCTTTGCCAGAAAAACTGACGGAAAGTCGACGGTAACATTGAGCGGAGATAACTGGAAAGCGTTCCAATCTGTTCCCACTGGTAGGGAAAAATTCGCTGTGAAACTAACCGGACTCGAATCTGCAAGACGAAATACGCCATGCGTATCCCAATTGCTGTCGTTGATGTTTGCCTGAACATCTAGCGAAATTGCGCTCACACTTTTGTCGGCAGATCCATGCGAAGGGGAAAAATACTCGAGTAGATTATCGGCTCGAGCGTCAACCGTTCCCGAATAGTTGTGCTCACGCGACATATCGATCTTGCCTTGCCCCCTCAGCGAATCGTTTTTGCGTTTGATCTCCAATTGTTCAACCTCCAACTCGGTCCCTCTGAGATTCAGGTTCGCTGCCAGACTGTCGATGCCGGTTTTGAAAAATGTGAGGGAAGCGCCCTCAACCGCGAGATGTCCGCCAAATTTGCGATCGCGAGTGTCCATTGCTCCTTCGATCGTAATTTTCCCGGCAAAATCGCCTGGGTTTGCGCCAAACAGAGCGACAAAATCACCAAGCTGATTGATCGATGCAGAAATGTTGCCGCGAAAATCGGGGCTGAGCCAACCGGACGAGTTCGCGGGAAATGCCGCCTCGCCGCTCAAAGTGAGCTGGTTGCTCTTTTGTCTGATATACAGTTGTTGGAGCTCAATTTTCCGGTTGTAAACGGCCGCCCCGAGCATGATCGCTTCGGCTGTGCGATTGCGCCACGTAAGCCCGGTCAATTCACTCCACAGCGACGCGGTTACACGATCGGGCTCGACTAGGTTTCCACGAAACGTGAAGTTGGCGGCGTGGAGCAGACCGTCAACGCGATCGGCGAACCCGAACGCATCCGACGTTTGCCCAAGAGAAATGTCGCTGGCGCCACCTGCAATCTTCCAGTTGGAATGCTGAGAACGCCATTCATGCGAGATGTTCCCGCGGATTTTTCCACCGAAAACGTCAACGTCGAACTGTAACCCCACACGTTGCTTGCCCAGCCGCGACAAGTCTGCTGTGGCAGATTGAAGGTCGAGACCGCGGCTCAAAGTGAGTCCGCCGAGCGTCAGACGGTTGGCTTCCCAGTGAGTTGCTCCGCGCAATTGCGAAAACGTTTGGCGCAACCACGGCGATGCAATCATGACCTCCGAAGCGCTAAACCGGCCAGCCTCGGTCTCGCTAGCGGACAGCATGCCGCGTCGCAACAGAATCAAAGTCGGTCCGCTCTCAACGCGCATCTCGGAATTGGCAATGCTGAGATTTTCTGGCAGCAATCGCTGCAGCGTCGACCAGCCTCGCCGGGTTATCGCTCGCAAATCTGGGTTGCTGCGATGCAACTCCACACGTAGTTCGCGAATCGAAAGGTCGCGAATAATGCGGCCGCGCATGTGCAGCAGAACATGTCTAAAATTTAGGCCAACGCTCGCGTCAGTGGCAGTTATATCGACGCGAAACACATTGTCGCGCATGCTTTTCAGGTGGAGCTGCCGAATCACAACCGGGCGCAGAAATGATGCGTCGACTTTGTCAATACTAGCGACGAAGCCCTCCTGCCTTGCTAGCCACCAGACCCACAGGCGAATGCCATTGGAAACGACAAATGGCGCGAATATAATCGCGAGAAGTACCACGAGCAGGATGAGCAGAGTTGCAAATGACAATCGATTCCTGAGCGGCATTTACATCACTGTGCTGAAAAAATGACGAAGCACGAATGCCGAATGACGAAGAAAGCCCAAATGAGAAACTCAAGAAATGCGGTGGTCGTGCCGCTTTTCTTCATTTGAGCTTCGACGCTCATTCGTCATTTATCTGGGTTCACTTGCAGCGGCATCCTTGAAAATCAGATGTAATGGCTGCGGCGGATGAATTCGTTCGCTGAGTTGTCGTTGCAATGTGCGCTCCGCTTCAGCGACCAAGCCAGTTTCCGTTGCTTTTTTTGAGGCTAGCTCAGGCAGGATCGACAACTCGCTTTGAAGATCCTGCCCGGAAATTCGGTTCCACAAACCGTTTTCAAACGCGAGGACTTCCACCTGCTCCTGCTCAACACCAAGAATTTGAGCGTGTGGAAGCTGAACAATGATTTCGTCAGGCCGAAGGTCGATCGAGAGGTTCTGCTGTAGATCGAAGCCGGCCTTGGCATTGAATGTGCCATGCAGTTTCACGCGCTTCGAGCTGCCAACCCAGGTATGGAGTAGTTCGTGTTCGACTTCGATGCGTCTCGAAAGGACGACCAACTCGCTTACGGGCGTGGTTTGTTCCATGTAGACGCGGTTGTTGATCGTGATGCGCGGCTGCAAATGGGCAATGTCGATAAAAGCAGCGCGCAACTCTTTGCCCAACCTCTCAAGTTCGGCACCGCCTTCTCGCGCCGTTCGCGCCGGCCAGCTCTCCAGGCGCAAAAAGATCACAACAACCACCGTCGCAACGATCAACGCGATCATCGTGAGCGCGAGCGGCCAGGAGATCCGTGCCAGATTTGATCGGGAATGACGAAGCACGAATGACGAATGTCGAATTAATGACGAAGCACAAATACTGAATAACGAGTCGAATTCGGTATCCCGACTTCGGATTCAGTCAGAACTTCATCATTTATGATCAAAAAAATTACCGCCCCCCACACCCGATGGGCGTGAAGGGCGGCTGTTCCCCCCAGAACAATCGTAGAAAACTTCGACGCTACTAAACGAGCTTCGAGCCGATGGCAACAAGATTTTGCACAAAATTTTTCATGCGCCGGCAATACCTACGGGCTTGTGCGCTACCAGAGTGACATTGTTACTGTACCGGGCTTGCGGAGGCCCATGGCGCGGTTTCTAGTTTTGTATGCGTAACTTGGATGAGAAACCATCCTCGCGCAGTCTTGCCGGTTCATTGCTGGTCGCTCATCCAAATATGCTCGATCCTAATTTCCGGCGCACCGTGCTTTTCATTTCCGAGCATGACCCAAACGAAGGTGCCCTGGGCGTAATCATTAATCGCCCGCTCGACAGACAAGTGGCCGATCTCGTGACCGACACGCCACCGCCAGGTCTCGCGGACGTGCCCGTATTCCTCGGCGGTCCAGTTGGAAAAAATCAACTAATGTTCGCGGCTTTCGAATGGAAGAAAGGCGATGGATTTAAGCTCAGCCATAACGCCGTGTTGGAACATGCCGGTACTGCAGCCGTCGACAAAAACCTAATTTGTGCGTTTGTGGGCTATGCAGGTTGGGGAGCGGGTCAATTGGAAACCGAGGTGAAGCAGAAAGCGTGGCTGCTTCAAAAAGCTAATCCTTCCCTGCTTAAACTTGATCGACTGCCAAACCTCTGGTTCGACATCATGCGCAGTCTCGGTCCGTGGTATAAAATGCTCGCCGCGGCGCCGGACGATCCGTCGCTGAATTAGGTGAGGAGTGAGAGGTGAGAAGCAATTTGGCTTGATTCCCTACTTCTCACTAATCACTAATCACTTCTCACTTTGCTCGCATGATCATCGGCGTCCCGAAAGAAATTAAGGAACAGGAACAACGCGTCGCCCTGCTGCCATCGGCTGCAAATCAACTGACCCGGCGCGGTCATTCCATGCTGGTGGAAAAGAATGCCGGGATCGGCTCCGGTTATCCAGATGAAGAATATGTCAAAGCTGGCGCAGAGATTGTCGATAACGCAAAAGACGTTTTCGCTCGCGCCGACATGATTGTGAAAGTCAAGGAGCCTCGCGAGGCGGAGTTTTCGCTGTTGCGCAAGGGTCAAATCCTTTTCACCTATTTGCATCTGGCTGCGAGTAAACCGCTCACAGAGGCCTTGCTGAAATCCGGCGTCACCGCTGTGGCCTATGAGACCATTCAGGTGGACAACCGTTTGCCGCTGTTGGAACCGATGAGCGAGATCGCTGGTCGCATGTCGGTAGTGATGGGTGCCAATTTTCTGGCCAAATACAATGGTGGCAGCGGAGTTTTATTGGGTGGTGTGCCGGGAGTTTTACCCGGGCGTGTAGTTATTATCGGAGGCGGTACGTCGGGCGTGAACGCGCTGCGCATGGCAACGGGGCTCGGCGCGGACGTGACGATTCTCGATATCGACGTCGAGCGCTTGCGCTTTCTCGACCTGACAATGGAGAACTTGCACACGCTTTATTCAAACGAGGCGAATCTCAACGAACTGATGCCAGAGTGCGATCTGCTCATTGGCGCTGTGCTGTTGCCTGGCGCGAAGGCGCCGAAGCTCATCACGCGGGCGATGTTGCGGAAGATGAAGCGCGGCAGTGTATTGGTTGATATTTCCATTGATCAGGGTGGCTGTGCGGAGACATCGCGACCAACGACGCATCTTGAGCCAGTCTACGTCGAGGAAGGCGTTACGCACTATTGCGTTGCAAACATGCCCGCAGCGTACGCGCGCACTGCTACGCAGGCCCTTACCAATGTGACGTACCGCTACGTAGAATTACTCGCCGACTTCGGCCTCGACGGCGCATGCAAAAAACAACCGGCGCTGATCGGCGGCATCAACACTCGGGACGGCCGGCTCACTTGTCAGGCGGTAGCGGAAGCGCATGGTCTAAAATACGAGCCTCCGCTCTAACCGACGGTTACCGAGCGTGCCACGCTCACGAAGAATTGCCAATGCCGCCGAAAAAACTGCCTTGCCCCAATTATTCAATTACACCAATGTGCCCTTTCGAACTAGCATTATGAAAAAATACATCTGCATTTTGGCCAGCGCCGCGCTACTTGCGGCATGCGAGCAAAAAACCGAGACAACCGAGCCGGCTGCAACCCCGGCCGCCACAACTCCGCCATCAGCGACTGGAGTAACCAGTCCGGCTACAACCACTGAATCTCCCGCTGGAACAACTGAGTCACCGCCCAGCTCGTAATTCTTCGGCGTCTTCTTTTCCTATGAAGTCTTCTCCCGGCAGCTCCCGGGGAAGACTTCTGTTGTACGGTCGCGGCATGGGCGGGCATTGGATCTGCTCACAAATCGCGCAAAAATTCCGAGCAGCCCCGTTGCCGCGAAGTCGTAGCGCCGGTTTGTTGAAATCTCGCTGTGGGATTCGTTAACGTATCGCGCGATATGACGCCGGCAGATTCGTTTTGCTTTTCAAAAGATCGGTGGCTGACAAAGCCGCCAGAATACGAGCGCGTGAAGCGAGACGGCTTCGCGCGGCGCGGCAAACTCCTAATGCTCAATGTGGTGCCAGTAGACAACTCTGACCCGTGCCGCTCAGGCTTTGTTACTTCGCGCCGAGTCGGAGGCGCGGTTGTTCGCAATCGTGTTCGGCGCCGCATGCGCGAGATTGTGCGGCAACACCAGCATGATTTGCGAGGCGGCTTTTGGATGGTGCTCGTTGCCAGACGCGATGCCGTTAACGCGAGCTATCAACAGCTGGAACATGAATGGTTGCGTCTCGCAAGACGCGCTTCTATTCTGCGTTGATGCTGGGACTGGTTCGTTTTTTAGTTCGCATTTATCAGTGTACGCTGTCGCCGTTTCTTCGTTTGCTGTGCGGTCCAAATTCCGGCTGCCGATTTACGCCGACCTGTTCGGCATATTTTTTGGGAGCGGTTGAGGCGCATGGCGTTCTTTACGGAAGCTGGCTCGGATTGAAGCGTCTCGGGCGATGCCACCCCTGGGGCGGATCTGGGTATGACCCGGTATCGAAAGGGAAAGGGCTGGCATCAAGAATTGACCGTCTGGGCTCGCCGTTGAATAGCGGGCCCAACCGCGCTGAATAGGCTACCAGCGCGATTTACGATTTATGGATCGAACTGCCTGGATTGTCGTTGCCCTTTGCGTAATTGGCCTCGTCGTATGGGAAATCTATCTGGCAAAACAGATGGCCCCGAGACCCGCTCCAATTGTTGGTGCGCCGGGACAAGTTTCTCCCACGGCAACTCAGGCGATTCTCGCGCCTTCGGTATCACCGACCCCCGTCGCGGAAGCCACACCGAAGACCGCCGAGCAGAACTTCGCCGAAAAGATCCAAACGCTGCGCAATCCAGACGTCGAACTGCGCCTCACAAATCGTGGTGGCGGAATCAAGGAAGCGATCCTGCTCAAGCAAATGGCTGAAAAAGGGCAGAACGTTATTTTGAATTCAGATCAGAGCGCGCCAATCGGCGCAATCATCGAGCAGCCCGCCACGCCGACGCTTCCCGAGTTTACCGGATCTACCGAGTCAGATTCCGTTGTGCAATTTGAGCGCACGACGGACGAGCAACTCGTTGTCCGGAAAAAGTTTTTCTTCGAAAAATCTCCGGAGAACAAAGACAACTACGTGATCGAAATGGATGTTGATCTCGAGAACCGCGGCGACAAGCCATATCAAAGCGGTGGCTATTTTGTGGCTCTCGGTTCCGCGGCCCCAATTCATCCCAAGGATTACCCTTCATACACGCGTCTGGTCTGGTGCATTAACGGAAGAGCGAAAGGAATTGACGTCGGTTGGTTCGGAAGCAGTAGCGGTTTTCTCGGCTTGGGCCAACGCGCTGCGCGGCCCTATTATCAGGAGAATATCGTTGGCGCGGAATGGGTTGCCGTGAGCAATCAGTTTTTCACCACGCTAATGGCGCCGCTCACTGCCAAGGCGGTGGGCGTATGGGGCAGGCATTTCGACGTCGAACGCTCGCCAGACCAAAAGCTGCTCGCCATTGAAGGTGCGCTTGGAATGCCGGGATTTCAGTTGCAGCCCGGCCAAACGTACAGCGCACGTTTTGAAATTTACGCCGGCCCGAAACTTTATCACCGGCTTGCGCAGCTTCCACACAATGAGGCGGAGGTCATGGACTTCGGGATGTTCAAGATCGTGTGCCAGTTTCTGCTCAATTTCATGAACCTGCTGAACTCCTGGTTGCATGATTACGGCCTGGCGATTCTGGCCCTCACCACCATCATCAAACTCACGCTTTGGCCGATCCAGAACAAAGCCAACCGCTCCATGCGCCAGATGGCTGCGCTGTCGCCAAAAATGCAGGAGCTGCGCGAAAAATACAAAGACGATCCAACCCGGATGAATCAGGAGGTGATGAAGCTCTACAAGCAATACGGCATTAATCCGGTCGGCGGCTGCTTGCCGATGATAATTCAAATCCCGATCTTCTTCGGGCTTTTCAAAATGCTTGGTCAGGCAGTGGAATTGCGAAACGCAAAATTTCTTTGGGTAAAAGACCTGTCTCAGCCGGATACCGTAGCGCATCTGCCGTTGCTTGGTTGGCCGATCAACATCATTCCGCTTTGCATGGCTGCAACGCAGGTTTGGCTCATGGCAATGACGCCAAAAACCGGTGATCCTACGCAGCGACGCATCGCCATGTTCATGCCGCTGATCTTTCTATTTATCTGCTACAATTTTGCCGCAGCTTTGGCATTGTATTACACTGCACAAAACCTTTTCAGCATCTTGCAATTTTATCAGAACAAACGACAACCAATGCCAACGCTCGAAAAAGTTGCGCCTGCGGGAAAACGAAAGCGATGATGACTCCGAAAGATCTGCTCGACACGATGCTTGGTTATCTCGGCTTCGTCGTGCAAATCGAGGAAACCACCAACGAAGGCGGCAACGCGACGCTGCAAATTTACACCGAGGAAAGCAGGCGCCTCATCGGACGCAATGGCGAAACGCTCGAAGCAATCCAGTTTTTGCTTAATCGGCTGCTGCAAGCTAGAGATAAAGACGCTGAAAAAGTCATTGTTGATTGCGAACATTATCGTTCGATGCGTGAAGATCGCATTGTGCAGCGCGTGCGAGACCTGGCTGATCGCGTGCGCATCACGGGCCGTTCCCTTCAGCTTGAACCGATGAATTCCTACGAGCGGCGTCTCATCCACAATGCTTTTAAGGACGATCCGGACGTTGCGACTTGGAGCCCCTCTGATTCGGCGCGCATCAAGCAAATCACGTTAGTAAAGCGTCCGCCAAAAAGGGAGAGAGCCTCCCAGGAAAAGGCAATTTCGTAGGCGGCCGCTAGATTTCGACCTTGGACGTTCGGCGCTCAGCGTTGGACGTTTCCGGATTAAACCGCGCGGCGTCTGTTCCGCTTCCCGCGCGAACTTCTGGTCGCCAGCGGAACTTTTGCAGAATTGGGTTCGCTTTTTCCTCAACCGCGTCGGCAACAATTTCGCCGAGCACCGGCGCGAACTTAAATCCGTGCCCACAATCACCCGCAGCAATGACTAATCCTTTGCGCTCCGGGTCAGGGGCGATCCAAAAGTGTCCATCGTGCGTATCGCAATACATGCAGACACGCGAGTAAACAATTTGTGCGTCCGCCAGGGCCGGAAATGTTGATGATAGAAAACTGCGCAAATCTTTTTCGTCTTTGGGTGTAACAGCGCGGTCGGGAGATTCAGGCGACATCTCCCGCCCATGACCATGATTTGCGACCTTTACCACGCCATCACGATTAATTGGAAATCCGTAATAACCGGTCGCCGTAATGTCCGCGCCGAAAACCGGAAAACGCTCCGGCGCGAACAGCTCAGGTTGCCGAGGTTTTAGGTGAAAAACCGGCTGGCCGTTGGCACGGAAGAAGTTTTTTGTGAAAGGCAGCAGATAAGGCGTCCACGCGCCCACAGTCATTACGACAAGGTCACCTGCAATTCGCTGTCCATCATCGAGCACAATTCCTCTGACGCGATTGTCATCTTCATCCAGCTGCGAAAACCTGACGTTCTCTCGCAGCTCGATTCCGAGCGATTTGGCGCGTCCAACTAATGTCGTAACCACACGACCGCTTTCCGCATAGCCGGCTTCTAACTCCAGAACCCCATCCCGATAAAGGTCCGGATTCCATGCCGGAAAACGCTTGGCGATTCGCGCCGAGTTCATGCGCTCGACGTTATGTCCACGCTTCTGCAGCGTTTTGAAACTCTCATGTTCAAAATGGCCCGGTTTCATTTCCTCCCGGCGCACGAACATGACGCCAACCTCGTGATACAGCTCAATCCCGAACTGTTGATTCCACTGGCGCCACAATCTGATCGAACGTTCAGCTAGATGCGTGTATTCCTCGTCTGCGCCATAGGCGGCGCGAACTGCTTTGCTGATATCAGTTGAGGCAGCGAGCGAATGCGGCAACGGCCCCGGATCCACTAGCACTACGTCGTGGCTCCGTCTTCTCAGCTCGATGGCAGCCGTAATCCCATTAATCCCCGCGCCGACGACAATGACTCTCGACATGTTACGACAGCGCTGGTTGTAGCGGCGCTCGCCGCGGCGATTGCCGCTCGGGTCCACCGTGAAAGCGCGAATTATCCATATTTGCGCTAAGCCGTGACTCGCAGCGCGCGTTCCCGTTCGAGTGGAGTCGGATGCGAGTAATAAAAGCTGCTGTAGAGCGGATGCGGGTTGAGATTGCTCAGATTTTTTTCGCTCAATTTGCGCAGTGCTTGAATGAGTGACTGCGGCCCTCCCATCGTCGCACGCGCGAATGCATCAGCTTCATATTCGAAACGGCGCGACAACATGTGAGTGAACGGCGAAACCCAGAAAGTTATCGTGCCTGCCAGCAGCGCGAACAGCAACATCGCAGGGACGACATTCGCGGCAGCAAAGCCGTCCTGATGCTCGAAACCAAACGCGCGATAGAACCATTGTTGGTGTGCCAGCCACGCGATCGCGGCGAACGCCACAAAGACTCCAACGACCGAAAGGGCAAGGAACTTTATTACGTGGCGTTTTTTGTAATGGCCAATTTCATGCGCGAGCACGGATTCCAATTGCGGGTCGGTGAGCTGCGCGATGAGTGTGTCGAACAGAACGATTTTTCGAAAACGACCGAACCCGGTGAAGAAGGCGTTGGAATGGCGCGAGCGCTTGCTGCCATCCATTGCGTCGATACTGCGCGTGGGAAAATCGGTGCGCTGTGCCAGTGCAAAGAGGCGCTCGCGCAACGCTCCTTCTGGCAGTGGCGTGAATTTGTTGAAAAGCGGCATGATCACTGCCGGCGCGATGAACAGCAGGAGCAATTGAAACACAATGACAACCGCCGCCGCCCATAGCCACCAGTTTGCGCCAGTCAACCCAATCAGTTTCAGTAGCAGCGCAAGCAACGGATAAGCAACCAGCACCGCGAGGGAAAATCCTTTCATGCGATCGAGGACCCACGTCTTCATGGTTGTCGTATTGAAACCGAATCGCTCTTCGAGTTTGAACTGATCGTACCAGGCGAACGGCAATGCGGGGATACTCAGCGCGATCCCTGTGATGAGGAGAAAACCAGCCAGCGCGAAGATCGAAGTACCGAAGTTTGCGTTGAATCTTCCAAGTGCCCACGGCAACACACCGCTGAAAAGCACTGCGATGAGCACGATGGTATCGAACACGTTGGTGATGTCTCCAAAGCGACTCTTGGCAAGCGTGTAATCAACCGAACGGCGATACGTCGCCTCGTCAATGATTCCGTGAAATCCGGGCGGCACTTCACTCGCGTTCGCGCGCACGTGACGTTGGTTCAGTCGGCTCAGCCACAGTTCAGTCACCGCGCGGGCGACGATTAGAACCAAAGCGATAATTGCGAACGGCGGCATGAACGGATCGTGCTTCTGCTCCTCTGGTCATCAGCTCGCGAAGAGCCTTCGATAGAACCGATACCAGTCACTCTGAAAACGTTCGACGGGATCATACTTTTTTTTCAAGTCGAGAAATTCCTTAAACTGTGGGTAGCACGCCATGACTTGTTCGGGTTTCGCGAATTTATGGTAGGTGAGGTAGTAACTTCCGCTGCGAGCTATCGCCAAATCGATCAAGCCGCGAAAGGAGCGCGCCGAAGCTTCGATTCCTGCGGGTGTATGAAGCATGAGCAGATTGAAGATGATGCACGCATACGGTTCCTTGGCCCAAGCTAGAAAGCTTTCATTGTCTTTTTCGATGAGCCGAACCGTGCCGTAGATGACGACTGTATGATTCGAGCGCAACAGTTCTGCCGCCTGCGCTAGAAAGTTGGGAAGATCCGGCCGCGGAACATAGATTTCCGTAATCATGAGAGTCGATTCCTCGCCGCCGATTTCTTCGCGAATTCTCTGTGCGTAATTCGGAAGATACGCGCTGAGTTGATTCGTGTCGGACCAATAAGTCTGTCCGTTCGTCGACAAATAGTAATCGCTGTATCGCGTGAAAGCCTTTGCGCGGTCCGTGTAAGCAAGCCGCAGGAGGTCCAGCCAGTCATCGTCGCGTAATTCCTTTTTAGCGACAACGGGTTCGTGTTCGTCGATCGGTTCGTAGCAGGAAAACACGCCTCGCTGGAGAAAGTCCGCGGATTTTTCATCGACTGAAAACTGAAAATCACCATAAAGAAACTTTTGCGCTATTCGCTCTTCAAAACGTTTGGGCAGATCGTTCGCGTGAACTATTTCCACTACACGTCGCAATCTTTGCCGGGGAACGAGGCGAAGCGTTACGCTATCGATCAATCCGAAAAGGCCATAACCACCAATTGCGAGCCGGAACAATTCGTTGTTTTCATCGCGCGAACAGCGAACCGATTTCCCATCGGCATTGATTAAGGTGAATGATTCAACATTGGAAATCAGCGGCTTCATTGCCAACCCGCGCCCGTGCACATTCGACGAGAGACTTCCACCGAGCGTGAATGTGTCGGCGCCAGTCTGTTTTTGCGCGATACCCCATTGCTTTGGACTGTCGGCTTGAGCATCGAGATAGCTGTGAATCAATTTCGGCCATTGGATTCCCGCTTCGGCTTCGATCAAACCATGCTCTTGATCGAAAGAAATCACGCGATCGAGTGAGCGCGCGTCGATGCAAATACTATCAGTGGCAAATTGCTGACCGCCCATGGAATGACGGCAACCCGAAACCGAGATGGGCAAATGTCTTCGTGACGCGGAGCGCACGATTTCCGCAAGTTCGTCTCGGGTGCGGGGCCTCAGCAGCGCCCGAACGCGGGTGCGATTGAGCTGCGAATGGACGTCATTGACCCAAATCTCTTTCTCGCGTCCCGCCAGGATGGGCGGCGCAAGTGCGAAGAGCGCTGCTGTGCGTATGAATTCGCGCCGCGACAACATGCGAAAGCTTTAATTGGGCCGGTTAGATTTCAGCCAGGCAAATTACCTCGCCTTTGGCGATCGGTTGATCGGCCAGCCCGAATGCGATTTTGCTCAAATCGTTGTGATCGAAGAATCGGCTGAGGCGCCACGGCCGCACAAGATCAACAACATTAGTTCGCGTCGCCGCCCAAAGAAATGGTTCGCCGCGTCTGCGCAACCACCAATCAACGAGTTTAGTTTGCGACTCGAAACGAATGTGGCCGTCATCGTGCTTTTCCATGAATGTAAATGCAAACTGACTTCCCGGAGCGCTGAGACTACTTAATGTTCTCATTAATGACGAAACAACGTCTCGCTGAAGATACATCAGGAGACCTTCAGCGATCCAGAATGTCCGTTGAGCCGGATCAAAGCTGGTTTTGATCAGCGCGTTTCCATCAACACCGGTGGCATTCAAATCAGCCGCAATAAAATGCAATCGTTCATCATCGATTCTAGTGAAAGCAGGCAGTTTGTGACGTTGCGTCCCGGGATGATCGATCTCCCAAGATCGCACAGCTGGAAAATCCTGGTGCAATTCAAGGCTGAGCGGATCAAAACCTGCGCCAATTATGACTAATTGTGTGACTCCATTGACAAGTGCTGAGCGCACAAGGCCAGCAATGCATTTCTTTCGCAACGCATAATGCAGCAAGATTCCGGGAATCGTAATGCGGTCGACCAAGTTCGCGATTGGTCGAAACCAGCGCTGTCGCACGATCTTCAAGGTCAAACGCGTCTGCGGCGAATACGTCTCCAGTATCCGGGCACAGAAATCCGCAGAAGTTTTCGAGACGAGACCCGGGAGTTTTGGATCGTAATGCAGAAACACCAGACTCGCGGCGATCAGCAGCGCCGTATCGCTAGCTTGATCGTTTTGCACGCAACACGCGCCGAAGCGTTTCTATTCGCGAGCGGTGGCAACGTCATTCGTATCCGCCGCTGCTTTTGCTGCGGCGGCACGAAATTCCCGGACGTGATTCAATTCATCTCGTGAGCCACTGGACTTTGCCGTCTGTGCGGCCAGCTTGGCGTAATAGCGGCCTGCACTTTCCTTGTCGCCGGTTTGCTCGGCAGCTCGGGCTGCTCCATACAACCCTCTGAACCGCCCTGGATAAATCTTGAGCGCAGCTTCGAATTCTCGCTGTGCTTCCTTCGATTTACCCGTTTCGAGTAGCAGATCGCCGAACTGTTCGCGAATGGGAACAAACGCGCCCGGCGAAACTGGATGCTTGCCTAATACGTCTTCGGCGTCCGCAGCCTTTCGAAGCATCTCAATCGCTTCGTCCTTCTTGCCTTCGCTTGCTGCTACCCAAGCCGAAGCAGCTTGCATCTGCAGGTCAAGATGCCTCTTGAAATAATCGAACTTTGGGTCCTTCGTGGCGTCCCGCAATTCCTGCATCCGTACAATCGCTTTCCGCGCGCCTTCAACGTCGCCGGTGTGCGCTCGTCCGAGTGCGTGACCATATTCGATCAGAGCTTCCATGAACGGGAAGGAAGACCAGTGGGGGAGCTCTGGGACGCTCAGTGCTGCCGCCGCTGCCCAATCATTCCGCTCGAAGGCGTACCGTGTTGAAATGGCCGCGAGCGCATAAGCCGCACTGAATTCCAGTTCAGGGTTTGTCTTTCGCACTCTTGCGGCAACATCGACTATTTTCTTCGCCTCAGCGTCCCGTGCCTCCTGCAGGTACGAGTAGGCCATGTAATCGAGCGCGTGTAATTCTTCGGCTTCGGTGGCGTCGCGATGCCGCATGGCCGCATAAGTGCGCGAAGCTTCGGCCGAAGCTTGATTCGCAGCGATGGATTCATCCCACATCCCCAAACGTGTAAAGATGTGCGATGGCATGTGCAGCGCGTGAGGTACCCATGGCGCGATGGAACTGTAACTTTGGGCCGCGGCCAGCCCCCGTTGGGCGAGCGCGGGATAATCGTAGCAGTGGATCAGGTAATGAACGACGCCGGGATGGTTCGCGTTTTGTTTCCACAGCTTTTCAAGGATGGCGGCTGCCTCAAGTTGCTTCGACAAACTCGTGTCGGTGGGCGTGGCGTAACCGACACCCAGGACCGCGAACGCGTAGAAGGTCTGAGCTTCAAAATCGTCCGGATACTTGTCGCGTAGCTGGCGCATCGCTTTTTCGTAGGCGACCACCCGATCGCGCGGTCCCACTGGACCATGACACGATTGCCCAACCGCACCTGCCGTCGAAGCATCCGGCGTGTTGTAATAGACATTCAACGCCGTGATGAATCCTCGCTCGCGATCCGTGCCGGCGGTCATCCCCATCGCTTTTTGAATGGCCGTTTTGCCTGCGCTCATTTCGTCCGGAGTAGGCGGCGTCCAGATTGGATGCCACCACGTCATGGCGATTCCCCACTGGGCCATCGCGCATTTCGGGTCGCGTTCGGCTACGGAAGTGAAAACACGTCGCGCCTCTTCGTAGAAGAATGAATGTAGCAACGCCACGCCTCGGTTGAAATCAGATTGGACGGCAGGCAGGCATGATATGGAGAAGTTCACTTTCCCCGCGGCGCGCAAATCCCCCGGTTCGGGAACAGTTGCGCATTTCACGTCGGGTAACGTGAAAAAAATACAGACCAACCCGACGAGAAAAAATATGCGCGAGCAATCGGATCGAAACATTCTTGAGGTTACACTTGTGCTTATCTCGCAAATTGGCAAATGGCCTCGGCGGCTAGAAACCGCCGCTCGTTGGATTTACGAGTTCACTCAAACTCGAAGATGATTTTGCCACTGCGCTTTCCCTGGGCAGCGTGCGTCACTGCGGCCTTCGCGTCAGTCAGCGGGTAAGCTTTCTCAACTTTCGTTTTTAACAGGCCGCGCTTCGCCATGCCGAACAATGGTTCAAACGCTTCCATCCGTTCCTGCTTTGTCGCGTTATCGTACCATTTATTGATCCAGATGCCGCGGAAACGCAGATCCTTGAAAATCAGTAGTCCATTGGGGATCTTCAACGGCTGCAAGCTCATCGCGCCGTAAGTAACCATCGTCGATCCCGGCGCGAGGCAATTTGCCAGACGCAGCGCACTGTCGCCGCCGACCGCATTTAATCCCAGGCGTATTTGCGCACCGCTCGTTGCAGTTTTCACCTCGCCGCGAAGATTTTCTCCATCTACAACAACAATGTCGCCGCCCTCCGCGCGCAGTTCTTCAATCAACTCTGCCCGCCGGACAATATTCACGGTTTTATAACCGAGTTCGTGCGCGATTTGGATCACCGCGCGTCCAGCCGCGGAATTTGCCGCATTTTGGATGAGCCAATCTCCTTTTTTTAGATCAACGTAATCGTGCAGCAAACGCCACGCGGTCATCGGATTAATTTTTAACATCGCCGCATCCACCGGCTCGATCCCGGCGGGCACTACAACCAGCTCATCGGCTTTAACTGCAACCGCGTCTCTCCACGTGCCGATGTTGTGCGGCAAGATTACCAGCGCGCCTGCGGCGACATTTGTGACGTTCGCGCCGAGATCAACGACTACTCCAGCGCCTTCAAATCCAGGGGTCGCTGGCAACTCCGGTCGAATCGGATATTTCCCTTCGATCTGATTTAAGTCCGCCGGGTTAATCGGTGCCGCTCGCATTTGCACAACGGCTTCGCCTTCGGTTGTCGCCGGCCATGGCCGCGAGTCGATGCGTAACACGTCTGCCGGATTTCCGTGTTTTTCGTAGACCGCTGCGTTTATACTTTTGCTCATCAATGTCTTCGCCCCCGCATCCTCACGCTTCCACAAACAATCTGCAAACTAGTCGACCGCATGACGGAATGGCTTCGTCTGCCTGGCGGACTGGTACGCGTGTCGCACTCTTCGGCATGATCGTGAACTCGATTTTTGCGGTGGCAAAAATCCTCGGCGGTCTGTTCGGCCACGCGTACGTCCTGATCGCCGATGGCATCGAGTCCGCGCTCGACATCGGGGGATCGTTTGTCATCTGGAGCGGACTCAAAGTTGCCTCGCGCCCGCCGGATGCTTCCCATCCCTATGGTCACGGGAAAGCGGAGCCGATTGCGGCGGTGATTGTTGCAGTTGGAGTCTTGGCTGCAGCAGTGGGTCTTGCGATTCAAAGTGTGCGGGAAATTTTTTTGCCACATCACGCGCCGGCGCCTTACACACTCGGGATACTGATCGTAGTGATCGTGACAAAGGAAATTTTGTTCCGTTACGCGAACCGGATCGGGCGCGACGTAGAGAGTACGGCGGTGCAGACCGATGCCTGGCATCATCGCAGCGACGCGCTCACGTCCGCCGCTGCATTCGTTGGCATTTCAGTAGCCTTGATTGGCGGCAAGCGCTGGCAAAGTGCGGATGATTGGGCAGCGCTTTTTGCCTGCGCGGTCATCGCGGCAAATGGCCTCAGGCTTTTGCGCCCGGCGTTCTTTGAAATCATGGATACCGCTCCGCACGCTAAATTCGTCCGGGCTATTTGCCAGGCTGCCAGATCAGTTCCAGGAGTCGTTGAGATTGAGAAATGTCGGGCCCGAAAAATGGGCCTCGATTTCTACGTCGACCTTCACGTTGGAGTGGATGGCAACATTTCCGTGCATGAAGGCCACGAAATCGCGCACCGCGTAAAAAGTGCGATACAGCAGGGCGACTCGCGGGTAGCGGACGTGCTGGTGCACATCGAACCGGCACCTTTGTAGTTCCGCGTGGTGACAACGGCTCCGGGGTCAGCGCAAGCAGCTACAGCGCGCGCACAACAGCGACAAGCGCATTAGCCAAAGTCTTTCGTGCATGCGCAATCCTCCTCGCAAACTGAGCCAGACGGGGAACGCGATTTGGGTGTACGAGAAAGTACCTCGCCAACTTCAGCATATGAGTTCGCTGTTGTCCGATGTCGAACAAAAGTTTGGGTGGAGCAGGGAATGATTCGCGCGGTGTGTCCGTAATCACGCGTAGCGAGAGCAGCGGAACCGCATGCTCAGCGCACGCGCGAGCAATGAACTCAGTTTCCATATCCACGGCGGCCGCGCCCGATGTGTGCGCAAGTTTGTTTCGCTCATCACTGGAATCGATCAACGTAGCCACAGTTAACAGATCGGCCGCACAGACCGGCAAGTTTGAAAGTCGTACATGTTTCGCGCTCAGGTCAATTGTTGAAAAGTTTCTTGCCAGCAAAAGATCGCCGACGTGAAGCTCATCATTAAGTGCGCCCGCAAATCCACTGCTGATCAAAAGATCGAATTGCCGATCCGCGAAAAATTTCTCAAGCCGTTGGCGGCAAATTTTCTCTCCGACGCCGGTGTGGAGAACTTCAATCGGGCGATTATTGATTTCGCCGCGACTTACCCTGATGCCATTTCGATCAACGAGAGACTTGTGCCGGATCTTGCTCAAGAATGCCGAGCTTTCCGCTCGCAAAGCAAACGTGACTGCAATCATCGTCTTATCCGCCCTGCACAAATGTTCTCATCATTCGCGTTTCGATGAACGCTCGACGATCTGCACAACAAAGCTCTTCTTCTCCGCTGTAGCCGGGATCGTTGATCCCGGTTCTGTCGTTGTAGCCTGAGGCGTCGACTCCGGCTCTCCACTTCCGATCGCCTTAATCGCCGCGCGAAATTCCTGCTCCCGATTTGATGGCACATCGACAAGCACACTAAGCCGATCGTGGTCTTGCAGACCTTTTGTGGCGGAACCGCCGGACCGCGAAGCGACCGTGAGGACTTCATCTGCGATTGCGTCCAATTTTCCAGCCGCGGCCGGAATCGTAATTTCTGTTATCCCGAGAGCGTTCGGGCCAGGTGTAAGCGTCGCTGCAGCGTGCTCGATTGATTTTGCTATCTGCTCGCGCATCTGCGTTTCGAGCAACGCGCGATTTGGGTTGTTCGTTTCGTGTCTGACAATCAACCAGAGACCGAATCCCACGTTGACAGCCATGAGAATGATAAATGCCGCGCCCACGCGAAGCGCCATTTTGCGGCCCTGCTCAGTTACATCCGGGTTTGAAGCCAGTAAAACTTCGCGAGAATCGCCGCGCATTCCCGCGTGAATCTGTCGCGCCACCGCCAGTTCGCGCTGTAGTTGTTTATCCGACATCAATCGCTCTTCCAAAGCAGCGCGCTCTGCCGCTGGTAACCTGTCCTCGAGATAATCAAAAAGCTTGTCAGGATTCATTGGTTCGGGATCCGGAAAGCGTCACGCCAGAGCTCTTTGCATGCAATGGCCAAGTGGCACTCGAATGCCGAATTGCGCCATTTGGCTTTGCTCTACGCCAGAGCGGCAATAGAATCGCCCTGTGGCCGAGCACAATCAGGCAGAGGCGCGGCGGCGCGGGCGACCGTGGCGCCGTGCGATAGCCGGCTTGGTTGTTTGCGTGGCGCTTCTGATCATTTTTCATCGGCCAATCCTGGTGCTGGTGGGTCGGCAAATCGCGCTGCGCTACGCGGCCAAGCAAAACCTAAAGATCGATTTCCGTCTCGAAGGCAATCCTTTCAGTCATCTAACTGCACGAAACTTTCATGCCTCCCCGACGGGACCGTCGCCGATTGAATCGATCGACATCGATCAGCTTTATGTCGATTACGACCTGCTTGGTTTTGCGCGGCACGGTCTCTCCCGATTATTCGATAATGTGGAGGCGCGTTCGGCGCGTATTGTTCTAAATCCGTCCAAAGCGCCGTTGAGAACGCGCCCGCCAAAACCGCAACTGAAATTACCGCGGTTTTTCCCGGAGCGGGTCCGCCTCACGAATGCGACATTGGTCGTGAGAAACCAGCCAGAAGATTTCGTTGCGGAAGGGGTCGATCTTGATTTGGACCCGCGTCATCCCGGCGAACTGCGCGTCGAACAGCTGCAGCTTCCATCCGGCGACACCTGGTCGAAGGTTTCCGGACAAACTTCGTACACGAACAAGAATCTAATTCTGCGCGACTTAGTTTTGAACGATCAGGCGCAGATGCGCCTATTGAACGTCGATGCGTCGCGGATCGACGCCAACACGCTGGCGGTCAAACTCGACTGCACAATCGGCGGCGGCCAACTGTCGGCGTCTACTTTGTTAACCGAAACAAAGTCTTCCCTGAATGCG
The DNA here is from genome assembly GCA_035535575.1 of Candidatus Limnocylindria bacterium. Lineage (GTDB taxonomy): Bacteria > Verrucomicrobiota > Verrucomicrobiia > Chthoniobacterales > UBA10450 > Udaeobacter. The sequence continues at coordinate 23,867 of DATLPS010000163.1, forward strand.
AAGGTAAACCTGGCTGCCGAGAAAATTGCCGCGGAATCCCTGAACAAATTTCTTGTACTTCCGGAGGATTATCTTTCCGGCAAGATTGAGCGTCTCGCTCTCGATGGCGCGGGCGTCATCGACGTGCCGCGCACGTGGAGCGGCACAATGTCGTTGCAGATGAGCGATGTGGATCGGCCGGAAATTCATTTCGATCGTGGCATCGTAGAAATCTCAGCAGGACAGGGCAGAGCGATTTTGCGATCGGTTGAAATCGTCCGAGACGTGAACAAGTTTCATCTTCACGGCGGAATCGAGTTGCCTGCCACATTCGCAGATTTTGGCCGCACACCGGCGAGTCTCGAAATTTCCGGCACCGCACCTGATCTGGAACGACTAACGGCGGGCATGCTTGTAGGGCTGACCGGCTCGGCCCAGTTCACCGGCAGGATCGATATTGAAAATGCAACTATACAGGCAGCCCTCGGCGTGACCGCAGACGCCGTCGGGTTTTCGGATGGGATAATTGAGAAGCTGAACTGTACGCTGCGCGTGTCCAAAGTCATTGCGACGTCCAGCGCCCGGCCGGGGTCACCGACCCCAGCTACAGCAAAGCGGCCGTGGTTCGCGGATCTTCGCACAGCAATGAAGTTCGACTTAGCGGGAATACATTATCGAGATTACATCGTTGATTCGGCAGAAGGATCGCTGAATGGAAGCGATGATGTTCTCGGACTCGACCGATTGAATCTGCGGCGAAACCAAAACGAACTGAATGTTCGCGGCCGTTACCTGCTTCCCGCAGAAGTTGGCAAGTTTGCTTCGGAGCCCGCGCAAGTCGATGTCGCTTTGAACGCGCCTGAAGCGGGTGACTTCTGGATTGTTGATTCCCCAAATAGAGTGAACGGACCATTGCAACTGGCGGCGCAGATTCAATGGAAACAAGAGACCGCAAACGGACAAATGTGGCTCTTTGGATCAAACCTCAGGATGCGAGATCTGGTTTTCCGCCAACTGAGCACTCAGTGTTCGATTTCAAATAACGTGATCTATCTCAATGACCTCAGTGCTGCTTTAAACGACACCGATTACGTTAATGCGACCGGAAAACT
>DATLPS010000164.1:0-7966 GCA_035535575.1 Candidatus Limnocylindria bacterium
TTCGTGCTTGAGGTCGATTTTTACATCTTTCACCCCGCTAATTCTCTTCAGGGTCGGTCGCAGCTTTCGCACACATTCGTTGCAATCTTCGCCTTCGGTCGCGATTTCAATCGTCTCCAGGATGGCGTGATCGGCGCGTTCGAGATTGAACGGATCGGCTGGGTCCGGATCGTTTGGTCGCGCGGGATCCATCGTTTTTTATTATCTAACGTGTGACAGCCGCGCAACGGTCGTCTCTCGCGTAACATGCGGGGGCAATTGACCTCAATTGCCCGCGGGCGGTTCAGGTGAATCGCCCCTACCTTCCGCTACTTCGCGTGCGATTGGTTCGAGCACGCGCCAGACGTTTTCAGCCAGAATTCTTTGGCCGGCCGCATTTGGATGCATTCCATCTGCGAGATTCAATGAAGGATCGCCTGCCACTCCTTCGAGTAAATAGGGCACCAACGCCGCTGCATTTTTGGCGGCGAGGTCAGGGAACATTTTCCCAAATGCCGACACATAATCCTCCGCCGCGTAATTGGGCAACTGCATTCCCGCGATCACAACCCGCACATTCGGATTTCGCGCTTTCACCCTATCGATGATCTGCTGAAGATTGTTTTGAATCTGATCGACCGATAAGCCACGGAAGGCATCGTTGATTCCAAGTTCCAGAATCAGAATATCAATTTGGCGTTTTAAATGAGGCGGGAGGCGTTCCAAGCCGCCCTCGGTCGTACCGCCGGCCGCGCTTGCGTTAATCACCTGAAAGTTCAAACCGGCGGCATGCAGCTTCTTTGCAAGCAAAGCCGGATAGGCTTCACTCCTTTTGAGCATGAAGCCATCCGATAAACTATCGCCGAAGACAAGAATGGTTTTCGGCTTGGCGGCATCGAGCGTTTGGACGGACAAGGTCGAGAAGAATAGCCCAAGAAACACGATGCAGGCTCTCACAGCGCAACGCTCAACGCTCACCTCTCAACGCTCAATAAAGAATTCTGGATTGGACGTTGGATGTTGGGCGTTGAGCGTTGGACGTTGAATGTTTTCGGCGTAACGGTTTAGCTTCTTCAACTATTCCATTTCCCTATGTCAAACTATGCTATCAACGGTTTCGGGCGCATCGGCCGCAACGTGCTTCGCGCCATGTCGCAAAAACAAGTCGAGCGCGTTCTCGCGATTAACGATCTCACCGACACACACACTCTGGCCCATTTGCTCAAATGGGACTCTGTGCACGGTAAATTCGACGGCGAGATCGGCTACGACGACGAAAATATTATCGTCCGCGGCCACAAAATTAAAGTGTTGAAAGAGCGCGATCCGGCCAACCTGCCGTGGAAAAAACTGGACGTCGATGTTGTGCTTGAATCGACCGGGTTGTTCACCAGCCGTGAGAAAGCCGAGCTGCACTTGAGCAAAGCGGGCGCAAAACGCGTGTTAATCAGCGCGCCGGCGAAAGATCCGGACGTGACGATCTGCATCGGCGTGAATGATCAGATCTATGACCCCGTGAAACACAGAATCGTTTCCAACGCGAGCTGCACAACGAACTGTCTCGCGCCCATGGCCAAGATATTGAATGACAACTTCGGCATCGCTCACGGGTTCATGAGCACCATCCATAGTTACACAAACGACCAGCGCATCCTCGACTTTCCGCACGAAGACTTGAGACGGGCGCGCGCTGCCGCCATCAATATTATTCCTTCCACAACCGGCGCGGCTAAGGCGATCGGCGAAGTAATTCCGGCACTGAAAGGGAAACTGAATGGCGGCGCTTTCCGCGTGCCGACTCCGGATGGGTCGGTCACTGATTTTACGGTCGTGCTCGACAAGGATGCGACGGTAGACACCATCAATGCCGCATTCAAGGACGCCGCATCAGACAAGAGTTATAAAGGCGTGGTCGAGTACAGCGATGAGCCGCTCGTTTCCGAGGACGTCGTCGGAAATCCGCACTCCTGCATTTTCGACAGCAAGTTAACGCTCATGCTTGGGAACCGTTTCGCCAAAGTGGTCGGCTGGTACGACAACGAATGGGGTTACAGCAATCGCTGCGTGGAATTGATGGAGCTGCTGGCAGATTAGTACAGTTCGTAATCGTGCTTCCGCTCATGATCGAGTAAGAATGCAAAAACTTTCAGTCCGTGATTTGGATGTGCGCGGAAAACGCGTGTTGGTGCGAGTGGATTTTAACGTGCCCACCGAAATGCGCGGCCGCAAAATTCGTGTCACTGATGACACGCGAATCCGGGAAACTTTGCCGACCATCAACTACCTGCGCGAGCACGGCGCCAAAGTCATTTTGATGTCGCATTTTGGTCGGCCCAAAGGAAAGCCGGTGGAGAAGTATTCGCTTCGACCGATCGGCGAGTATTTGCATTCGCTGATTCACCACCCCGTCATTTTCAGTCGGGATACGATCGGCGACGTGCCGAAGGAAATCATTGATCACATGGAGAGCGGCGATGTTGCGCTGCTCGAAAATGTCCGCTTTCAGCCAGGGGAGGAAGCCAACGATCCGAACTTTGCGAAGGCCCTCGCCGAGCCTGGCGATCTTTATGTGAACGACGCGTTTGGCGCCGCGCACCGGGCGCATGCATCCACGGTGGGCATCATAAAGTTCGTGGAAAAATCGGCGATGGGTTTCCTAATCGAGAAAGAGCTGAAGCACTTGAAGGAAGGCCTTGAGAAACCAGCCAGGCCGTTCGTCGTTATTTTGGGCGGAGCCAAGGTGTCTGATAAGATCGGCGTCTTAAAAGCGCTGTTGGAAAAGGCCGATACAATCCTGATCGGCGGCGCGATGGCGAACACGTTTTTGAAAGCAGAAGGAATTCCGGTTGGCGCAAGCCGGGTAGAATCGGAGAAAGTTGATCTTGCGCGCGAACTTCTCGATCTGGCGAAGCAACGCGGCGTCAAGTTTTTGCTTCCGGTTGACGTCGTGGAAGCGGATGAGATTCGCGCCGGCGCCGACATGCGAAATACAAGCCGTCTCTCGCCGCAACATGGGATCAGCGATGGATGGCAGGCGGTCGATATCGGCGCCGCAACAATCGCTCTGTATCAGGAGGAAATCGCCAAGGCAGAAACGATTTTGTGGAACGGACCAATGGGTGTCTTCGAAATTCCGGAATTCGGGGAGGGGACGATTGCAATCGCGGAAGCAATGGCGCAATCGGGAGCGACTACGATCATTGGTGGCGGCGACTCCGTGACCGCGGTCAAACAGGCCGGCCTCGCTGGGAAAATCACGTTCATCTCCACTGGCGGCGGCGCATCGCTGGAATTGCTCGAGGGCAAAGAGCTTCCCGGCGTCGCCGCACTCAGCGATAAAACTTAGACAGAATTAACAGAATGGGCAGAATCGGTTTCTTCTGAAATCATTTTTGTAAATATTGGCCATTCTGTCAGAAAGCTTTATGCGCAAAAAAATTGTCGCTGCCAACTGGAAGATGAACATGACGCAAGCCGAGTCGGCGCGATTCGTGGAGTCGTTCCTTCGGGACTTGGGCGAAATCACCGATGTTGAAGTGGTGATCGTTCCGCCGTTTACGGCTATTGCGAAAGTGACCGAGGCCTTGAGTAACGGGCAGAACATAAAAGTCGGTGCGCAAAATATGTATTGGGAGAAGAACGGTCCCTTTACCGGCGAGATCAGCGCTGCGCTTTTGCGCGACTTATTTGTGCACTACGTCGTGCTCGGGCACAGCGAACGCCGCACGTTGTTCGGTGAGACCGACGAAATCGTGAATCGGAAAGTGCGCGCGGCGCATGCCGCGGCACTGCGCCCGATCGTTTGCGTCGGAGAAACACTGGCGCAGCGCGACAGGGGCAATGTTGAAAAAATCTTGTCGATCCAATTGCGCGGGAGTCTCGCTGGTCTGACGCCGAAGGAACTGCAGGAAACAGTAATAGCTTACGAGCCAGTGTGGGCGATCGGCACTGGGCGCAACGCTACACCCGCTCAAGCGGAGGAAGCGCATGCTTTTGTTCGCCACACGCTGCGAGAAATGGCCGACGATGCAACCGCCGAGCGCGTGCGCATTCAGTATGGCGGTAGCGTGAAACCGGAGAACGCACGGGAATTAATGAGCCAGCCGGACATCGATGGTGCCCTCGTCGGCGGAGCCAGCCTGGATCCGCGCAGCTTCGCACAAATCGTCAAGGCCGCGCGCGACAAATGATTTCCTCGCTGCGTGTCGCTTCTGGGGAGCACAGGCTGCCAGCCTGTTTCTTTTCGGCAGCTTGCCGAAAAGTTTCCACGCACAAACATGCATCGCTCGGATAAGAGTGTCGTCGGCAAGCTGCCGACGACTGCAGGTTCACCACGGCGAATCCGTCCTGTGGCGGACTAGCAGCCTGCCCAGCTAGGAACGTGTTACTTATTGGCGACTGTTCGCGGTACCGCCTTGTTCAGTTCAACCTCCGCGCTGACCTTTTGGATTTATGCGGCTTGCTCTTTGAGCTGTGCAGTGAGAGTCGCCATTCCCTTTTCTAATTCCTGCACTTTGCGATGTTCTTTGAGGAACTCGTTGAGCAGCATCGCGTTCACCTCGTCGTATCGCACACTGTAGGGTTTTCGTTCTTTGTCGCGCACTACTAGGCCAGGGTTCACCTTTTCCACCTCCTCTGCCACGAGTCCGAATTGCTGCATGCCTTCCGGATCAATCTCCGTCTTGTATCTGAAGGTGATCGGCTTAAGCGCAAAGAGCGCCTCGCTGGCTCTCTCCATTGGTCTGATTTCCTCTTTAAATCGCCGGGAGGATGTAGCGGTGCCAAGTCTGCCATCTGAATTAATGAACACCGCAGTTCCTCCGGAAGAGGTTGCCTCAAAGATATTGCCTATATAGCAACTGTTGCTGAAGTTCTGACCCTCGTGGCCGATACAAATAACGTTGCTGGCCGTGATGACACCGGTGCCGGCTCCAACGCCTAAGGCGACATTGAAGCTGCCGGTCGTATTATTAGCCAGTGCAACATCACCGATAGCTGTGTTAGAGTTGCCGCCGGTGTTGCTCAAGAGCGCAAAAAAACCGTTCGCCGTGTTGGCGCCATCGGTGGTGTTGCTCACGAGGGATTTATAGCCCATGGCTGTATTGCCTCCTCCGGTGGTGTTCTGATAGAGCGCGTTAGAGGCGTTGGCTGTGTTTTGGGTGCCGCTGGTGTTGTTGAAGAGTGAAAACCAGCAGTTACTGGGTCAGCGGGTTCGATCCGATCATCGGCGCTAAGTTCTTCGAGCGGGATAAGCCGTTGTCCTTTTCCCCGCTTGATTGCCATCGCACGACGCCGTTCGTCCGCCAGAAAATGCTTCAGCGCTCCAAGCAGATAAGAACGAAAGCGTCCCTTTTCCTTACGGACGGCAGTCAGACTTCCGCGCTCGAACAAGTCCGCGAAAAAACCCTGTGTGAGATCCTCTGCTTCTTCCGGACTAATGCCCTGTCGCTGCACAAAGCTATAAATGGGCCGCCAATAAACGCGGCAGAGCTTCTCGAGCGCTTCGTGTGCGGCTGGCGACTCCTCACTTTGTGCCTCCAACACGACGCTCCAGTGTGTGGTAGTAAACGGCACCGCCCCCTTTTGTGCGGCGCCCGCAGAACCTATCGCGCTCAACGAAGTCATTCCGTCCCGAGTAGGAAGCATACCGCGATTCAAGTAAAAATTCACTCCAAAATCAAGCCTGCAATTATCATGAGAGCCCCAGCCTGGGGAGCGTGAATCTGCCGATTTTATTTTGGGAGAAATCCCGAACACGTAAAATCGGTGTGATTAATGAAGCGCATGTTCTTCATCGTCGGCCCAACGGCCACGGGGAAATCTGAACTCGCGGCTGACGTCGCACGCGAAATTGGCGCGGAAATTGTCAGCGCGGACGCATTTCAAATTTACCGTGGACTTGATCTCCTGACGGCAAAACCGGATGCCTCAACGCTTGGCAAGGCCCCGCATCATCTAATCGGCACAACGTCTCTTCACAAAGAAATGAATGCTGAAAAATATCGCAGCGCTGCAATAGCCGCTGTTGATGAAATTAGTTCACGCGGCAAACTTGCGCTCCTTGTGGGGGGAAGCGGGCTTTACATTAAAGCGCTCACCCACGGACTGGCACCTCTGCCTAAGGCTGATCCAAAGCTGCGCGAAAAATTGAATGCTATGAGCCTGGACGAAATGCGGTCTCGGCTCGCAGAGCTCGATCCCAAACTGGCGCGAAATGTTGACACAAAAAATCGCCGGCGTCTCGCCCGCGCTCTCGAGATTTGCTTGCTCACTGGAAAGCCTGCTTCGGAAGTTGTAGCCGGGGTCGGTGACCCCGGCAGGCCGGGATCAACGATCCCGGCTACAGGCGTCTTTGTCTTCCGCGACCGCGAGGACCTTTATGCCCGAATCAATCAGAGAGTGGAAGCAATATTCGAGCAGGGTGTGATCGAAGAAGTACGCGCTGCTGAAGCGACCGGTGCAACCGCTTCGCAGATGATCGGTTTGCGTCAAATTCGCGAACTGCTCGAAGGAAGAATGCCGCTTGCGCAGTGCATCGCCGAAATTCAGCAAGCGACGCGCCGTTACGCTAAAAGACAGTTGACCTGGTTTCGGCGGCAAACTAATTTTTTACCGCTGAACTTGTCGCTTCTTAGTCACAACGAAGCAAGGATTCTGCTCCGAACGCATTTGGAGCGCCAAAGGGTTTCCGGGTTCGCGTAAAGGGATGATTGAAACGCGTCCGCAAAAAACTCAGGAGCGCGCGCTCCTGATTGGCCTGGAAAAGCAAGGCGTCTCGAAGTGGGACTTGCAGGATTCGCTCGATGAACTGCGAGAACTGGCGAGTTCGGCAGGTGCGAAAGTGGTCGATACGGTCACCCAAAAACTGCCGAAACCGACGGCTCCGTACTACATCGGCCGCGGCAAAGCGGAGTCCATCAAAGATTCGTGTCAGCATCAACAGGTGACGTCGGTGATTTTTAATGATGAACTTTCGCCCGCGCAGGGACGGAACCTGGAAAATCTGTTCGCGCGCAAGGTTCTCGATCGGACACAACTGATTCTCGATATTTTTGCACAGCGTGCGCGGAGCCGGGAAGGCCGATTACAAATCGAGCTCGCGCAGTTGCAGTATCTTTTGCCGCGCCTCACGCGTATGTGGGACCACTTGTCGCGCCAGACGGGCGGGATCGGCACGCGTGGCCCCGGCGAAACGCAACTTGAAGTTGATCGCCGCCGCGTTCAGGAACGAATTGCGCGGCTCGAGCGAGAGCTGGAGGCGGTGCGTAAGACGCGCGCGATACAGCGTGAAGGTCGCAAACGACATCAATGGCCAGTCGCCGCCGTGGTCGGCTACACTAACGCCGGAAAATCAACTCTTCTGAATCTGCTTACCGGCGCCGATCTCGTAGCCGAGAACAAACTCTTTGCAACGCTCGATCCCACCACTCGCAGCTTTGTATTGCCGAACAAACAGCGAGTCCTTCTGACCGACACAGTTGGGTTCTTGCGAAAACTTCCGCACACACTAATCGAATCGTTTAAGGCGACGCTCGAAGAAGTGAGCGAAGCCGATCTGCTCATCCACATTGTCGATCTTAGTCATCCTCGTGTAGACGAGCAGATGGAAGCGGTCGATGGCGTGATTAAAGAACTGAACGCTTATGGCAAGCAAACTCTGATTGTTTTCAACAAGATTGATAATTTACCGAATCGCGAACTGGCGGAGTCTTACACGAACCGCTTCCCTGGGAGTGTCGCGATATCTGCGCGCACCGGAGAAGGAGTTAACAAGCTTATACAGACGCTCGAAGAGGCGCTTAGTTCGTGGCGGTTTCGCTCGCGCTTTCGTATTCCCGCGAACGAAAGCGCGTTGATCGCGGAGATCCATCGGGTCGGTCACGTCCTCGAACTGCGATACGAGGGCAACGATGCTCTGATCGTCGCGCACGTTCCTCCGGACCTGGCGCAAAAGCTGGAGCGATACGCAGACGCGTCGCGAACTCAT
>DATLPS010000165.1:0-28561 GCA_035535575.1 Candidatus Limnocylindria bacterium
GAAATTGACTGTTGGTGGCAAATCGCAGACGGCGCCGCTGCATTTGACAATTGATCCGCGAACGAAAGGCCAGGAAGCTGCGTTGCAAAAACAATTCACCTTGGCGGTGCAGGTGAACGACCGGACTTCACAACTGCATCAAGCGGTTAACGAAATTCGCGATCTTCGGTCACAAATTCAAAGCCTGCACAAACGTTTTGACAGCGATCAGCGGTTGAAGCCGGCGCTCGCGGCAGCGGACGATCTCGATCACAAAATGTCGGAAGTCGAGCAGAAGCTCATTCAGGTGAACATGAAAGGCTCGGAAGCGAACCTCGCTTTCCCGAACATGCTGAACGAGCGGTTCGACACATTTAGCCACTTGATCGAGGGCGGCGACGGTGAGCCGACCAAATCCCAGCTGGACATCTTTCAGACATTAAGCAGCCAGCTTGGGGAGCAGTTGAAAAAATGGGCGCAGTTGAAGAATGAGGATTTGCCCAAAGTGAGCGAATTGATCAAGCAAGCGAATTTGCCGGCACTGATTGTTACGGAAAAGAAAAGCGAATAATGAATGGAGGGCGGAGCTCCCGCGACGCCCGGGCTCGCAGAGCTCGCCCCTCCATTTTGCACGATGAGTAAGATTCATAAGGCTGTCGTGCTCGCGGCGGGGCGCGGAACGCGGATGCGCGAGCTTACGGCCGAAGTTCCAAAACCGATGATCGAGGTGCGCGGCAAACCAGTTTTGCAGCACATCATCGAAGGATTGCGCGACGCAGGGGTACGCGAGTTGCTTGCTATCGTTGGCTATCGCGCTGAGGCAGTGCAGAATTTTTTCGGTGACGGTTCGCGTTACAACGTCGCCATCGACTATGCGACGCAAGTGACGCAAGACGGGACTGGTCGCGTAGTCGATCTTGCCCGCGATTTCGTCAGAGGCCGCCCATTTATCTTGAGCTACGGCGACATCTTGGTCGATCCGGCGAACTACAAGCGCGTCGTTGATCTTCCGGAAGACGTTGAAGCAATTGTCACGGTCACGCGCGGCGAAGACCTCAGCAAAGGCGGTGCGGTTTTTCTGAATGACCGAATGGAGCTTCTCGACCTCCGCGAGAAATCACAACCGGGCGAAGCGAAAAGGTGGAGCGGGCTCTCCGAGCACGCTGTTCCCTTTTACAACGCCGGCCTTTACGCGTTCCGTCCAAGTATCTTTGATTTCACTGGCAAATTAAAATTGTCTCCGCGCGGCGAATACGAGTTAACCGACGCGATCCGCGGCCTGGCCCAATCCGGCAGGAAAGTAAAAGCGCTCGAGCTGACTGGCGAATGGGCCGATGTGCGCGATCCGGAAATTCTCGCGCGACTAAACCGCTGAACTGTAGCCAAATCATTTCAGCGCCACCGGTTTCTTCGACTCCTCTAAAAATTTCTCAAAACGCGGATCGCCGCGCAGTGGGTCCCAGAACGGATAAAGTTTCAATCCGCCATGGCTGGGGATGCTAAAGTGCGCAGTTTGTGGGTGGCCAAGGGACTGATGGTCTCGCTGGCCTGCATACGCAGGGAACGTTTCACGTAACTTGGTGACGTGCCTCAACCCCCCATGCAGATGCGACGTTATGGGGGGCGGGTACTTATATCGGACAGATTCTGTTTGCCCCTTAAGTCGGTCGACTAAAAAGCGCAGTTCACAATGAGCCGTCACGCGTTACCGCATGACGGCTTTGTTGTTTCGAAGCGTACGAAAAAACAAACACTGCAAGCACATCTCATTAATGTTGTAGCCAGCCCCATTGCCGATCTCAGCGCGCTTGTTCGGGCGTCTCCTCTGAAGGTTCTTCGCCGATCTCTTCCTCGATTTCGCGCCGCCATTCGCGTGAAAGCCAGGGACGCAGCACGCCATAGAGGAGGTATGTCAGAAACAAGACTGCCGGCATCCACTCGTAATTCATCACTGTGAGAATGAGAACGAGGATGATGATGAGAAAACGCGGGATCGATTTCTTCGTCTTCCAATTCACCGCCTTGAAACTCGGATATTGAAACCGGCTGAACATCATGAAGGAAAGGAAGAGCAACAACGGCGGGAGAACGAAGCGCCAATTACCTAAGTGATGTTCACCTTCGGCGAGCCAAAGGAGGAATAACGTAATCGACGCAATCAAACCCGCCGCTGCGGGAATGGGAAAACCGGTGAACGTGTTTTGATGATTGGCTCCGTTATTCTTCGCGGCGGAATTGAACCTGGCCAGGCGCAGCGCGCCGCAGGCGAGATAAATAAAGGCAATAATCCAGCAGGCGCGCGGGAACTCCTGCAACACTACCCGATAAACCATCAACGCGGGGGCAAGTCCGAACGAAACAATATCCGCGAGCGAATCGAACTCGCGCCCGAACGGGCTCTCATGCCCGCCAAGCCGCGCTAGCCGTCCATCAAGGAAATCAAAAACGAATGCGCCAAGAATGCACCAGATGGCGGTATGAAAAAGATCAGATGCGGCGTCTGGGTTGGAAGCTTGCAATAAGGCGCCTTCCAAAATTTTGAGAGTTGCAGTAAACCCGCAAAACAGATTTCCGGCCGTCATCAAATTCGGCAGGAGATAGATTTTGGATGGCTGTTCGTTCATTAATCAGGTAGTCGCGCGATGATTGTCGATCCACCGAGGACGTGATCGCCTACTGTCACAAGAACTTCAGCGTTGAGTGGCATATATAATTCCGTACGCGAACCGAAGCGAATCATTCCGAAATGGTCGCCTTTTTTTAAGTCGTCCCCGATCTGCGCCCAAGCGACAATGCGTCTCGCAATTGCTCCCGTAATCTGCCGCACAACAATCGTGACGCGCGGATTCTCAAAAGCCCATGTCATCGATTCGTTCTTCTCGGAACAGTCCGGGCGACGCGCGTCCACACAAAGTCCTTCTTGATGCCGGCAGTAAATAACCCTGCCATCGATCGGGGCGCGGTTCGTGTGCACGTCGAAGATCGATAAAAAGATTCCGATACGGCGCGTTTTCGTTTTGAGGACCTGGTTCTCATCCGATTCGATGATGTCCATCACCGTGCCGTCGGCAGCGGCCACTATTAGATTTGGATCTGTCGACACAGTGCGCTCCGGGTCTCGGAAAAAGGCAACGGTGCAAAAAAACAGAAACAGAAAGAACACTGAGACCCACAGTGAGAGCAACGCAGCCATTACGGCGAGCAATGCACAAACTGCCAAAATCCAGCGTGCTTCCCAAAGCGTTTGGAGGCGCATAAAAGGGTTCTATTTTCGAAGCGTGAAAGAGCTCGGTCAAGCCGCCAAAAATCGATAACCAGGGTTAATGTCGGAACCACAATATCATGGGCTCTGGGCAGTGGCCGCCTCCAACCGATAGCGGAAATAATTCGCTCAGTGCCACGCGATTATTGTTGTTTCCAAGCCTTTTCTCGCTATCATTTTGTGTCAGGGTCGCTTGCCCCGGTTTTATGCCTCAAATTCAAGATCAAATTCCGGCCGAAAAATCATCTCAAAGCTCAACCGGAATCGCCGCTAATCAAAGATATGACGCGGCACAAATCGACAAGTTAGAAGGCCTCGAAGCGGTCCGGAAACGACCCGGAATGTTCATCGGAGATCCCGATGAGCGGGGCATGCACCACTTGGTTTACGAAGTCGTCGATAATTCCATTGACGAACACCTCGCGGGATTTTGTACCAACATCGAAGTGACCATTCATGTCGATGGATCGATTTCGGCGCGTGACAATGGTCGCGGCATCCCGACCGATATGCATCCCAAATGGAAGATGCCGGCAGTCGAGCTGGTGCTGACAAATTTGCATGCCGGCGGAAAGTTTGGGCAAGGCGCGTACAAATATTCCGGAGGCTTGCATGGTGTCGGGGCGAAATGCACGAACGCGCTTTCCGAATGGTTCAAAGTCGAGGTCTCCCGTGACGGCAAGGTCTATCACATGGCCTTCGCAAAAGGGAAAACGACCGACAAACTCACTGTCATCGGCGAGGTCAAAAACAAGAAGACCACCGGCACACTCATCACTTTTTTGCCTGACCCGACGATCTTCACAATTACAACGGAGTTTAAGTTTGAGCGCCTGGCGGCGCGTTTGCGCGAACTGGCGTTTCTCAATCCTGGTTTGGAAATCACGCTTACTGACGAGCGTGCCGACCCGGCGAGGAAGGAGACATTTTTTTACAAACACGGCATTGAAGAATTCGTCAGGCAGCTTGGCGAGAACAAGCAGGTCTTGCATCCCAAGCCAATCGTTATCTCGCGTCAGCGCGATGAGGTTTTTGTCGACGTCGTCCTGCAATACAACGACAGCTACAACGATCAGATTTTGCCTTTCGCCAATTCAATTGCGAACCCGGACGGCGGCACGCACCTGACCGGCTTCCGTACGGCGCTGACAAAGGCGATCAACCAATACGCAAGGCAAAACAACCTTCTTAAGGAGAAAGACCCTTCCATTTCCGGAGACGACGTGCGCGAAGGATTGATTTGCGTGCTCAGCGTGAAATTGCCGAATCCACGCTTCGAGTCGCAGACCAAGGTGAAGCTCGTGAACACTGAGATCGACGGCATCGTAAACTCGGTGGCCTATGACGGGCTGATGACTTACTTCGATAAGAACCCGCCCATTGCGCGGCGAGTTTTCGACAAAGTGCTCACGGCGGCTCGCGCCCGGGAAGCTGCGCGAAAAGCGAGAGAGACAATCCGCAAGGGCGCTCTTACTGGCGGCGGATTGCCTGGAAAATTGGCAGATTGTTCAGAGCGCGATCCGGAATTCACCGAGCTCTACATCGTCGAAGGGGACTCAGCGGGCGGCTCCGCCAAGCAGGGCCGCGACCGGCGATATCAAGCGATTTTGCCGATCCGCGGCAAATTAATCAACGTTGAGAAAGCGCGCGAAGATCAGTTTCTCAAGAACACCGAGATCCAGGCAATGATCACGGCGATCGGCACCGGGATTGGCAAACCAAAAGAGGAAGCCAATGGCAAGGACGAAGGCCGCTTCGACCTCGCAAAGCTGCGCTATGGCCGGATCATCATCATGACTGATGCGGATGTGGATGGCTCGCACATTCGCACTCTCTTGCTCACCTTCTTTTTCCGGCAGATGACTGAGCTGGTGCGCGCCGGGAAAATTTACATCGCTCAACCGCCCCTCTACCAAATCAAGCGCAAGAAACGCGAAGAATACGTGGATGACGATGCGCGGTTGAACAAAATCCTCATTTCGTTGGGCGCGGAGGATGTGCGCCTGAAAAATCTGGCCGACGATAAAGAGATCACGGCAGCGCAATTGAAGGACATTCTCGAGTCACTGGAGAAGCTCGCCAAGCTGAGCGAAGCCGTCCGCCGCCACGGCGGCGATTTTGAGACGTATCTCGCCAATCGCAATTCCAAGTCCGGGAAGCTTCCAACCTATCTGGTGAAGGTCCGCGACGGCAACGAGGAAACCGCGCATTATTTTCATGACGAAAAAGCAGTGCGTAAATTTCATCAAGAAAACCTCGATCTGAATTTGTTCGATACGCAGATCGGTCAGGAATTGCTTCCACTGGACAGCCCGATCCGGTCTGATGGCAGCCGCAGACGTGGCAGACTGGTCGAGCTGCACGAGTCGGCTGCGATCGAAAAGATTATTGCCGAACTGGCTCGGAAAGGTTTGAAAGTCGGCCACTACGCCGCCTGTGACAAGCCGATCTTCGAATTGATAGAAGGCGAAGGCGACAAAGCCGTCTCGCATCCGCTGTTTTCAATTCCGGAAATCCTCGAAAAGATTTTGGAGATCGGCCGCCGCGGAGTGCAGATCAAGCGTTTCAAGGGTCTGGGTGAAATGAACGCCAAGGAGTTGTTTGAGACCACGATGAATCCAGAAAAACGCAAGCTCCTGAAAGTGGACCTAAACGACGACAATGCGGTCGATGCGGACAAAATGTTCACCATTCTAATGGGTGATGTGGTCGAGCCACGCCGGCAATTCATCGAAGACAACGCGCTGAACGTTCGCAATCTCGACGTGTAATTACGATGGGCGGTCTGTTTCATAAACTGCGCCATCCGCTGCGCTGTTACCTTGTTTGCACAATCCCACGTTCGGGCAGCAATTTGTTGACGGACGGATTGCGGGCGACCCACCGCGCGGGCGTGCCGAAGCAATTTTTCCTCCCAAAGTTTGAAACGCGCTACGGAGTGGAGCTTGGGCTCGACCCGCTTACTGATTATCCAGGATACGTGCGCGGCATCGTCAATGCGAAAACGACGGCCAATGAGGTCTTCGGTTTTAAACTGATGAGCTGGTACCTGCACAATTTCCTCGCCCGGCTGCGAGACACTCGCGCTTTCGGAGACGCGACGGTGGATGATCTCACGCTATTGCGAAATGCATTCCCGCGTCTTCAATTCGTGCACATTCTGCGGCGTCATAAACTCCGGCAAGCATTGTCCACAGCGCGAGCGCTTCAGACGGGTCTTTGGAAAGTGCAGAAGGGGAAAACCACATTGCGAGAGCCGCAATTCGATGCGGAGTTGATCGAGCAATCGCTCAGGGAAGCAGAGAGGCAAGAAAAGATGTGGCAGGATTTTTTTCAGCGGATTGGGATTCGGCCATTCGAAGTCGAGTATGAAAAACTATGCCAGGACTATGAGGGTACGATCCACCGCGTGCTGGATCTTTTGCAAATTTCGCTGCCGCGCGGTGTGCGAATTGGTCACCCGGTAACTATCCGACAAGCGGACGAGATTTCGCGCATGTGGGAAGAGCGCTTCCTGGCGGAGCGTCCATCTGCGTACTCGCCCGTCGCCGGCTAAGTAATCATGTTTGATTCAACGGAAAATGTTGTTGCCGCGGGCGTTGATCGCGGTAGCGCTATAAAGCGCAAACCGCGAGGTGCGCCGAGGTCAGCCCCCTCATCTGCAGTGCCGCGACACATCTAGACCTATGCTTAACCCCAACGAAAAAGTCGAGCCGATAAATGTAGCGGAGGAAGTGTCGAGGTCTTTCCTCGATTACTCGATGTCCGTCATCATTTCTCGCGCATTACCGGATGCGCGCGATGGGCTTAAGCCATCGCAACGAAGAATTCTTTACGCGATGCACGATTTGTCGCTCTTTCCCGGGCGCCAGCATCGCAAGTGCGCAAAAATTTGCGGCGACACCAGCGGAAATTATCACCCGCACGGCGAAGCGGTGATCTACCCGACGCTGGTTCACATGGCGCAGCCGTGGGCGATGCGCGAGCGACTGGTCGATGGCCAGGGGAATTTCGGCTCCATCGAGGGCGATCCACCGGCAGCGATGCGCTACACCGAAGCGCGCATGACTCATCTTGGCGCCGGCCTGATGACGGACATGGAAAAAGACACTGTCGATTTCGTCCCCAATTACGACGAAACGCGCACCGAGCCGACCGTTTTCCCAGCTGCATTTCCCAACCTCCTGGTCAACGGCGGAACCGGCATCGCCGTCGGCATGGCCACCAATATTCCTCCGCATAATTTAATCGAAGTGATCGACGGCATTTGCGCCCAGATCGACAATCCGGACATCACGCTCGACGAGCTGATGAAGAACGTGAAAGGACCAGATTTTCCGACCGGCTGCGTCATTTGCGGCATGGGCGGCATCCGGCAGTATTTCGAGACCGGCCGGGGCAGCATGAAAGTGCGCGGCAAAGCTGGCGTCGAAGAACTCAAGGGCGGCCGTGAGCAAATAGTCATTACGGAAATCCCGTACGGCGTGAACCGCGCCACATTGGTCGAGCGCATCGCGCACTTGGTGAACGAAAAAGTGCTGACCGACATCAGCTATGTCGGAGATCAATCGGACGAAAACACGCGCGTGGTCATTGAGCTAAAACGCGACGCGAACCCGAGGGTAATTATCGCGAATCTCTACAAGCACACTGCGTTGGAAACTTCGTTTCCAGCGACGATGCTGGCGATCGACCACGGCCGGCCGAAGCTGCTATCGCTCAAGGAAGCTAACGCGGCCTACATCGAGCACCGCCGAGAAGTGGTCCTACGCCGCACGCGGTTCGAATTGCGCAAGGCGGAAGAGCGCGCCGAGACGCTCGAAGGTTATCTCATCGCGCTCGCGCACCTGGACGAATTTCTCCGAATCATTCGCGGATCAGCCAATCGCGACGAAGCACGGGTAAAACTGCTAGCGTTCGAATTCACGAAGCGTCAGGTGGAACAAATCGGGATTCTGATTCGCAATCCTGCGCGTCTGACGAACGGCCGGTATGCGTTCAGTGAGCAACAGGCCGACGACATTCTCAACCTTCGCCTGTATCAGTTGACCGGTCTTGAGCGCGAAAAGATCGACAAGGAATACAAGGAGCTCATCGAGACCATCAAGGATTTAAGCGACATCCTCGCCAAAGAGCAGCGCGTCTTCACGATTATCAAAAAGGAACTGCGCGAAATCCGCGACAAGTATGGTTCGCCGCGCCTGACGGAAATCGTTCCTGATGCAGCGGAGATCAATATGGAAGATCTCATCGTGAACGAGGGCTGCATCATCAGCATCACGCATGGGGGCTTTATCAAACGCACGGCCGTAAGTGCATTTCGGGCACAACGACGTGGCGGCAAGGGCGTCATCGGCATGCAAACACGCGAGGGCGCGACCGAGGAAGAGGAAGGCGACTTCGTCGAGCATCTCTTCACCGCTACCACGCACGATTACTTGATGTTTTTCACCGCGACAGGACGCGCCTACGTCGAAAAGGTTTACGAAATTCCCGAGATGGGACGCGCCGCCAAAGGTCGCTCGATCGCTAATATTCTCGAGCTCAAGCCCGATGAGAAAATCGCGGCGACCATTCGCGTCCAATCCAAAAAATCCGGCACGGGCCCGACCGCTGTCGATCAAACGTGGGACGAAAATCTGCACATTGTTTTCGCGACGCGATCCGGAATCGTCAAAAAATCAAATCTCTCTAATTACGCCAACGTCCGTCGCGGCGGAATAATCGCCATTCAAATTGAAGAAGGCGACCGGTTGATCGATGCGAAGCTAACGAACGGCAACAACGAGATCGTCCTCATCACGAAAAACGGGATGAGCTTGCGCTTCCACGAAGAACAACTGCGGGATCAGGGCCGCAACACCGTCGGTGTGTGGGGAATTCGCCCGGAGAAAGGCGATCTTGTCGTAGCCATCGCTATCGTCGATCCAGACGCCACGTTGCTGGTCGCGGGGGAAAATGGAATCGGCAAACGGACGCCGTTTGATGATTACCGGCGGCAATCACGCGGCGGTAAAGGCATCATCACGATGAGAACGGGTGAAAAAACCGGAGATGTGGTTGGCGCGCTCACAGTTCGCGAAACAGACGAGATCATGTTGATCACGAACAAAGGCCAGATGGTGCGAACCCGGGTCAAAGAAATTCGTGAGACCGGCCGCAACACGATGGGCGTAAAATTGATGGACCTTCGCAACGGTGAAAAGCTTCAAGCGATCGCGCCTGTGGTCAGTCAGGCGGAAGAAGAGGAAGCTCAAACTGCCGAGCCGACGAGCGAGAAATCGTAGCCGCAGTGCGGCAGAAGCCCGGGGCATCCAAAATCTTCGCCGCTTGCATTATCCCGTTTCGTGTGGGTGTTGCGACGGTGCGGCGGCCGTGAAAGCGAACTTGCGCTTCCGGATGAGCATCAGGTTGCGAATGTAGATAAGAGAGTTTGGCAGATAAGCCAGGATGCCTACCGGATCGCGTCGGAAAATAAAATAAACGCACATCAGGGCGCTTCCGGCGATACTCCAATACCAAAACGAGACTGGGATGACGCTTTCGCCCCGCCGCTCGGACGCGAGCCATTGCACGAGGAAACGCATTGAGAACAAAGCGTTCCCGATAAAGCCGAGAACCATAAGATAACTCCAATCCAGGCCAAGGAATCGGTATTCCTTCCCGATCCATGTGATTGCGATAAGTGCGAGTGTGTTCATAGCATTTGGTTGTTTAACGTTTCGCCTCTCCGTTCACAAGGGAGAGGTAGAGTGAGGGTTTGTGTTTCGCCGTGCTGTGAGAACCCCCCTCACCTTAGTCCTCTGCTCTTCAGCAAGAGGAGAGGCGGAAGGGGCCAAAATCGTTCAAGGTCAATTAACTGATTCGGCGATTTCGTATCGGATTTGTCTCGATTTCATCCAGCGCACTGCGAGCAGGGATTTATGATGGCGCTTTCAGGCATGCGATCAACGTATCGGCGATCGTCGCGGGCGTCTCGGCGATGGAGATTCCTGCAGCCTTCAGCGCTTCAATTTTTCCTGCCGCAGTCCCCTTCCCTCCAGAAATAATTGCGCCTGCATGACCCATTCGCCGTCCAGGTGGCGCAGTCATTCCGGCGATGAAGGCTGCTAAAGGTTTTTTACAATGGATTTTGATCCACTCGGCGGCCTCTTCTTCTGCCGAGCCGCCGATTTCGCCGATCAAAATCATCGCTGCTGTCCCGGGATCTTCGTTGAACAGTTTCAAGCAATCGAGATGCGACAAGCCGTGAATGGGATCGCCGCCTATGCCGATGCAGGTCGATTGCCCATAGCCGCGCGAGGTCAATTGCCACACTGCTTCATAAGTGAGCGTTCCCGAACGCGAGATCACGCCGATATTGCCGGGTTTATGAATGTAGCCCGGCATAATTCCAATTTTGCACGCGCCCGGAGTAATGATGCCCGGGCAATTCGGTCCAATCAGTCGCGATTTTTTTCCACGCATCAGCGCCTTCACCCGCATCATGTCCATCACCGGAATTCCTTCGGTGATGCAAACGACCAACTCGACTCCGGTATCGACTGCTTCAAGGATTGAATCCGCAGCCGCGGCAGCCGGTACGAAAACCATCGAGGCGTTACAGCCGGTTTTCTGTCGCGCTTCCCATACGGTGTCGAACACTGGTACTTTGCCATCGAACATTTGGCCGCCCTTCCCCGGTGTCACACCTGCGACAACATTCGTGCCATAGTCCATGCATTGCCGCGTATGGAACGCACCAGCGCTTCCCGTGATCCCCTGCACCACGAGCCGTGTATTTTTATTGACCAGGACTGACATATGAATCAGAAAAGCAGGAAGGCGGGAAAAATCTGGAAGCCAGGAACCCATGAAGAGCAGCGAATCTTTCTGCTTTCCTGTTTTCCTGATTCACTCCTCCTGATTTCCTGGGTTCCAGATTCATTCTTGTTTTCTTTTGTGCACGACGAGTTTGTTTCCGTCCGGATCACGAAATTGCGCCATCCAGCAAACTGGCGTCTCAGTTTTCTCGATATCGAAGCTGACATCGCGCTCTTTGAGCTTCGCGATGGCAGCGTCGATGTCATTGACTTCGAAGGCGACCGTCGTGCCGTCGCGCGAAGGTTTCCACGCGGGATGACAACCAACCCCGATCGTGGTGGGGCCGAGATCATATTCGACCCACGCGCCATCCATCTGAGTGGAAGTCGGTTTAAGTTCAAGAACCTCCTGGTAAAATTTTCGTGCCCGGTCTTTATCGGAAACCGCGATGGCAATGAACGCCACTTCGTTTGTGATCATTTGCAGACTCCTTTCTCGTTTTCAGGTTTAAGCTTGTGAATTATCAGCTTGTTGCCATCTGGATCTTGCACGATGGCCATGCGACAACACGGCGTCTCAAACGGCTCAGCGGCAAAACGCACGTGTTGATGCTTCAAATGCTCGATTGCTTTGTCGAAATCTTCGACCTCAAGTGCAGAAGCCGTGCCTTGGTCGGAAGGCGTCCACTGCTCGCCAACATTCGCGATCGCCAGCGTATGATCATGCACTGCGTACTCGACCCATTTTCCGCTCATCATTTCGTCCGACACTTTTAAGCCAAGTGCTTCTTCGTAGAATTTTCGCGCTCGCGAAATGTCTGTTACGGGAATAGCAACAAACCCGATTTCCTTGATTTTCATCCTGCGGGTTTCGTTTGTTGTTGTTCCAACCAATCTGTGAGGATCCGAATCACCTTCGGATTAAACGGTGCCTGCTTCCCCGCAAACGCGTCGGCCAGACTCAAATAGTGTTGAAATGTGTGACCCATGTCCGGCATTTCCATAAAGCGAGCCCCGCCCGGCCGGGTCGCATTCAACCATTGCGCCATCAATTCGGGATCTTCGCGGCTCATGATCCAATCGTATTGCCCGTGCAAAATGAGCGCCGGCACGCTCACGCGCGACCATGCCCCCGCGAGATTCAGTTGCTGCAGTTGTTCGTAAAATTTCAGCGGCCGCCCGTAGAGATGCGTCTGATCTTTTCCTTCAGGCCATAGTTCTGCAAGTTCCGGCTTCTCTTTTAGAACATCGGGAACGCTGCGGCCCCTGATCAACCACTCATAGTAAAGCGTGACCGCGCGTTTCATTCGTTCATTGACTTCAGCGGGAGATTTCCCCATCAAAGCGAATCGGCGCCGTTCGATCTCTAACATGTGCTCAAACCAGGTCTTCACCCAACCGCCGACTGAAATGTAGCCGTGCACCTGTGCCTTTTCTGCGTCCGATGCCGGCACGATGGGTGCGAACCCGCCCCCGTTGCTTATACCGAGGATGTAAACGCGGTTGCCGTCGATAAACTCGTAATTCTTCAACGCGCGAAAAGCGGCGCGATAACCGGCGAGCTCTGATTCGAAATCGTTGTCGGCGCAAACACCTTCGCTATCGCCAACGCCTTGTTTGTCGATCCGAAAAAGGCAAAAGCCGGGAAGCTGCGCAAGGCCGCGAAATACTATGCCCGTTGCATCTTTAGTATCGGCCGGCGCTTCCACGGAATCGCAGCTCAACCAACCGGCCACGAAGATGGCCGGCAGTTTGTCTTTCGCGCCTCGTGGCTTCGTAATAATCGTCCGCAATCGATTTCCATCTGGCGCCTTCACCGAGTCGTAAATCACGTCAACGTTTGGATAGCTTTCGCGCGGCGTTTTCGCTTTGCGCGGTAGCTCTTCTGCGCAAAGCGTCGCGGCGAGCGCAAGGAACGCAATTGCCGATCTCACCCTCATCTATGTCTTGCGGCAGCAACCGCTTTTTGCGCGCCATCGGCGAGATCGTCCGCCGCGATCAGCTCGACGCCGCTTTCTCTTAACAACTGCTTTCCTCGCTCGACATTTGTCCCTTCTAGCCTAACAACGAGCGGCACGGACAGCTTCACCGTTTTCGCTGCGTTAATGATGCCCTGGGCGATCACATCGCATTTCATTATCCCACCGAAAATGTTCACGAGGATCGCCTTCACTTTTTTGTCGGCGATCAGGATCTTGAATGCTTCTGTCACCTGTTCTTCCGTCGCGCCACCGCCGACGTCGAGAAAGTTTGCCGGCTCGCCACCATAAAACTTAATGATATCCATTGTCGCCATCGCCAATCCGGCGCCGTTGACCAAACACGCAATGTTTCCATCGAGTCCGATGTAGCTGAGACCGTGTTTTGAGGCTTCGACTTCGCGAGGGTCCTCTTCCGCGACATCTCGCATCGCCGCAATCTCCGGATGTCGATAGAGCGCGTTGTCGTCAAAGTTGAACTTGGCGTCGAGCGCGAGCACCTCGCCGGTGGTCGTAACGACCAGCGGATTGACCTCCACCATTGAACAATCGAACGCCAAAAATGTGCGGTAGAGCCCCTCGAACAATTTCGAAGCTGACTTCAGCTGCGACGATTCGAAACCCAGTTCCTTGGCCAGTTTGCGTGTCTGGAACGGTTGCACACCCGCCAACGGATCGATCGCCTCACGGACAATTTTTTCAGGCGACTTCGCTGCGACCGCTTCGATTTCTACACCGCCCTCCGTGCTGGCGACAATCAAAGGCGCGGCAGTTTCTCGATCGAGCAGGATCGCAAGATAAATTTCGCGCGCGATCTCCGCCGACTCGGCGACCAACACTTTATTCACTACGCGACCAGCCGAACCTGTCTGATGTGTTACCAGAACTTGCCCAAGCATATTGGCCGCAACTTGCCGCACGTCTTCGGGCGTCTTACGAATATGCACTCCGCCTTTGAATCCGTTTTTGAACTCTCCCTTTCCGCGGCCGCCCGCATGAATCTGTGCTTTGACGACCACATCGACGTCGCCGAGCTCACGCGCAATTTGTTCTGCTTCGTCGAACGTTGTCGCGACTCTGCCACGGGTTGTTGCGACGTCGAATTTCCGCAGCAACTCTCTGGCTTGGTGCTCGTGGATATTCATTGGGCAAATTCCGGGCAAAGTGGAATAGCCTGCGGAACGTAGATCAGCAAAGATTTTCTGTTGTGAATTGGCTTGCGTCGTTGCGACGCGGCCAACAAGGTTGCAGGCATGAAACAATCCATGAAAATTCCCGGTCTGGCTTGCGCGCTTTTGGGCGCAATCATCGTGTCGATTTCAGCTGGCACGCCCGCGCAGGAAAAGGCGTTTACCGACAAGTATAAGAAAGCATTCGAGGGCAAGGACACAGCGACGCTGGAAGCCTTCCTATACACACAGGGCGCCGACCCGGAGATCGTCGGTTTTTACAAAATGATGCAGTCAGGCGAAGCCGGGGAGAAAATCTCCAGTATCGAGCTCGTTAACCTTTCGCCGGAGGACGCGAAAAAAGCGGCCACACCCATGGACTCACCCACTGGGGGCCAGGTTTGTCTCACACTCAAACCAACCAAAAAGCTCATCATCAAGGTCGAGAAAAAAGACGCCAGTGGCAGCTCAAGTAGCACAAGCGAAAACTTCATCGCTGAGAAAGACGGCAAATTCGTTATTCCTGTTCCGGGGAAGTGTAAGTAGGGGTTGGATTGCCGTTGTCTTGCTTCACACGTGGTCATTCCGAGCGAAAGCGAGAGACCTTTCAGACATCCGGAAATACTCCACAAGCTAGGTTGTGTGACTCCCCACCGGCGCGGGATCTTTCGTCGTCGGCGCAGCTCAGAATGACACTCACTCGGTTGTCTTTTGTTTCTCTCCAAACAGCGTTCCTACCGTGCGTTGGTCGGCGGGAGCTTCGAGCGAATTAACAAAATTGCGAAAGCGTTCTGAAAAAACTTCAGGACGAAGTTTCCAATAGTAAGCGATCCCGGGCGCGGCAACGTAATGCCGTAGAAGGCCGTGCCACGCTTCCCACAGCTGCTCGTCCATCAATCCGTAAACGTAATGAAAATGAATTGTCTCGAACGCTTTCAGGAACTGATAGGTGGCGTGGAAAAATCGTGTTCGTTCTTGAATGTTCAACGTGCCGAGGTCCTCCAACCCTACTCTCCAAATCCGTTCCAGTTCGGCGTTTTCCATGAAAGGCTTGGTCACATCGCGAAGAGCCGTGGCGGCTGCGTCTTGGGTGGACAGCCTGGCAACACGCGTGCTCCGGTGCACTTGCAATGCGAGGTATAGCACCGACAAAACGACGGCCACCGAGCCGATCAATTGCGAGATAGCGCTGATCGCGTCCCAGTTCATGCACCCTGTATACTACAGGCCAAGCGCAGGTAGCTACTTCGGTTCGTCAGCAATTTTGAGGACGATTTTACCGCGAGTGTGGCCCGTCGCCACCTGTTCCTGCGCTTTTGCCGCTTCCGGAAGCGAGAACGTTTGGGAAACGATTACTTTGATTTTCTTTTCATCGATCAGTCTGCCGATTTCAGCGAGCTCATCCGAATTCGGCTCCACGCTTAATGACGCGCCATGAATTCCGTGTTCATCCAACTCGGCCTGATCGATCCGAGCCACGAGCGACACGATATATCCGCCTTTCTTTACCACGCCGTAGGAACGCGCCAGCGTATCCTTGCCGACGGAATCGAGCACCACATCGACATCTTGCGCGATGTCTTCGAATTTCTGCTTCGTATAATCGATCGCCGTGTCGGCCCCGAGTTCTTTGAGCAGATCCTGGTTCGCGGTCGATGCCGTGGCGATCACTTTTGCGCCGCGTGCCTTGGCGATTTGGATCGAAAAAGTACCCACCCCACCCGAACCACCATGAATGAGCACAGTCTGGCCGGCGCTTAGCTTCGCCGTGTCAATTAACGCCTGCCATGCGGTCAACGCGACAACCGGCACCGCTGCAGCCTCAACGTACGTGAGTGACTTCGGTTTAGGCGCTACTTCATGTTCAGTCGTTAGCGCGTATTCCGCGTAGCCGCCGCTAGTTTTCAAGCTGGCATATGCAAACACGGGATCGCCTGCTTTGAACTTCGTAATCTTGCTTCCGACCTTCTCGACCACTCCGGCGATGTCAGCGCCGAGAATCGCTGGGAACACAGCTTTTTCATATTTGGCAAACATTCCCGATCGAATCATCCCATCGACAGGATTTACGCCGGCCGCGATCACCCGAACGAGGATCTGATCTTCCTTCGGCTCGGGTCGCGGCACATCCTCATACTTCAAAACCTCTGGACCGCCATATTCATGAACCACAATCGCCTTCATGGTTGGTCTGGCTGTTTGCGCAGTGGACGTGCTTACAAATGCGATTACGAAAACGTGCTGAAGAACCGCGATTAGCGCTCGCATCCCGTGCTAACGGTAAATCAACTGCCGTGCACTCGTCGAGATTTCTCCGATTCGCTCAATCTCTGACTTCTAACTTTGGCTCGTTCATTTCACGCGTTTGACGAGGGAGGTTCCGGCGGCGGATTCAACGAAGGCCCCGGTGGTGCCTGAACAGGCGGCGTCGATGATAAGATTGGCAAAAATTCCGGTGGCATGGAGTCTGCCCACACATTGTAATCCGGACCGAATTGCCGAAGAAACAAAAGTGGGAACGCGCAGAGCGTCACTGGAATCGGTAAAAGAACGACTGTGCCGACGTACGGAATCGCAGCGATGCAACAAGTCACACATGCAGCCGCGCAACTTATCATCGCAGCGGCCAGCATGAGTAGCAGAAGAAATAAAACATAAAGGATGATTGGCCCCGGATGGGTTGCCATCAATCTCATCGCCTGGGCAAAAGCATGCATGGCCGAACAACGTTGGCGATACATGATTGGAACCATTAATTGTGAAACTAGCATCCAACCGAATGCCAAACACAAAACGAGAAACACAAATAAAGAGAGGCTGATCCAAAACCCCAGGTCCAGCTGGGCGTTACCGCCCTTAAGAATCAACGGCAGCATGAGTGCAAAAAAGCCGATGACCACGAATGCGATGAGGAGCAGCACGATGAGCAATGAAAAAAGAAACAGACTGTTTCCTTGCACCCGAAACTCTTTCCACGGCGCGACGATTGCGGCGCGATTGCGCACGATGCAGTCAGTAAAAATAAAGCGACCGCGCGCGCCCAACCACATCAACGCGAGGACCAGCGCCAGGATCATTACGGCACTGACGACAAGCAAAGCAATCATCCACCAGTCCATCTGTCCGATAAATCCGAGTTCTCGAAATGATTCGGCAATGGCCTTCTGATCCCGCTGACTACTCCAACGCGAAAAAGGATTAAATGAGGAACTGAATCCGCTGGAAAGAGCGGAGAGAAATGCTGCGAAACCGATGACGAGCCATTTTTTGAAATCGAACGGCTGAAACAGAATCTTCTTCATCAACTCGAACGCTTCACCAAACGGCCTGAAGATTTGGATTCTCGGCTCGGTTCCATTCATGCGCAGCATTTCAAGCCTTTCATTGCCGGGAAGCAAGGCTGTTGTAGCCGTGTCTCGGTGAGACGCGCAGCGCGCACATTTCAAAACACTTCAGTGTCACGCTTCCCCACAGGGGAAGCGGCTACAGTCCACCTCGGATGCGCTGAGGACAGCGCACTCTATAGACCCCGGCCTCGCGCGGTTGTTAAGTGAACGAGGCGCGGCATGTTAATTCTCGATGTCGAGTGTGAATCGTCGCTATCCTATTGGCGCGGAAGTGATCGGCGAAAACCAAACCCACTTTCGCGTCTGGGCACCGAAGGCGCGAGAACTTGATCTTGTCGTGGAGCAGGGCCCGGCATCAGAGCGAACGTTTCACTCGCTCCACGCCGAACCAAATGGATATTTTTGCGGCGCTATCGGTGCTGGTGTCGGCACTCGTTACCGGTTTCGAGTAAACGGCGGAGAAATGTGGTATCCCGATCCGGCATCGCGGTTTCAACCAGACGGGCCACACGGCCCCTCATGCATCGTCGATCCAAGGCAGTTCCACTGGACCGACTCCCAGTGGCGGGGCACTACACTGAAAGGCCAGATCATCTACGAGATGCACATCGGCACATTTACGAGCGAGGGCACCTGGCGCGCCGCGGCGGAACAGTTGCCGGAACTGGCGCGTGTCGGAATCACCGTGGTGGAGATGATGCCGATCGTGGATTTCCCCGGGAAATTCGGCTGGGGTTACGACGGCGTGAATCTTTTTGCACCCTCGCATCTGTACGGAACACCTGACGATTTACATGCACTCATCGATCGGGCGCACTCGTTAGGCGTGGCGGTGATTCTGGATGTCGTTTACAACCATTTCGGGCCCGACGGAAATTATCTCGCTGCTTTCTCCAATGACTATCTGATTCGCGACAAAGAAAACGAGTGGGGGAATGCAATCAATTTCGATGGACCGAATTCAGAGCCGGTTCGTGAGTTTTTCATCACGAATGGGCGTTATTGGATCGACGAATTTCATTTTGACGGCTTCCGTTTCGATGCGACCCACGCAATCCGCGATGGATCCAGCGAATACATCATCGGCGCTGTTGGGCGCGCAGCACGGGAGGCGGCCCGCTCGCGCTCGATCATTCTCGTCGCCGAGAACGATCTTCAGGAAGCGAAGATGGCGCGCCCGCGCAACCAAGGTGGCGACCATTTGGACGGCATGTGGAATGACGATTTTCATCATAGCGCAGTGGTGGCGTTAACTGGTTGCAACGAAGCTTATTTTGCCGATTACCTTGGCGTGCCGCAGGAGTTTATTTCCGCGGCGAAATACGGCTTCCTCTACCAAGGCCAGGCGCTGTCATGGCGAAAAGTACTGCGCGGGACTTCGGCGTTCGGCATTGCTCCAGAGGTTTTCGTTTGTTTCACCGAAAACCACGATCAAATCGCAAATACTGGCCTGGGCGAGCGATTGCGGTTTCAAACGTCACCTGCGCGCTACCGCGCCATGACAGCCCTTCTTTTGCTCGGGCCGTGGACGCCACTGCTGTTTCAGGGACAAGAGTTTGGCGCGTCAAACCGGTTCCTTTTCTTCGCGGATATAGGCGACGCTTCCGTGCGAGAGGCGATTCGGCGAGGTCGTGCTGAATGGTTGGCACCATTCTTATCGCTTACTGAAGAAGAAACCTGGGAAACTTTGCCTGCCCCGGATGACCCACAGGTATTTGCCCGTTGCAAACTGGATTTCTCCGAGCGTGAAAAGAATCGCGAAGTTTACGACTTGCACATCGATCTTCTAAAATTACGGCGAGAAGATTCACGTTTTCGCCAACAAGCTTCCGACGGAATCGATGGTGCCGTTATTGGGCCAGCGAGTTTCATTCTGAGATATTTTTCAAATGGAAAGGACGATCGCCTGCTGCTGATTAATTTCGGAAAGCGCCAGATCGTAAAACCTGCTTCGGAACCTCTGCTTGCGCCGCCGTTGGATTGCAACTGGGAGAGGCTGTGGACGAGCGACTTGCCGCGTTACGGCGGAGCGGGTTCCATTGCAGTCGCAACTCAAGAGCAATGGATTCTACCAGCCGAATGTACAGTGGTGTTACGACCAGTGTTGTAGCGTCCGCTGTCCTCAGCGGAGCTTCCCGCACGCGTACCTGCATAGGTGATTGATGCGTTGAGGACAACGCACACTACAGCCTTGGCGTTTAACTGGATTTGCACCGGCGGGATTCACAGCGCATAGCTTCCGCCGATGAAATTCGGCTTTCCAATTCTCCTGCTTGCTTTGCTATCGATCTCCGCACTCGCCGAGGACGAATCTACTCCCCCACCCCGAGTCTATCCGGTCGCATTACCAAATTATGATGAAGAGACCGCTACGCGATTGCAGATTTTTTTGGACAACTGCGATTTCGGGCCGGGAAAAATCGATGGGAAAATGGGCGAATTTTTCCGGAAAGCGCTAATCTCGTACAAGCACGCGCAGGCGATGCCAAAAACCGGCGCGGTCGATCAATGGATGCTCGATCAGGTTCCGGTCACTTACACAACTTACACAATCAAGGGCGAAGACCTGAAACAGATCGGCGATATCCCCAGCAGCCACGCGGAGCAAGCACGACTGAAATGGCTGCCTTATACATCGCTGCTGGAATTCGTCGCGGAACGTTATCATTCCGCGGAGTCGTACATTCAGAAACTTAATCCCGGCAAAAACTGGGAGCACTTGGAGCCCGGTGAAACTCTCAAAGTGCCAAACGTTTTACCCTTTGAAGTTGAAAAATTCACAGAGGGTAAAGCTCCGGAAAATCCTGCATTCGCCTCTCGCAAAGTTTTCGTCGATACATATGAGCATTTGCTGGAGGTTTTCGACCACGACCAGCTCGTCTGTGTGTTTCCGATTACGCCGGGATCGAAAACGCTACCCGCCCCGGTGGGAACATGGAAGATTCTAGGCGCAAGCATCTGGCCGTGGTTCCGCTACGACGAAGGCATGCTCAACTACGGCGTGCGGACTGAGAACTATTACAATCTTCCGCCAGGTCCAAACAATCTCGTTGGCATTCTCTGGATGGGCTTGAACAAACCCGGCATTGGCATTCACGGCACGAACAATCCCGAGACAATCGGCCGCGCCGCGAGCCACGGTTGCATTCGCCTCGCGAACTGGGACGCCGCGCGCGTGAAAGATCTCGTCAGCGTTGGCAATGCGGTGATTATCTTTTAGGTTGGCAGCAATGCGGCTCTGCCGGCAGATATTTGCGCCTGCGGCGATTCGGCTGCCATCGTCTTCAGGAGAAGCCGATCCACCTTGATTTTCTCAAAAAAGGTTCGCGCGGAATCGCGCCCTCACACGTCTAGGCTGTAGATCGCAAAACAATGGATGCCAATGAACGCGAACAGTACCGGGCGGCCATGCACGGCGATCGGGAGGCATTTGAGATGATCATTCGCACGCATAGCCGGACGCTTTTCGCTATCGCTTACGGGATTTTGCAAAGCCGCGAGGAAGCGGAGGACGTTGTGCAAGACTCATTGGTTAAAGCTTGGAAAACGCGCTGGCGCGTGCGCGACGCGGAGAAATTTCCCGCCTGGCTTGCAACCATCGCGCGACACAGGGCACACGATGTTTTTCGCAAGCGCCACACCGTTTCGCTTTCCAACGAAGCAATCGAACCGACTGAATCCCAATCTCCCGACACAACTGCGATAGATCAGCAATTACATTCAGCGCTCGCGGCATTGCCGGAGCTTTATCGCGCTGCGCTCACACTGCGTTACTTCGAAGAAATGGATTATCGCACGATTGAAAACACGTTGGGTCTCACGAATGGTGCGCTTCGCGGAATTCTCGGCCGCGCTCTCGGTTCCATGCGGAAACAGCTTCATCCCGTCCTCGCTTCAATGGATTAGACGTATGGCAACTATTCACGACGAAATCGACAACTGGCTGGCCGCCGATCTGCACGGCGAACTCTCCGACCAAGAACGACGCGAGTTGCATTCTCATCTCATCGAATGCGCCGTGTGCAGAAAAACTCATCACGAAACTAAAACTATGAACAAAATCCTCGAGGAAACTCTCACTCATGAGAAACCCGACCCGGCTTTCGAACAACGGATGCTGGCAGGTTTTCGTAATCGCATCCCGGAAACAGCGGGAGTCGTAAAGTTGTTTGCGAATTTGATCCGACTGCGCGCGGTGCAGATTACGGCAGTTGCTGCAGTCTTGCTCGGGCTGGTGCAAATCGGACGAATGCTCACAGGTGAGAATGCAGCTCCGCTGGGCAATCGCGAATACTACGCCAGCGGAAAGTTCATCGCACAACCAGGACAGGCTGGAGCGCTGCGAGCAGACCAATCCACTTCTTTGGCTAAATCGGATGAGCTCGCCACCGGACGACCTCAAGACTTGGCACTCCAGGCACCGCCGCCAACGACAGTTCCCGCAACTCGATCAGAATTTGATAAAGAGGCCGCGGCGCGTTCCACGGGCCTTGCTGCGGCGAAAGCAGTCGCCGCAACTCCGGAGAATCTCGCCCGCGCAGAACAAGCTGAAACCAAGCCGGGCGAAACGCCTGGTCCGGCGCAGGCCAATCGCAAACTGATTCGCAACGCCACCGTCCAGCTTGAGATAGTGAGCTTTGACGATGCCGTGCAAAAGATCACTGCCTTTGCGAACGAAGAACATGGATACGTGGCCACGACGAACTCTGACAAGCAGGTAAATGGAAAACTGCGCGGACAGATCGTCGTCAAGGTGTTGCCGGAAAATCTCGATCGGTTTCTGCAAAAACTTCGCGGACTTGGCGAACTAAAGAACCAGACGCTCGGCACCGAAGACGTGACGAAGGCCTATCTCGATACCGATGCGCGGCTGAAGAACGCGCACGTGATGGAACAACGTTTGATCGACATGCTGAAAACGAAGACCGGTAAGGTTTCCGATTTGCTCCAGGTAGAAAAGGAACTCGGTCGCGTGCGCGAAGACATCGAGAAAATGCAGGGCGAACTTAAGTATTGGGATTCCCAGGTGCAATTCACCACGGTGACGATTTGGCTTGCGGAAAAAGATATGGAAGAACCGGCAGCGTTTCTGCTAAAAGAACGCGCCCAACTCTCCCTTTACGCGCCGGATGTAGAGAAGATTTACAACGATATTAAAGCGCTTGCGTCCCCAAAGGTGCAGATCACGAACGCGCAATTGAACCGTGACAATTCAGGACGCGTCTCCGCGACACTGAGTATGCTAATCGTGCCGGAGGAAAGCGACGCCGTCATCGCCCGCGTGAAAGCATTGGGGCGCGTGGAGAATTTTCAAATGCAAACGCAGCGCATCGCGCAGGGCGGCAGTGGTCTGTCGGAGAATGCAAGAACCAAACGCGACAAAGTAGAACTCAATATCACCATATCCCGCGAGGAACAGGAGCAGGCACTGCAGCAGACCAGTCTGCGCATTCGCACGTCATCAGTCGACCAAAAGGCGAAGGACCTTCGAACGCTCGCGGAGAAACAAGGCGGACGCGTTCGCAGTTCCACTTTTAGCCGCGATCCGGATGGACGCGAATTCGCAAACATCTCGCTGCGGGTGCCGATGAAAAATTATGCGTCCCTCATGCAATCGCTCAATTCGCTGGGCAAAGTTGAAAACGTCAGCGTGCAGCGCCAGGACCGCATGGGGACACAAATCGACGAGACGAGTGCGCCGGCTGATATCTCGATCCAGGTCTACAGTCAGGGCAACATCGTTTCGCACGAGAGCGGTTTGCTCGCCACTCTGCGGCGTACACTTGCGCAAAGCGCCGGCGCAATCATGTGGAGCCTGCGCATGATCGGCGTGGCGGTCGCGTTTCTCGCGCCATGGCTCATTGCGATCGTTTTGGTTATTTGGATAACGAGGCGCGTAATCCGCGCGAAACGATAGGTGGAACGCGTTGTCCTCAACGCGTTGCCAATGATGCGGCTTTTCCGTTTAATTTGCGCCTTCACCGATTCATCAGCATCATCTTCGGAGAAGTCGATCCACCTGCGCGTGTGCTAAATGGAATCATTCTTGCCCGTTGGGCAAACGAGTCATAGCTTATTTTTACGCAAGGAGGTAGCCGATGAAATCTGAAGGCGGTATCAGCTACAGCAACGCGGCCGTCGCCGCGTGTCCTAAACATTTGCTCCAATTCGCAGTCGATCAGCGTTACGACGATTACACGTCGGTCGATCACGCGGTTTGGCGATTCATCATGCGCCAGAACATTTTTTTCCTGCGCGAGTACGCGCACAAAGTTTATTTTCAGGGTTTACTCAACACCGGCATTTCGTTTGAGCGCATCCCGCGCATTGAAGAGATGAACGATATTCTCGCGAATATTGGCTGGGGCGCGGTTGCGGTGGACGGATTTATTCCACCGGCGGCGTTCATGGAATTTCAGGCTTACAAGGTATTGGTGATCGCATGCGATATGCGCCAAATCCACCACATCGAATACACGCCAGCGCCGGACATTGTGCACGAAGCCGCGGGTCACGCACCGATCATTGTCGATCGTGAATATTCGAAATATTTACAGCGCTTCGGTGAGGTCGGCGCGAAAGCGATGTCATCGAAAAAAGATTTCGAGTTGTACCAAGCGATCCGCCACTTGTCCATCTTGAAGGAGCGTCCGAACGCGGATCCGAAGGACGTCGAGGAAGCGCAAAAGCTGGTGGAGCATCGCCAAAAAAATCTAGGCGAGCCTTCTGAAATGGCGCTGCTATCCCGTTTGCACTGGTGGACGGTGGAATACGGATTAATTGGCACTTTGGAGAATCCAAAGATTTATGGCGCAGGCTTGCTCTCCTCGATTGGGGAATCTGTCTCTTGTCTTGAGCCGGCGGTAAAGAAGATCCCCTACTCCATCGACGCGCAGAATTGCGCGTTCGATATTACCACGAAACAGCCACAGCTTTTTGTGTGCCGCGATTTTGAGCACCTCAAAGACGTGCTCGAAGAGTTTGCGAGCAAGATGGCCTATCAAGTTGGCGGGCTGGAAGGCATCAGCAAAGCGATTGAGTGCAACAATGTTGCGACCTGCGAGTATTCGTCCGGCCTCCAAGTGAGCGGCGTTTTCACGGAGATCATCACAGACAAAAACAATTCTCCGATTTATCTGCGGACAACCGGCAAGACCGCGCTGGCATTCCGCGAGAAGGAGCTGGACGGGCATGGCATCGATTATCACAAGGATGGGTTTGGTTCGCCGGTCGGGAAATGGAAGCAAACGTCAGCATCTCCCGAGTCGTTGAGTAACGATCAATTGCACGCGCTCGGGATTGTCGAGGGGAGGAAGGCGAAGCTTGAGTTTGTCAGCGGCATTGTGGTCTCAGGCAAAGTCGAGAAAATCTTGCGTCGCGACGGCAGATTACTGCTGATCACGTTTTCAAACTGCAGCGCGAAATATGGTGACCGCGTTTTGTTCCACCCCGAGTGGGGCACGTATGATATGGCGGTCGGCGAACGGATCAGTTCCGTGTTTAACGGAGCGGCAGACAAGGACGCCTACAATCAGGTAGCACTCGTGCCGAAGGAGCGAACAATCAAAGTACCATCCGACGCAAAACGAAAGCGCCTTGAAAACCTCTACACGCAGGTCCGCAAGATCCGGGAGGGCAAGACCGGCTACGAACGGCTGGGCGAAATCTGGGAAACACAGCAGGCCGAACATCCGGAAGATTGGTTGCTGTCGATGGAAATTTTTGAAATCCTGGATACAACCGAGGAACAACCTGAACTGAAAACCAGGATTGAGAAGTTCCTGAACGAGAGAAAAGCAAAGACCAAAGATCTTTCGACTCTGATCAGCTGGGGATTCCGGCTTGTCGATTACCACAAAAGACCGGAATACCAAGCTGCGGTCCACGCCTCGCCGAAGTAGGTACGGCCGGGGCGGCGGCCACAATGCGAGTAGATCGGTCTCTCCATGGCTACGACTTCCCTATTGCAGGCAAAGAGAAACAACCGCCATCAGGGCGACTGGTTAGGTTGACAACGATCGCAGCCCCCTTCTTTGGTAGTAGCGACTTTTCCTTGCTACGGAGCCTCGAGAAGCGAAGCCGGGTTGTGTTGCCGTAGCAACGCCGCAAATCTGTTGTCCGAACGCAGGGGGTCCAACAAGGGATCATACCTAAGGATTCCGGACATCAGCTTACCATTCACGACTGCCTTTGCGAGCCATTTGAAACTCTGTTCCTTATCACCGCGTGCGGCGCACAATACTGCAACATTATAAGGGTCGGCTTTACCTGCTATGGCTAGATCCAGAATTTCTGGCATCATTGAATCCGCATCGGACTTACGGCCTGCAGAGATTAGAACCGTTGCGATCGAAGCGAGCACGTCTCCCTTGCTCCGAAGGCCGAGTTCGCCGGCTCTACGATATTGGTCGATTGCCTGCTGATACATGCCGTTTAAGGTATAAGCGATAGCCAGGTTCTCTTGGACAGCGGCCTGGTTGGGGGCTAACTCTGCCGCCTTGTAACAATACTCCAGAGAACTCTGAAACTGTCGCGCAAAAACGAGCATTATTCCGAGCGCTGTATTGTTAGAGGGTGAGAGCGGATCGAGCTCCTGGGCTCGCTTCATTTCCCGGACAGCATCACTTAGCTGACCGAGCGCAAATAAGCACCAGGCATAGCGCACATGCGCGATAGCGAGATTTGGGTTCAGCTTTAGGGCGCGGCGAAGTGACTCCATGCTTGGGCCAACCTTTTTTTGCAAACACTGAACCATTGCCCGGGCAACGTGAGCTTCCGCAATAGAATCGTCGAGGAGGAGGGCGTGGTCGGCTGCTGTCTTTGCCTTGCCAAGGGCGTCTGATCCAGGGTTGTACGCGTAATATACCTGCAGGTAGTAACAGTCCGCCATCATTGCATAGGCAAGGGCAAAATCCGGGTCCTTCTCAACAGCTTGCTCAAAATAATCGATCGCCTTTTCAAGACCATCCCTCGATCGCTTATTCCAGAAGTATAGGCCCATCAGATACGCATCATACGCGGCGGGGTTCGTGGTATAATGTTTTCCAAGATGCTTTCGCTCGTCGATAGTGAGATTAAGTGCAAGCGATCGGACAACGCTGTCGGAAATCGAGTCCTGAATACCGAAGATGTCGGTAAATGTTTGGTCGAATTTTTCCGACCAAATAGTGCGGCCGCTGGCGACATGAACAAGTTGCACAGTGGCCCGCACCTGGTCCCCGGACCGCTGGATAGTTCCACTCAAGATCGCATCCACTTGCAAAGCGCGCCCCGCCGCGAGCGAATCATTTGCAGGTCCCTTATATTTGGACACTGTGCTGGTCGGCAAAACGACAAGTTGCTTTAAACTGCTTATTCTGCCGATTACCGCATCAGCCATGCCGAGCCCCAGCAACTCGTCATTCATATCTCGGCCGAGCGGCTCGAACGGCAACACCGCGACCGAATGGATGCGCTCAGTCACTGCGCCGGGCGAAGTCGCAGGAGCTGCGCTTCCAACCCTATGTTTCTCCAGCCATTGAACGATCGATCCACGTGAAATCAGTGCAGCTGCGAGCAAAATTACGCCAACAACGGCAAGCGCCGACAGTGCGCCGGTTTTGCCAGGCAACTCCTGTTGACCCTTCGCCGTAGCCGCTTCCGTTCGATTCTCTGGCGATGTGGGCCTTGTTGCTTGCTCTGCCTCCACTGTAGCACCGCCACTGTCGGTTCCCTCGCTAACTTCGGCAACGAAGCGATAGCCGCGACCCGGAATCGTCACGATGTATCTGTGTGAGCCCGGCGCTTCGCCAAAAATCCGTCGCAGCGTCGAGATGTTCTGGCTCAGATTATTCTCCTCGACGATCGAATCGGGCCAGACCGCCTCCATCAGCCGCTCCTTATCGAGGACGGTATCGTGATTCTCCACCATGTAGAGGAGCGTTTCGAACACTCTCGGGGTGAGGGGCACGGTCGTCCCATCCAGCCGCTGCAGGAGCCGTTTCCCCGTGTCGAGCCGGAAATCGCCGAATTCGTAGAGGTGAGCGTTGGTAGCCTGCATCGTCGTTTCAGAAAAATTCAGAAAAATTCAGCCGCAACTTAAAGACTTTCACAATGGGCAGAGCCAAGCTAACCACGCGCGAGTCGGCTCAGGCCTTCCGCGCGAACAAACAACAATAAACCAAATGTAAGGACAAGAAAATGAAAAAGAATCCCATGAAATCAAAAACGACAACTCCACTCGCAAGAGATCCCATGAGCCGGTCGCGTTTGCGATACGGTCGATTTCTCATTCCGCTCGCCCTTGCCGTGTTCGCACTTTCGCCGACGGCGCAAGCACAGCTCATCCCACCACCAGACGGAGGCTACGCCAACAACAACACCGCTGAGGGCACTGATGCTCTCTTCAGCCTCACCACCGGCACGGACAACACGGCCATGGGCTTTGATGCGCTCTACAGCAACACAACGGGCAGCGAGAACACGGCCACCGGTTCTGATGCGCTTCTGAGTAATACAACCGGCATTAGAAACATGGCCAATGGTTTCGCTGCGCTTGAAAGCAACACAACCGGCGTCCGAAACACCGGTAGTGGCCGTGCTGCGCTCGCTAACAACACAACCGGCAACGACAACACGGGCGATGGTCACGACGCACTCTTTTCCAACACAACCGGAATCCACAACACAGCTACCGGTAGTTTCGCGCTGCTCTTCAGCACAACCGCCAACGACAACACGGCCGCTGGTTATGCTGCGATGCTTTTCAACACAACCGGCAATCGCAATGCGGCACTTGGTTATTGGGCGCTTTATAACAACACAACCGGTAACAACAACACGGCCAACGGCTATAGCGCACTTGTGAATAACACAACCGGCAACGAAAACATCGCCTTGGGCAATTTCGCCGGTAGCAATCTCACCACGGGCGACAACAATATCGATATAGGAAACCAGGGGGTCGCTGCAGAGTCGAACACTATCCGCCTCGGAACGCTGGGAACTCAGACAAAAGCGTTTGTCGCCGGTATCAATGGAGCGG